>JAFSBM010000078.1 GCA_017437285.1 Ruminococcus sp. | reverse complement strand
TGGTTATCTTGCTTACGATGGCAATGATAGAGCTGTATATATTCCAAATGAAGAGGTTCGTGCTGAGTTCATCCGAGCAACGAAAAACAGTTCCCGTGAAGAACTTTCAAAAGTCATCAAAAACTCTGATGCTCTGCTAAAAGCTACTCTCCGTATGGACGGCGATGAAGTTGCGGAACGTATCGAAATGGCACATCAGTATTATGCTAACGCAAAGTTTTACAACAATGAGCAGGCTTTGCGAATGGTTATCATGCTTGCTTATGTGAGTCGTGTGGATGACTATATTGATTTTCAGGAGCTTCCAAGTGGCAAGGGATATGCAGATATTCTCTTTTTTCCGAAGAAAAATTCCCGTAAACCCGCACTTCTCATTGAGTTGAAATGGAATCATTCATCAGGCGGAGCAATTGAGCAAATCAAAGAAAAAGGCTACTGCGACGCTATTTCAGGCTACGGCGGAGATATTCTCCTCGTTGGAATTAATTATGATGAGAAAGAAAAGGTGCATACCTGTCAGATTGAAAAGTTTGAATATAATCATAACTAACGGCAATAATGCAAAAATCCGCTGACGGAGGAATCAGTCAGCGGATTTTTGCATTTTTATTTGTGTAGAAAACACCATATTGATTCAAATTTTATTAGGTTATGTTGACGCAAAGTTTTTGTACGAATTTTCAATCATAATTATGGGCATCTCTAAAAACCCGTTCGATTAAAAAAAAAACAGATAGGTGCGGCAGCTGCAAGGAAAGCTTCCGAAGGCGTGCTTTCGTACTCCAAGGGAGGTTGACGAAGCAGATGTCGTGCATAGCTGTTTTTTCTCAAAAGGGGTTTTTAGAGATGCCCTTATGTTGAAAACGAGGCAAGAATATGCAGGAATACTATTACTCACTTTCCCTGAGTCTTTCTATAACCGATTTTTTAGTGAAAATCATATATGTAATTATCGGAACAATTACTCCAATTGCCGCAAATATCGGAATTGTAATAGCTGTCGGAAGAATTGTAAATCTGTAGTCGCAGAACCAGAATATCTTTTCCATGACAGATGAAATCGGTATGGTAAGGAAATTAAACACAACCGCTGTTATTGCCGCACCTATCATATACATAATCCCCTCATAAATCAGCATAGCCTTGAGCTGTTTTCCTGTCATACCTATAGCCTGCAATGTAGCAAATTCTTTTTTTCTTGAAATAATACCTGTGAGGATAGTGTTAATGAAATTAAGAACACCCACAAGTCCTACAATAAGGCTTAATGCACCGCCGAGGATAAAAAACGTATTTTTGAATGATTCAAATTCAGCAGCAAGAGTTGCCTTGCTGGAATAGTCCATATTGCCGTTTTTAGTGTAATTCTCAATAAACTTTTCAATATCGGCTTCCTTTTCATCCTCTGCATTGAAAACATAGCTGAGTGGTGCGGCATTGGGATAAAATTCTAATAGCTTGTCGTTGCTTACGATAAACTGTTCGCCTGTATAATAGCGATAGCCGATAGAATTATATAGGTTGATTTTTGCTGCTACAATAAACTCAACTTCAATCTCGTCATAATCAATATTTTCTATCATACCAAACATTGAATCATCAATGTAACTCCAATCAGTATAAACCTCACCGGTTCTCATTGTAATCTGCGTGTTTTCTGTAAAAACCATAATCGCAGTATCGCCCACATTCAATCCGCTTTCACTATCAACAGCAACGTAATTTTCATCTGATAAAAGCTTGGATATATCGCCCTCGGTTACAGTCATCTGAGTGAGAATAAACTCATCCATTCCCTGAATCTGACTGCTATAAGAAACAAGACCGTCAGCGTTTTGATTTCTTGAAAAAAATTCATCAATTGTTTTTTCATCATCGTTATATGACTTCATATTTTTACGTACTACATCCTTTGGAAGTAATGCAGAAGGGTGAGAGTGAAAATCAATTCCACAGGTTACTCCCATACCTGTGATGCCGTCAAGTTCTTCAATTGGTGCAACATAATCATATGTCAGGGCGTTGTTGTAATTCCATTCAGCTTTTATATTGAAATACTCAGCACAGGACACCTGATAGTCGAAAATTTCATCTTTAAGATATTTATCAACGCTGAAACTGCCTGCAAATGTTATTGTCAGAGTAAAAAGCACAACAGAAAGCGAAAGAGATATAACAGTTACAGCTGTTTTACCCTTACTGCCTGCAAGATTTGCCGCAGCCATACGTGAAATTGATATTGCTTTTCCGCTTTTTCTGGTAAACTTGCCAGGTGTAGTTTCTGTATATCTCAAAGCTTCAATAGGAGAAACAGAAGCAGCGATTTTCCCTGGCTTTAAGCAGGATAAAACAACAGTTGCAAAGGAGAAAAAGGCTGACAAAATAAATATAATGGGACTTGCTGAAACGCCCGCTGTTCTATCAGCGTTAGTTCCACTCATTACCATAGGAGTGAGCAATGCACCTGTTAACCAACCAAGAATTAAACCGATAGATATGCCGAAAACTGAAAGAATAATTGCCTGTGTGAGGATGATTGAGCGAATCTGACTTCCTGTTGTACCGATAGTTTTAAGCATACCATAATGGCGAATATCGTTTGAAACGGAAATTCTGAAAATATTATAGATTATAAGATATCCGACAAGTGCTATAAGTAAAAGCAGAGTAAATACAGTTAATGATGTACCAAGGTTTGTTTCGCCGTCTGCTTCACCTGTATAGCCCCAGTTGCTTCCGACTTTGATATAATTATCATCATCAGAATTAAGAGAATACCCCTTTTCTTCTACAATAGAATTTAATGTAGATTCGATATTACGTGAACTTTTCAGCATTATTGTCATCATATAACTGCCGATATTTTCGTCAATAAACTGTGTATTCAGCTTATCGAAAGTCTGTTCAAGTCTGCTTTCGGGTACAATGATATTACTTGCCATAGAAACCACATCACGTTCCCACCAGCCGCAGAGAACGAATTCCTCTGCCGTTTCAACACCGTCTACTTCAATAGTTACAGAAAATTCTGCACCGATTTCCAATGGCACACCAAGACATTCAAGCACCTTAGTATCAGCGGCAGCCTCGTTTGTGTTCTCTTTCGGAAGTCTACCTGTTGCAGGCGTAATAAATGACCATTCTACAGTATTTTCGTCCATACAGCTTATTTCTGTATAATTCTTTATAAGCCTTTCATCTGAACCAAATCCGAGAACACGTCGTATTCCGTAATTGTCTATTCTCTTGTCGTCAGATAATATTTCAACCTGTTCTTTAGTAATATTCTTGTATTCTCCGTGTGCATAGGTTCCTACTTGTCGGAAGTTTGAATATTCAAATCCCTTAACAATTGAACCAAGAATTGTAAAAAGCGATGTAAAAAGAAGCGTTGTAAGCACTATTGCAATAATAGCAACAATATTTCTAACTCTTGCCAATTTCATATTTTTAATGCTGAGATTAAATATACATTTTTTATTCTGTACTTTCATTATGCTCACCCCTACGCTTTTTCAACAATTTTTCCGTCTTCAATTCTTACGATACGGTCGGCAAGCTGTGCAATTTCCTCGTTATGGGTAATCATAACAATTGTCTGTGAAAATTTTGTACTTGTCACTTTGAGCAATCCCATAACATCCTGCGATGTCTTACTGTCAAGGTTTCCTGTAGGTTCATCAGCAAGAATTATTGCAGGCTTTGATGCTAATGCTCTTGCAATGGCAACTCTTTGCTGTTGACCGCCTGAAAGATTATTTGAGAGATTTTCAAGCTTTTCTGAAAGACCGAGAGTTTCAATTATCAAGTCGATATACTTCTTATCAGGCTCTCTGCCGTCAAGCTGAACGGGGAGGACAATATTTTCATACACATTAAGTGACGGGACAAGATTGTAATTCTGGAATATAAAACCGATTTTTCTTCTTCTGAATATTGTAAGTTCTTCATCTTTAAGGGAAAAAATATCTTTTCCCTCAACTTTAACAGTACCGCTTGTTGGACGGTCAAGTCCTCCAAGCATATGGAGCAGAGTTGATTTTCCGCTTCCCGATGTACCTACAATTGATACAAATTCACCCTGCTCGACTTCCAGTGTTACATCGTTAAGAGCTTTTACTTCTGTTTCACCTTTGCCATATGTCTTTTTAAGATTTTCAGTTGATAAAATAATCATAGTATACTCTCCTTTAGGCAACACCGCACAAAGCACATCTGACGTTTTTGCACGAAATCTGCCTGCATCTTTCGCACAAGCTCTGTGCGGTGTCGCCTTAAGGGCATCTCTAAAAACCCATTTTGAGAAAAAACAGCTATGCACGACATCTGCTGCGTCAACCTCCCTTGGAGTGCGACAGCACGCCTTCGGAAGGTTTCCTTGCAGCTGCCGCACCTATCTGTTTTTTTCTTTAATCAAACGGATTTTTAGAGATGCCCTTAAAAAATTCGTATTGTATTTTCCTTACAATACGAATTATATAATATAAATCTTACCACATTATTTCCACAGGGAAAACAATTCTTACAGTTTTGAAAGAAACACAGAAAATACTGAACCTTTTCCTGGCTCTGATGAAATTTTAATATATCCGTTCTGTGCCGATAATATTTGTCTTGCAAGATAAAGACCAATGCCAACTCCTTCCTCTGATGATGTTTTTTCGGAGCGATAAAAACGGGCAAAAATCCGTGCTTGTTCTTCTTCGGGAATACCACAGCCTGTATCGGCTATCTCTACACAGACAAACATTTCATAGTTTTTTACGGTTATACTTACTTTTCCTCTTTCAGTGTATTTTATAGCATTATCAACAATGTTCCATATGGCTTCATTAGTCCATTTCTCATCAAATACAGCCTTTTCATCGCCGCATATCAGGTCAAGCTGAAGTCCTTTTGCCGATGCCTTAAGCTGAGCTTGGGATATAATCTTTTCAAGCATTGGTGCAATAAGGTTTTCCTTTGGAGAAAGAGAAATAATACCTGTTTCAAGTCTTGAAAGCTTAACAAGAGAGGAGATAAGAAAAGAAAGTTTATCAGATTGTGCTGATATTCTCTCTGTATAGTCCTTCTGTTCCTCTGACAGTTCACTTTCCGATAACAGCTCGGAATAAAGGCAAATATTTGCTATCGGTGTTTTGGTCTGATGAGAAATATCTGCAATGAGCGTTTTGATTTTTGCTTTTTCCTCTCCTGTTTTTCGTGCTGAGATTTCGGATGATGAAAGATATTTCCATAACTTTGATTCAAGATACGAAAGCTGTGTTTCGTTATATTCCTTTTCAACAAATGTTCCGTTAATCGCTTCATCAAGCATTGCGTCAATTTTATTTATCTGTTTTTTCAGATGTAAACGGCAATATACAGCATACGCTATCAATGCTGCTCCGAAAATAATAAGACAAGGCAGCAATAAATCTATTTCTATTGTGTATTTTGTATCCTCATACATTGTTCTTCACCCACATATATCCGATACCGTAAACAGTCCTGATATACTCTTTAGCATTAAGCTTATCACGAAGCCTTTTTATAGATACTGAAAGAGCGTTTTCGTCCACATATTCTGCACCGTCTGTCCAAATTCTGTCAACTAATTTTTCACGTGAAAGAGTGATTCCCGCATTAGCTGTAAGTATTCGAAGCAGTTTTTGTTCTGTTTTGCTCAATTCAACAGATATTCCACCAACAGTGAAATCCATATTCTCAAAATCAAAAACATAACTGCCGTCCATAAATTTAATATTTTCTGATTTCACAACAGTTTTACGAAGCTGTGTGTTTACTCTTGCACGAAGCACCGCAAGGCTGAAAGGCTTTGTTATATAGTCGTCGGCACCTGCTTCAAGGCCTGCTACTATATCGGTTTCAAGGTCGTTAGCGGTAAGCATTATTACAGGTATGCCATATGTATTTTTAACAAATGGAAGAAAATCAAAGCCGTTTCCGTCAGGAAGATTGACATCAAGCAGCACCAAAGAAATTTCATTCTTTGCAAGCTGTTCCTTTGCTGAATGTAGGGTTTCAGCAGGGATAGTTTCTATTTCTTCGCTTTTCAATGCACGGCATAGTCCCATAGAAAGAGCATTGTCATCTTCAACTATCAATATTTTTCTCATTTTTATCTCCATTCAGTGGTTTTCTAAAAGCAAAATTTCTTTAGAGATGCCCTTTAATTATCCCTGGAACACTTCTCCGCATCAATAGCAATAACAAGCATAAGTGCATAAATTGCGTCCTGCTGATTATAAATATCAATTACATATGTATCAGTCCATTTCCAAATTTCCTTTGAAACACTGGCAACACTCTGCCCTGTATAATCAACGATATTATAATCCCATTCAAACCAGTTACCCTCAACGTGCCAGCCGTTATAATCAATATTGTATTTGGGAATGAACAAAGAAAGCTCTCTGCTTATACAACCGACATATTTCTGCTCAAGATACATTTCAAATTTAGGAAGTAATGTCAGTATTTTCTCCTTTACACTACCAACTTCATTTCCATATGCGTCGTAGATTTTGAGTAAATGTCCCCATGAAAGCTGTCCCTTGACGACAAACACGGTATTTCCGGACTCATCATATATATCGTAACTATCAAACCATGAGAACATACGTTGTTTAAATATTAATTTCATAATTTTTCTCCTGTAATACTTTTAAATTTCTCTCGTCAAAATCTCCATAGCTTTGCTATACTTTTCATCCCATTTATTCAGCTTTTCAGCAGATACAGCGGAACTGTCAACAATTCTGCTCCTGTCCATATTGTGTGCTAAATCAGCAAGCTTAACCTTTTTTGCAGTAGGATTCTCCTTTATTCTGCGGACATATTCAAAATAATCCGTATCTTTTTCATGGGTCAGAAGCTTTAAGGCTTCAATTACCTCCTGCGGAAAATTCTTTGCAAGTTCGTCAAGAGTTACCTCTGTATCTTCCGCTACGTCGTGGAGCAATGCCACACAGCATGAAATCTCGTCGTCCATTTGCTCCGCTAAGTGATATGGGTGGAATACGTATGGCATACCATTGCAGTCAGTCTGTCCATGATGTGCCGCATACGCTATCTGCATTGCTTTTTGGGTTAGTTTTGTGTATATCATTTTTTTGCTCCTTATCACTTTATGGCTGAATTATCAGCCTTATTTTTCAATATTCTTCCATAAATCTCCCTGCCTGTCAAAAAACAAGCAAGTCCGAATATAGTTGAAATAACCAATACAATATATCCTGATTTGGTTATTCTGCCGCTTTCTGTGTATAAATCATTTCCTTTTCCTAAAAGCTTTATCATATCTCAAACAATTCCTTTTTTTATAATCATATTACATCTGCCCCACAATTCATCTTTATAGGCAAATACGTCAGCGTCTGTGTATCTCTCTGCAAAACCAACACTTTCATAACATTTCTTTGCTCTTGCATTTTCTGTAAATACATTGAGGTGAACAGCATCTGCTTTTGTAATATCAAACGCATATTCAAGGGCAAGCCGAATCATAGTTTTTCCGATTCCTTTCCCACGTTGTGCAGGGTCTACCATTATGAATTTCAACATTCCCTCATTGGTATCTGGATTTAAGGAATAACAGAAAAAGCCTATTATTTCGTTGCTATCATCAACTGCAACATGGGGAATATCTCCATATTCTTTCCATATCTCTGTCATTATAGCTGTAAAATTCACCTTATTCAAGGGATATTCAAAACGATTAGCACACCACATAGCGTGTGTTCTCTCATCGGTAATCCAGTTTTTAATTTTATCAAAATCACGATTTAATATAAATGGTCTTATTTTCATAATATTTCTCCATTTCATCTGTTTACACGGTTAGATACTTTTAATTTCTTTAATTCATCTACAAGAAAATCATGGTTATAATTTTCTCTGTATTCCTTTATCATTATTTTTATTACCTTTTCGAGCTTTTTTGCATCCGCTAAAATTAAAGGGATATTATGTACTGCATCACAAAGCTGTACGAATTGCTGTTCATTTTCGTAAACACGCAGCATTTCTTCAAATATTGCTGAAAGTATGCTATAATACGAAATATGCTTTATAATGCATAGGTTTGCTGTATAGATATTGTCAACTGTTACCCACAGCATACTATCTCCGTTGTTGTAAAATGGTCTGATAATTTTTCTGATTGTATTATTATCAAGCTCATTTTTTATCGGAGCATTCATATAACTAATAATCTGCTCTGTCGGTATCAGATAATTCTTGAATTTTTTGGGGAAACTTCGAAAATTCACAATATATGCATATACATCATAGAAATCATAATTTGTCAGCAGCATTTATCATTTCCTCTTCCTAAAAGCTTTATCATATCTTAAACCATTCCTCTTTATAAGCAAAAATTCACAATGCCATATACCAGATGACATACAGTAAAACATACAATCGGAAAAACTGCTAAAATATTTCTTCTATCAAGTGCAAAGAAGAAAAACGCAAAGCATGGCGGCAATGTCAATGCCATAATTACAAGTGGGGATGTATTGCCGCAATAGTACAATATCCACCCTGCAAAATAGATAATTGTTGATATAATTGCCGCTATAATAAGCGGTGAAAGCTTTAATTTTTTCCTCTCTTGGTTTATCAGCACACACAATATAGCAGCGAATAACACTTGACAAACTGAACCTATCACATCAATAATCTGAGTTTTTGATTCATTTCTTAATATATCATCTGGAGCAGGTACTGCCGACCAAATAAAAGTTGGAATCATCACAATTAAGAATACGACCAACCCCCATATATCAAAACCAAATTTGTATTTTTTCAGCATTTTTACCTCTCTGTTGAAACTTCACAAATATCATAGATATATTTAAACTGCATAAGACTTTGTGAATCCTTTTGCTGTCCTTCAAGTTCATCTTTCAGAGTATTATTCTCATCAATAATGAAGTAAATGCACGTACAGCCATATTCAGCGGCTTTTGGCATAAAATAATCAGCTACCCACTTTGTATCTTCGGGTATATTCTCAAACCCGTCACGTGTATCAGCGACATAATCGCATTTGTATTGTTTTATAATGTCAAGAGCAAATTCTAAAGGTTTTCTGTAATCCTCCATACAGCAGAATTTCTTCCATTTTACAAATACGATATTATTCGTTTCATTATAATTAACATCGCAGTATTCAGATAAATACATTTTATTTCCTCCGTAAATTTCATTAATAAATGCAACAGCCTAATTCAGTAGGCAAATCGTTCCAAAGTTCTGTCCTTGTCTTATTATTTTTCAGCTTTTCCAAAATCTTCACATCAGGAGCAGGATAAATGACTAATCCGTCCTCCTCGCCCTTTTCAGTACGAACAAGATAGGCAAGCTGTTCTTCGTCAATTGAAAACTGTGCATTGATTTTGCCCTTATTTCCTCTTGCGTCAAGACGTATCCATTTTTTGTACTCATTGAGATATACGCCGTTTAATCCGTGATACACAAGAACCGGAGATGTTTCATCGCCAAAAGTCAGCTTTTGATAACAAAATCCAGTTGGTATGGATTTGCAACGCAACAAAGCTGCAAGTAAATGAGATTTTGCAAAGCATATACCATGCCTTGCTCTTAATACCTCTGAAGCGGAACAGGTTATCATATCTTCATTTATGTCCGCCGAGTGAGAAACCTCATCTCTTACAAACTCAAAAGCCGCTTTTATGTATTCCGTTTCGCTGTCAGCCTTTTTGTATAATTCATCTGCAAGCTGTGTAATAGATTCATCGCTGTAATCAATCACATCATCTTCCTTTAAATAGTCAGATAAACTGGTGGTATATGGAATTATTTTCATATCTAATCAACCCTTTCAAATTTAAAAAATTGCAACATTAAGACTGTAAGTTTATACTGCATGAAAAAACTTCACAGCAAAAAATCTCTGCTTATTTTATAAAATTCATCCTGATTTGTAATCATAGCAGGATGACCACCTGAATTGAATAAATGAATTTTACCGTGACCTATCTTCTGTATCATATCCTTGTAAGTGTTTTCAAGATAATTTTCAGCTACAGCAGACATAAATTCATCTTTCTTGCTACCAGTCAACAGAATATCCGCTTTAAGCAAATTCAATGACTTATGAAAAAAACGTCCTATTTCTTTTTCGTGTCGTATAATTACAGCTGTGTCATTATCCACTATCTGTTTCCAATCTGAACCATGCATATACGAATAAAACATTCGTGCATTATTATCTGCTTTGGCATTAGCTCTATCTGTCAATAAATTTTTAGTAAATATTTTATTCGGCTTCTCCCCCTCGAAACTATCAGCAATTACTTTGCTAACAAGTTCTGGGGCTTCTAACGCAACATTAAGTGCAACCATTGCACCACCGCTGCTGCCTATTATATTTACATCTGTATATTTTTTCTCTTTCAGGAAAGCTATAACCTGTATGGCTTCATAAAACCACAAATCAATAGGGAATTCATTTAATCTGTCTGATTTTCCATGTCCTAAGAAATCCAATAATATTACATTAAAATCCTGCTTATATCTGTCCGCAATCTGTGCATACATATTCGAGGAAGCAGTATTTCCGTGAAGAAACAGCAAAGGTCTGCCTGTACCACATTCGCTATAATATATCTTTTTATTTTCAAAAATAAAGTAACTCATTTTAAGTCCTCGTTAATTATCATTTATATTTCTTTAGAGATGTCCTTTAAGCATATTATATCATACTTAAACTTTCTTGTAAAGGATAAACCATTTTCACGTACATATTTTATGATAAACGGCATTGATTATAATATCCTTGTTGTACATATATTCTATAAAAAATCCGCATTCAAAGTAAGGTCTGAATCCGTTTTATTTTTACACATTTTTTGAGTTTTATGATAGTACAGTTTTCTGACAACTGTGTGAAGAAGCCTGTTTTTTTCTTCGGGATTGGAATCTGCAAAATTCTCAATTACATATTCAAGCCGTCTGATAGCTTCGTCAGGCGGAAGCTGTGGTATCTTTTGTTCGCTGTCAATTTCCTTTATTGCTGCTTCAAGAGAATGTATCTTCTCGTTGACAACTTTTGAGCGTTCAAGGAAAGTATTAATGTCATATATCTCCTGCTCCAGCAAATCGTACAGCCTTGATAGCTGACGTTTTGATTTTTCAAGCTCTGCAATCAGCGGAGCTTTTTTGTCGGGTTCATTTTTAAACTCTGTTTTACCGCTTCTTTTCAGCTTTTCAAGCTGCTTTATACGATAGCGGAAAGCCGAAATCGCAGCTTCGTCAACAGCTTCAATTGTAGAGCTTACAATCTTTCCACGACATTCCCTATGAGTACACAGCATATACTCATGACCGCTGTTGGCAATTACTCTGCGTCTTAACTGATGTCCGCAGTTTTTACAATAGAGAATATTGTGGTAGTAGTTCAGCAATGTATCATTAGGGTGAAGCTGTGCAGCAGGATTTGTTTTTTTCTTATCCTGAACAGCATTGAAGATTTCCTCGCTGACTATAGGCTCATGGAGTCCCTTGTACAACGTATCACCGTTTGATTTGGTTTTCCAGCCAACTTTTCCGCAATACAGAGGATTTGCAAGTATTTTTTTAACACTCGGATATTCCCAGTATTGACTTTTCTGCGGACTTATCCCCATGCGATTAAGCTCGTTGGCAATAAATTTTGCACCGTGTCCTTCAAGATACAGCTTATATATCAGCCTGACTATTTCAGCTTCTTCAGGAACAATTTCAAGTGTATGAACTTTCGGCTCAGGATTGACTTTCCTATAGCCATAGGGTGCTGTAGTGCTTATGTAGTTCCCCTCTTTAATTGAAGCAAGCCTGCCCGCCTGCATACGACGCTTGATTGTCTTGTACTCACGTCGGCTCATAAACAGCGAAAACTCAAAGTATTCCTCGTCAAACTCGTTATCGGGATCATAAGTTTTTGTCGGTGTAACAATCTTTGTTGAAGATTCTCGGAACGCCTGTGCGACTATACCCTGATCTATGGTGTCGCCTCTTGCAAGACGTTCTATCTCAACTACAAGCACACCTGCATATTTGCCCTGGGTCACATCTGAAAGCAATGCCTGCATCTGAGGACGGGCAGCGATGCTGTCGCCGCTGACTATCTCCTTGTAAATCTTCACAATATTCAGCTTCTGACGTTTTGCAAGCTCCATAAGCATATTCTGATGACGGGAGAGGGTTTCCCCCTCTCCACGTGCTTCCGCTTCAACGTCTGCTCTTGATTTTCGCAGGTACATACAGTATTCTTTCATTGTATCACCTCTTGGATTTCAATGTATCTGCATTGGTTTACTTTATTAAATTATAGCAGATATTTCTGAGGAGGTCAAGAGTTGTACAGAAAAATATCACCTATAAAAGAACATGACAAATATCAGTTGCAGGATTCATAAACATAGCAACTGATATTTGTCATAAAGATTTAACCTCCGTTTATTAACCCAATACCGCCGTTATGGCGGTATTGGGTGTATTACTTCTTTGTTTTTTTCATCCAACTTTGCAAACAGATTTATAAATATTTTTTTAATGTAAATAACAAAAATCGTAATATATACTCTTCTTAATCCCAAATGATAACTTCACATTTTATATTTTTTTTGCAAACTCGATGTAACAACTTACAAGTATTAATTAATTTAATTGCATCTTTATAAGTACCGCTACCATGATTAACTAACCAATTGGAATTGTTTTCACCAAAAGTTACTCTTCCTTTACCAATTTTTCTAAATTTATCATATGAAGAAACCATTTTTAAAATTTTATAATTTGCAACTGAAAAACAAGTTCCAAAACACCCATTACCATATTCAAATTTTTCTCTACAAAACTTAATTCGTTCTGTTTTAATTTTTTTTGATTCTTCACAACTTATTTTCTTACATTGAATAGTAGCTCCAAGAATCACGTATCGTTGATTATGAAAAATTGAGTGACGATGCGAAAATTCACAATGCTCTACAGGTAATTCCATAAGCTTTTTTTCGTATAAATCCCATACTTTTACGGAGTCAATAAAATCGCTTATTGTGAATAAAGAATTTCCTTTACCACCAATTCCAGCATTCATATAGATAATTCCACCAAACATAGCAGGCAATCCAATTAAACTTTCAAAACCGCCATGGTTACGTGCATTTACAAAAGAAATTACCTTTTGAATCCGATTGGATGCACCTATATAAAATTTATTATTATCTAATTCTTTCATTTCTAAACATGCAGAACTCATATAAATTACTTTTTCAAAACACTTCTCATCATTAATAAGTAAATTTGAACCACCTGATAAAATAAGTAAACGTTCATTGGAATCATATATTGTTTGTGCAATATCAATTAATTCGTTTTCCGTTTCAGGCACGTAGAATAATTTTACATTACCACCAATTTTCATAGTTGTCTTATTTGCAAGACAAACATTTTCTTGTATAACCATTTTATGACCTCTTTACAAAATTAATCATTTTTTACGTAAATATCTTGAAAAAGATATTAATTGTTTTCGATTAAATATAATACTTGCAATTATAACAACGATAGATGTAATTAACACAACTGGAATAGCTATTACAATTAATTCTCCAAAATTCGCACAATTAGTTTTTATAATAATTGACGATAATAAAACCCAAGAAGAACTAAATCCAAGATAAATAATATAATTTTTTATAATTAACCACAAAGAAAAATGCATAATCTCTCTATTACACACCAAAATCAAATTAAAAGTTCGTAGTATACCACCTACTAAAGTTCCTATTATAATTCCATTTAATCTAAAAAAAGGTGTACAGATTATAGAAATAACAATATTTATTACAATTTCCATAATTGCACTATTTCTAGTTTGTTTAAATAAACCTAATGCTTCAACTATCATTTGATATGGAATTCTTGTTACATATAAATAACCTGAAAGAACTAATAATAAACCAAACCAATAACGATTATAGTCAACGTCTGTTATTCCGCTTGTATATAAGCGAACAAAAGGTGTAAGCAATATAGCTGTCACACTGTATAAAATAGCTCCACCAGCAAATACTAACCACTCAAAATCTTTAAATCGTTTTTTTAGTATTTCAACCTCTCCTTGAGCATACATATTACCAAAAGTAGAACGAATTCCAACAAAAGAAGTTGTAAGTAACTGATTAACATTTTTTACTACCATGTAGTATATAGTGTAAACAGACAGTTCCTTTAGTGGAAAAATGATTGTAATCAATATAGTAGAAACGTTATTGTTAGCTATAGATGCCAATTGCTGAGCAAAAGCATTCCAGCGGGACTTTATTGCTTCATCATCGGGTTTGGCAGTCCAATTTATTTCATAATGATGTTCTACATATAGTTTTAACATAAAAGGTGTAGTCATCAATCCTATTAACATACCTACTCTTACAATATGAATACCAAACCCTGAAATTGTTAATATGATACCCAAAACATTAGACAAAACATACGCAACAATTGTAACTATAGTTTGAATATAATATTTTTGATCTGCTTGAAGTAATATTTTATATTTAATTGAAAACATATTTTCAATCCAAGAAGCAGCACCAACAATTAAAATTAATGAAAATGAAAACCAATAGTTAAATTCATCTAAAACTAAGAAAGGATAAATAAATGCAAAACCTAAAATAATTGCAGCTAACAAATATCCAACTTTTCTCATAAATTTATTGGTTGCTACCATAATACTACTAATTTTATCGAAGTTTCCTTCTGCTAACGGCTTGTAAAGTGCAACATTAGTAACATTACCAAGTCCAGCTCTTAATACAACTGAAAATGCTAGAAAGTTTGCAACAGAATTTAATAAACCATTATATGTTGAACCAAAAAATAACAATATAATTCTAGGAAAAACCATACCAAATACAACTATAATTAATTCTTGTATAAAGCTGGTTATAAAATTCAGTTTTAAAACTCCTCCTCTAGATTTTACCATTTGTATCACTTCCCATAAGTGCCTCATTTATAAATAAAAAAGCTTTTTTTCGTTCGGCTTCAATATTGCAACGAGTAGTTTCATAATCAAAATCCGAATGAAGAATTGATATAATATCATCAGATCTTTGTGTCATTTTATTGGATAATCCGCACATTTTCAAAACATCTATAATTTTGGTTTTTTCATTTTTAATAACAACAAATTTCTTCTCGTATATTGTTGCAAAGACTGTCCCATGAAAAGTGTTAGTAATTATGTATTTGGCCTTATCATATATTGATAAAAATAATAACGGATCATAAGCGAGATTTATATCACACCATTGATTTCCATTTCCAAATGTTACAATTTTAAGACTTTCTTTTTGGGCAATCAATTTAATTATCGCTTCATAATCTTTTTCTACATTTCCATAATAATATAAAAATATAAAATCACTCAAATCAAGTGGTTTAGCGATATCATCATATTCTTTTTTGTTCAGTAGGTATGTTGGATCACATACAACTTGAATTTCTTTTTTACAAAAAGGCTTAAGTGAACGTCTAGAAGTTTCATCTCGCACACTTATCGTATTAATATTATTTAAAGCAATCGGAATAAAAGAAGTATTCTTCACATCGGTTTCGTCGGCAGATCCTAAAGACGCAGCATATGAAATTGTTTTTTTATTCTTAAATTGAGTACCCCAGAAAAATGGATAGTGATTTAGAAAAAAAGGAACGGTTATATCCCATATAACATCACTACCTAAAATAAAACAAGAAACATCATCATATTTATCAACTATTTTTAATTTTTTGCATGCATCCATAAATGCAAAATGTTTTTGTTTTAAGCGTTTCACTCCAGAAAAATTTCCTCTCAATGCGGTTTTTACCAACATTTTCAATCTGTTTCTAGGTGAAACTGAATGGTCCTTAAAATTTTGTCGTATAAAAACTACTTCATGATTTTTTTTCTGAAGAGTTCGGGATAAAGCATAAGCTTGTAGAAAACTTCCACAATTCTCACTATTATATACAGTTACTATTCCACATTTCATAAATAAAAATCCTTATTATAAATTATTTTTGAGGCAAATTAATCCAACTGCCAAATGTTAGATCCCATTCTTCTGGCTCAAATGGAACTAAACCATTATGATGAAAAAAAGTAATTTCTCCAAAATACATTTTTCCATCAACTTCATAAAAATCCACTCGAACTTGTGGAATCCCTTCTGAAAGTTTTTCAGCCATTTTTTTCATCAAATCAAAGGTTATTGGTTTAAATATTTGCTTTTTTGAATTTGGATGTCCCTGACGAAAATCAAGATGTTCAAACTCCATATTAAAAAAATCAAATTTTACTTCTTCATCTGCTTTTTGTCGATCTGTTGCAATAAATAAAGCCTTGGCAACACCATTGAAACAGAAAAACTTATAATCTCTCAATTCACCAGTTGTTGAATCCTCCATATACTTTTCAGCAATTATGCGTGGCTTAACATTTTTGTAAGGCCATTCCCTGCCGTAGATATAGAATTTATTTTTTAATGCTTTTTTTAATTTTGACTTTGCTTGTTCGATATTAAGTTTTGATTTATCATTACAAATGATTAATCCACCGCTGTCGTGTGTGCATTTTAAAACAAATTGATTTGGCAAAGAAGAAAAATCAATATCTTCAACACAATCCCAAACACCTAAAGTTGGAATAATATACTCCTTACCAATTCGACGCTCAACATATTTCTTGACCTCATATTTATCAACCATTTCAGTATATTCGTGCTTACGGTCATATAACTTTAACCATTGAAGTTTTTCATTATAAGTTCGAGGAGTTTTTATGTTCAATTTTTTTTCAAAATTAGCTTTATACTTTAATTTCAAATACGCACTATCTGGTATTATTTTACTAACCCCAATTTTATCTAAAATATAGACTACTTTAGCAGGATTCTTAATGAGTTTTTTTATTGATGGCATATAGAGGTCTCCTTCACTTCAATTTTTGATTGTCAACGCAATTAAACTGCTCAACGTCTCTCTTTCCCGTAATATTCAGACTATCAGACATTTTCGTTACAAATCTTGTTAAATCTATCTTTGTTTTTTGATTTATTTTTCATGTAAAAACTTAATATTATTCTTCTTTATTAAAATTGATATTTGCTTATACTAATATTTAATTACTCAACTATAGTTTTCTTTTCTCGAACAACAAAATAGCATCCAATAATTATAGCTAAAATATATGCATCTAAACGATTATAATACGAAACATATGCATATTCTATAGCAAGTTTCGAAATCATGATAGCAAGAATATAAACTATACAATCATCTTTTTTTTGCAATTTTATTAAATTAATAACAAGATATAGCATTGGTAGATAATAAAGAATTAAGCCAATAATTCCACCACCAAATAACAATTCTATGTAGTTATTATGCGAATAATATCCAACTTCACCTACACCGACCTTACCACTGCCACCTGTACCAGAAACCATTTTAAAACAATCATAACCATAACCAGTCCATGGCTTTTGTTTTATATACTCCATAGCTATCTGTACCAGTGTTTGTCGGCTTTTAAGCGATCCTTCATCTGTAGATCCTTCAGTGAGCAATATTATTAGATTTTCTACTCTAACACCGATTATATTATATAAAACAGGAATATACATAATCAATATATATACAACCATAGCTATTCCTAAAGAAGCTAAAAGTGTTTTTATGATTTTCTTTTTTTTACCTTCTATATTAATTATAAAAAATGCTATTACAGTCATTATTAATCCTTTTCGTGAACCGGATAATAATATTGATATACTGTATAATATAAGTCTAAACCAATATGCCTTATCGGTCATTTCGCCTTTTTTATGAAAAAAAAGTGTTAATATAATCCCATAAACACATAACATTGAAAGCATATTCGAGTTTATATTTGTTCCACTTGCCAAGCGACCTTCTGTTATCGTACCAAGTGAAAGGACAATTACAATAAGGTCAATAATAAAGATGCTTATTTCAAACATTTTCAAAATTTTAAAAACATCTTTTTTCATGTATATATATTGAACAATTGCTAAAATCATTAACCAGTTTAACGAAATTGAAATAACCATCTTTTGTGCTACGTTTTTGTATAAAACGTTACTTAAAATAATATTTCCAGCTCCATATAAAATAAATATTAATAATTCTATGCATGGTCTAGGAATTATCATTTTGTGGTTTTCTTTTATCATTCTAAGAAATGTATATCCAAAAAACAGAATCATCATTAAACTGCATAAAATATTTCTTGTAAAATAGAATGAAAAAACTATTAAGATGAAAAACAACAAATCATGCAATTTAAAACCTAAATTTCTTCGCTCAAACATTTAACCGTCCCTCTGTTTCAGCTTGGTTATTATCATAATTTTTATATTTTGCAGTATATGGGGTCGATAATATTTGGAACAAAAAATCACATTTACCAGTTCAGCAGTACCTTTGAAAAACTTACCTTGCTTAAGATACTTTTTTGATTGCATATACCGATTAAAATTCTCTATGAAATTTTCATTTGCAACAGACGAATTAGCATTTCTTTTTTCCAAATAAGACAAATATCCATCATAAGAATACCCTTGCATTTGATTATTTTCCCTATACAATTTTCGAATATACTCTCCAGTACATGATTGCTTATAACGTTTTTGTATCGTTGTGCTTGCTTGTCTCACTCGATATTGAATTAGTTTTTCAGGCATCATGTGCATTCGAGCACCAGCACATTTCATACGAAGCCATAAATCATAATCCTGAGCACAAGGATAATTGCGATATCCGCCAACTTTTTTGAATATTTCAGCGGTCATAATTACAGTTGGATGATGAATGATATTTCTGTATGGTAATAATGAATCCAATTGACCATCAGTATATATTTTCACTTTTTGAGGTAATATAGTACCATCTTCATCAATAAAATCATAATTACCGCAAATTAAATCATACTTTCCATCGCATATTGCATCATGCTCTAATTTGAATCGATTAGGCATACATATATCGTCAGCATCCATACGCAATAAATACTTTCCCTTGGCATAAGTTGCTGCATAATTCATCGACATAGCAAGTCCTATATTTTTTTCATTAACCAATACACTTATACGTGAATCATTTTCGGCATACTGATTTAAAAGATCTAATCCCTCTACATAACTAGGTTGATCTAATACAATAATTAATTCAAAATCACGATAACTTTGAGTTAATATTGAATCCAATGATTGCTTAATTTCATCCAACGATTCATTATAAACACTCATCAAGACACTAAGCATTTTTATAATACTCCTTTTTCTTTATATTAACTTATTAAAATCCAGTCAATACAATTAGAAGTCTAATTTTATATTTTAACCATAATATCACTTTTTAAATTGAATCACATAATAAAATAACATAGGATGTATCAAATATAATATGGAAGCTAACGCAACTAGCTTATTACTGTCTTTTGCAGTTCTTTTCATGCAAGAGTTCACATCAAATTCATTTTTTAATTTTTCAAAAAGCATAATGTCTTTTGATAAAGCAATATTTTTTGCAACTCCCCACATAACTCTCTGATACAAATACTCTTTTAATGTGTCTAAATATGCACAATTTGTATTTTTCATATATTCTTCTATGCGTTTAACTCCATTTAACGAATTTACTGATCTTTCCCATGAAGTTTTCTGCTTTATTGCAGAATTTAAATTATTACGATAACCATATAACGGAAGATCAATCCATACATATTTTTTACAATGACATAGATATTTCCAATTGAACTCTCTATCCTCAAAATATTTCATACTTTCATTAAACCGCAAATTAAAATCTAACAAAACTTTTCTATTATATATATAACAATAAAACCCATAGGTTCCCATTTCAAAAAGCAACTTATCCATTGCTGATTTTTGTTTTTGAATATAACAAGCATTTTTTGATGAAAATGAAGAAAAAATTTCATTTAAATCTCTTGTTAAACGACAATATGTAACATCAACATTTTGTTGTTCAATTGGAATAATCATACGCTCTAGAAATTCAACATGGTATATATCATCTGAATCAAGAAATGAAATATATTTCCCGTTAGCCACTTCAATTCCACAATTTCTCGCCTTGCTAACTCCACCATTTTTTTGAGTTATGATTTTAATATCTAAATTGCTGTAAGCAGCATAACTTTCAAGAATTTGTAAAGTATCATCAGTAGAACCATCATTTATACAAATAACCTCAAAATCCTTATAAGTTTGCTTTGCTAATGAATCTAATGTTTCTTTTATATATGTAGCACAATTGTAACATGGAATAATTATGCTAACATTTTTTTCAATACTCGACATAAAATCTCCTTTTTTATTAAAGATCTAATCATCCAATTACAATTTCTCAATAGTAACAATCAACTATAAAAAGTTGGTTCGCAAAATTTTTCTATCATTACATAGATAAATTTATCCACGATCCCATCATTTCATTATAATTACGGGGAGTTACCATATCATAAGCTGCACCATTATAAAAAGTAATTTCGCCAATATAGAATCTATCCCTAATAATATAAAAATCAATTCTTGCGTGATAAAATGGCTTAGATAATACAGTAGCAACTTTGCACATTTCATCATAACAGATTGGCTTTGGAATTACAGCAGCTTTATCTCTTTTAAAACCAAATGAAACTTCCGGAAGAAAATTAAAGTCTTTATCATAAATATTGCGACAATGATCTATATATCGACCGCTATCAATAGCAATACAGCCCACACGATTTTCTTCAGAGACACCATTAAAACAAAAGAACTTAAAATCATATGGAACCTTATGCTCTCCATCTGATAAGAATTCTTCAACTATTACCGTAGGCTTAATAAGGCTATAATGCCATTCGCCATATGCAAGTAAATATTTCTCTTTAAGCCATGTTTTCAACTTTGCAATTATATCCTGCTTATTTGGATTTTCATTTATATCATAAAAAATATTATTTCCTGAACCAGATGTAACTTTAATTACACATTTTTCAGGCAATTTATCAAAAGGCAAGTTTTCTGGATCGTCTCCTTGCCAAATCAACTTCGGTAAATATTCCTCAAAACCACAATCACTAATGTATTTTCTTGCAGTAAATTTATCTGCACATATCGGAATTAATTTATTTCTGTCATTAATTTTCAGCCAATTAAGCTTTTGATTAAAAGTAATTGGATTATTCAAATCGAGTTTTTCCTTACACTTCAATCTAAACATCAACTTTTGTTCAAAGACAGGATTAATTTTATAAAGAAGATTAAATGGACTTAATAATATATTCTTTAATGTTTTATTCATCTTTTCTCCTTAATCCAAAGCTTTCAGCTTTTCCATTTCTCCGCCACATTTTTCGTATTCATAAATTTTTGCATCAACTACAAAGCGATACCAATAGCACTCTAAGAAGCAGAAAACAAGACCTTCTTTTCCGTCAAGAAAACCACCACGAAAAATATAATTATAAATAAACCAAGCCCAGCATCTAGCAAATTTAGGTGCTTTATAATATAGACCAAACTTCTTTTTTCTTTGAGCCAGAATAGCCTTATCTGTTTTAATATTGGTACTACCGCCATTTACAAAATCGATGTAATCCTGCATTTCTCTTGTTGCATACCAATTATATTTTTTTATATAGCTATCAATATTTTTAAAATCATAATGAATAAAACGATGTTTAGTGCTGACAGAATAACCTTCGCTTATGACACTATGAGCATCACGAAGACGATCTTCTATTCTACCATATGCCTTTTTAAACATCATTATCTTACGCTTGTTTCTTATGCCATGTTTCATGCACTTATTAAGAAAAAATAAATCAGCTTCAATAGCAATACCATTCATAGGTTTGCCTTTATGATCAGCTATAATTTTCTCTATTTCTTTATTGAGTGCAGCAGGAAATCTTTCATCAGCATCAAGACGAATAATCCATTCAGTGTCAATATCACAGTTGTCTATGCCCCAATTGAACTGACGAGCGTAGTATTCAAATTCATGGAAATAAACATCTGCTCCATATTTTTTTGCTAATTCTACAGTTCGATCAGTGCTACCACAATCAATAACTACACATCTTTTAGCAAAGCCTTTCATAGATTTAAGACAATCTACAATATTCTTCTCTTCATTTTTCGTCATTATAATCGCTGTAGCATCAATCATTCCATTCAGTCTCCTTTATACTTTCACCAAGGGTAAACAATCTATAATTTTCTTTATATTGGCTGATATTTTTATCATAAGCCAAATTTCCAAACGCCTTATCCACAATACCAGTCGCAAATCTTAAAAGGCATAAAGGAAGTGTACAGCCCTTTACAAGAATTACACGCTTTCCATGCTGAGCTGCAATCATTTTTACCAGTTCGCTTGTGTTGGAGTATTCAGCATTCTGAGGCCAGAATGTTCCTCTTTCCTCATTTTCAACCATTAAGCGAACAAACTCCATAAGATTATCAACATAGAGCATAGAACGGCAATTCTTTACATTTGGAAAAATAGGTAATTTCTGAGCAAGCTTCGACATGAGAGGATAGTTTCCTTTGCTACCTTTGCCGTAGATCATCGGTGGACGTAAGATAACTACCTTAAAATTCTCATCTTCAAGCTTACGCAGACCATTTTCAGCCTTGACCTTACTATCACCATAACAATTAGCAGGATTAACAGGCGTATCCTTAGTAATCATCTTCATCTTTCCTATAGGAGCACTATCACCATAACAATTAGCAGGATTAACAGGCGTATCCTTAGTAATCATCTTCATCTTTCCTATAGGAGCACTATCACCGTAAACAATAGCACTACTCATAAAGATGAATTGTTTTACTCCAGATTTTTTTGCTTTCATCGCAGTCTGGATTGTCAGTTTTGAGTTGACATCATAATATAATTTAGCCTTTTCACGGCTGATTTTACCATTATCAGAATGAGCGATACCTGCAACATGATATACTGAATCATATCCAGTGAAGTTATATTTTTTCCAGTCGTCACCTATCATGTCTAAAGTATCTACCTGATATTTTTCAGGCCATTTTTCCATATATTTTTCAAAGGAAGTGCCGATATAACTATTAGCACCTGTTATCAGTATTTTCTTCATAACTCTTTCGCCTTTGCTGTTTCTTTTGCTATTGCACCTGTTCCGCCTTCAACAACACCCTTGCTCTTGAGTACAGCGAATACAGAACCAACAAGTATTTTTATATCCATAAACATACCTGATACACTTGATGTTCTCAATGCGTTTGCATACACCCCGTCAAGCTTTGCCTTATCGGGAATTTCCAATTCATCACGACCGCTTATCTGTGCAAGTCCGGTTAATCCGGGCTTCACATCGTTTGCTCCGTATTTATCACGTTCAGCTGTAAGATAATCCTGATTCCAAAGACCTGGACGAGGGCCAATGATACTCATGTTTCCTATGAATATATTCCAAAGTTGAGGTAACTCATCAATACTTGTCTTGCGAATAAACGCTCCAACCTTTGTAATACCTCCGTCTTTCAGCATGTGTGTCGGTACATCTTTAGGAGTGTTTACAGACATCGAACGGAACTTTAAAAGTTGAAAATATCCTTTGTTTTGTGCAACACGTTTCTGCTTGAACAAAACAGGGCCGGGATCGTCTGCCTTGATAGCCAATGCTGTAACAGCATAGACAGGAGCAAGAACAACTAATCCTCCAAATGATAAGACAACATCTATTCCACGCTTGACATATCGCTCATAAAAAGTAGGGAGATGCTCTACTGTTCCTACAGCTTCAAGATGTCCCTGTAAACCGTCAGCGTTGACAGGATCATTCTTATCCTCTATGAAGATAACTTTTTTGCCTTTCATCTTATTCTGTTCTTCAGGCTGATCTGCATAAACAGATTTAGGATACTGTTTTTCTGCAATTTTCTTCATTACAACAAAAGTTGTTCCAAGTACTGCTCCTGTAACAGTGAGCGTTTTCATAAGCTTCTTATTCAACTCTCTACTCCTTGTAATACAATTTATTCTATAATCTGACCACAGTTTGTTCTAACCAGTTCTTTAATAACTGCTCTTGCACCGATGATAGTGCCGCAATTAAGATGACATCCGCATCCGATTACAGCATTATGGTTTACAATAGTTCCAGCGGAAATAATACAGCCTGCTCCGATTTTCACATCTGTATGAACAATAGCCATAGGCTCAACAAAACTGCCATTTTCAATTACTGAGCTGGGAGAAATATAAGCTTTCGGATGAACAAGTATCGGAATAATATATCCGAATTCTTTAAGCTTTTGCAATAATCCTAATCTTAGCTCAGGATCACCTATAGCTACAATTGCAGTATCATATTCATCAGAAAACTTATCATAATCACAAAGATTACCTATTGCAGACGGCGAATTATCATCAAGAAAGGAAATAACTTCGAAATTTCCTATAGCTTCGGCAATTTCTCTTGCAACTTTGCCGTATTGTCCTGCTCCCAAAATCAACAATTTGCTCATTACAATACCCATTCTCACTATTCATTTGATATATTTTTAACTTTTGCCAATAACGTAAAATGCTTTTCTGTAAAATACTTCGATGATGTATTTAAAAATCCCACATAGCCAAAAAAAGCACCTGTTTATGATGCTTTAATTTGTTATGTCAAAAATAATTATAGGGCATCTCTAAAAACTCATTTGATTAAAGAAAAAACAGATAGGTATGACAGCTGCAAGGAAACCTTCCGAAGGCGTGCTGTCGCACTCCAAGGGAGGTTGACGAAGCAGATGACGTGCATAGCTGTTTTTTTCTCAAAAGGGGTTTTTAGAAATGTCCTATAAATAGATAGCGATGCATATTACGTCATAAATTTATTATATCACCGAAAATGAGGTTTGTCAATCGAAAAAAGCATAAAAACCTAAAATTCCTTAAACTTCGGCAAAGTGTTAAAGGAAAAACAACACATGTCAATTGATTTGGAGGAAATAACAATATAATTAATTGTATTTACTAATTTAAAAGCATAGATGTTCCTTTTATATTCTCCTGAGAGTTGCAAAGTATTTTACATAAATACTCCAAAAAACAGCTTTTTATTAATGGAAATACTTTTTTGCAAAAAATACTGTTCCTACTACTATAAAATAAAACAGCAAGGACTTTGCATAAATGTTTCCTTCGTATTCCAACAAGTACATCAAAGTATTTTACAAAAAAACTCCAAAATAATACAGCTTCTAAATAATAGACATATTTTTGCAAAAACACAGCCCTTACTGTTATACAATAAAACAGCAAGGGCTTTTACATAAATTTCCCTGCCTCCCATTCGGGAGGTAAGGAGTACACATTAATTTTTGTAATATTCCTTATACCACTCCGCAAAGGCACGTAATCCCTCACGAATAGTAATTTTCGGTGTGAAACCGTAGTCACGTTCAAGGGCTTCGGAATCGGCATAAGTTACAGGCACATCTCCCTGCTGCATACCAACAAGTTCTCTGTGTCCCTCAAAATCATAATCTTCGGGCAGAACACCTGCTCTTACAAGTTCTTCCTGCAATGTGCTGATGTAATCAAGAAGATTTTCAGGAGTACCGCCACCGATATTGTATACAGCGTAAGGCGGCAGAGGAAGTCCGTCCTCACCGTTTGCTTTTTTGGGAGCTCCCTGCATTACTCTGAACACGCCCTCAACTATATCATCAACGTAAGTGAAATCACGCTTGCAGTTGCCGTAGTTGAATATTTTTATTGTACCGTCATTTGCAAGGGTATTTGTTGCGGAGAAATAGAACATATCAGGTCTGCCAGCGGGACCATATACTGTGAAGAATCGCAGTCCTGTAGAGGGGATATTGTAAAGCTTTGAATAGCTGTGTGCCAATAATTCATTGGATTTCTTTGTAGCTGCATAGAGAGAAACAGGATTATCCACCTTATCCTCTGTGCTGAAAGGAACTTTCTTATTTCCGCCGTATACACTTGATGAGCTTGCATAAACAAGATGCTCAACAGGATTATTACGACAGGCTTCAAGGATATTGTAAAATCCGATAATATTTGATTCTATGTATACATCAGGGTGGTCAATACTGTAACGCACTCCTGCCTGTGCCGCAAGATTTACTACTACATCAAATTTATATTCAGCAAAAAGATTGTCTACAAGCTGCTTATCGGCAATTGAACCCTTGACAAAAACGTGCTTTACAGGTGCATTTTCAGCTGCCTTTTCAATGAGTTCAAGGCGATATTCTTTAAGCTTCGGGTCATAATAATCATTCATATTGTCAAGTGAAACAATTGTACCCGATGTCATTTCTTTTAAAAGTCGGAGTACCAGATTCGCACCGATAAATCCGGGCGAACCTGTTACAAGTATATTTTTACCATTGAGATTAATTTTTGTTTTACTCATTTCTTAATCCCTCCTGAACAGGTCACGAGTGTAAACCTTTTCTGAAACATCATCAAGACAGCTGTCGTAGCGGTTTGCAACGATACAGCCGCACATTTTCTTGAACTTCTTTAAGTCATTTACTACAAGACTTCCAAAGAATGTACTGCCATTTTCAAGAGTAGGCTCGTAGATTACAACTGTTGCACCCTTAGCCTTGATACGCTTCATTACGCCCTGAATAGAGGACTGACGGAAATTGTCAGAGTTGGATTTCATTGTAAGACGGAATACGCCAACAGTAATTTCTTTCTGCTCCTGTTCACGACTTGCTGAGTAGGACTCGCTGTTGCTGTATGTACCTGCAATTTCAAGAATACGGTCAGCAATGAAATCCTTACGTGTACGGTTGGATTCAACAATAGCAGACATCATATTCTGTGGAACATTCTGATAGTTTGCAAGAAGCTGCTTTGTATCCTTTGGCAGACAGTATCCGCCGTAACCAAAGCTTGGATTGTTGTAGTAATCGCCAACACGTGGATCAAGGCATACGCCCTTGATAATGTTTGCAGTATCAAGATTTTTTACTTCTGCATAGGTGTCAAGCTCATTGAAATAGCTTACACGAAGTGCAAGATATGTATTTACGAAAAGCTTTGTTGCTTCTGCTTCTGTAGTTGCCATAAAGAGCATAGGGATATCTGTCTTAACTGCACCCTGTCTGAGAAGTGCAGCAAATACCTCAGCCTGCTCCATATTATTTTCATCAGAACCAACGATAATACGGCTGGGATAGAGATTATCATAAAGAGCCTTACTCTCACGGAGAAATTCAGGGCTGAAAATAATATTGTCCATACCAAGCTTTTCACGAACCTGCATTGTATATCCAACAGGAATTGTGGACTTGATAACAATTGTAGGTTTGTTTTCTCTGCTCTCTGTAACGGATTTAATGAGTGATAATACACTTTCAACAGCGGAACAATCAAAGAAGTTCGTCTTGGGGTCATAGTTTGTAGGAGCAGCTACAATAATAAAATCAGCGTCCTTATATGCGGATTCAGCATCTGTAGTTGCTACAAATGAGAGATTTCTCTCCTCGTGTTCAGCAAGATATTTTTCGATATAATCATCCTGTATAGGTGAAGTCCAGTTGTTAAGCTTTTCAACCTTTTCAGGAACAATATCAACTGCTGTTACATCGTTATGCTGTGAAAGAAGTACTGCGAGGGATAAGCCGACATAGCCTGTACCTGCTACTGTAATTTTCTTACGCTCAACTGCTTCAACAGCAATTTTGTCATCCTCAAATAAATCTGCATAGTTAAAATCAAGAACTTCTGACAGTGCAAGAAGCTGGTCAACAGAGGGTGTATAGTCCTCTGCTTCAAGTCTTGATAAAATTGAACGGTTTATGCCTGTACTTTCAGAAAGAGCTGTCTGGGAAATACCAAGTGCCTTTCTTTTGCCTGCTACTGTTTCAGCAAGCTTATTCAATGCTAAATGTTTCATAATTTCCTCCTATTTCAATATTGTTGCTATCAACAACAATAAAACTTCATTTGCCATATATTAATTATAGCAAATGAAGCTTGTAATGTCAATAGGTTTGGTGTAAATAAATGCAGAAATATTTCAAATCAATAAATATTCGATGAAGTTGTGTTGCTGATAGTAACAATAACTCGTTAGTGTTCTGCCATACAGCTGATAATTACCTCTGAATACGTATTTATTTACTTTTCTTTAAAAATTTTATTTCATCCGCTTGGTTATCATTAAAAGTGATAGAAACTTATGCCGTACATAGCTGCTTTTCCTCAAAAGGGTTTTTAGAGATGCCATTAATATTATTTTTTCATACAGCTATCACTATTATTCAGTTTATTCCTCAGTTTCATAACCTAACCTCCACCAATCATCCCCTGTAACTTCTGAAATATGTTCCATGAATCTGCCAATGTCCTTTTTGTTATCAGCAAACATCTTACCGTCAACAAAGCTGACGGAGTTCATTACGATATGTACGTGAAACCAAGATTTTGCATATCCTGATTTTGTAAGCCGTAATTCCTGATGAATTGCATATAATATCTGATATCTTGACTTGTAATATTCGGCTATTTTTCGTGCATATTTTTTTGCTATTGCAATTTCATTTACTTCATTATTAAAGCATACAACAAAATGAACAAGCTGATTACCGCTTGTTTTGCCGTAGTATTTCTTTACTTTTCTCATCTGCCTATACGCTCTTTCAGGACAAATATTAATGCCGCTATAACAACAAGCGTCAGCATTTTCTGTAATATAGTTAACTGCATTTCTAAGGTATTCCTTACCTGCATTCTGCTTTACTATCAATTTAAGAAATCCCATAACTCATCAGCTTCCTTTCTAATTATCTCAACTACTGTTTCATTTTCACAATGTAAGGTACACAGCTCTATAATATTTTCAAGTCTGCATAATATTTCCGGTGTTATGCAGTTTTCATTATGTAACGCACAATCAATCATAAACTGGCTGAAATTCATATTCTTCTCCTTAGCTTTAAGTTCAATGATTTTCTCCATATCAGCTGATAACTTCAACGATTTTGATTTTAATTTCTTTTCATTTTCTTCTCTTTTAGACATATTATTATCCCCTTTCATTCGACTATAAAATAAATAACATTTATAATATACTACTATATTATTATGTCAATTATAATTACTCTTATATTGGCATATCTTTCTGCAGGTATAAGGTTTTCGTATTACCTTATACCTCGTAAAAAAGAGATTCGACATTGCCGAATCTCTCATGAAAATTATTATTTGCCTTTTGATTTTATTATTGTGTTCACTTCTTTGTTTAAAATTATTGTGCTTTAATTTGATATCTGACAAACTACTGCTTTTTTGCTTTTATTGATGTATTTTAGAACCAATATTATCAACAAATAAAAATCAGTGCATAACGATTTATCGATACGTTACGCACTGATTTAAACAACAATATTTTTATCTCTCTTTTAAGCTCTCCCCAAATCCCTTAATAATAGGATCAAGGAAATAACTCATAACGCTGCGTTTGTCGATTTTAACTTCAACGGCACCTGAAAGTCCTGACATAACTTCTACTCTTTCGTTAGTGTTATTTATGTCAAGCTTTACAAGATATACACTTCCAAGTTGTTCGCTGTTAAATGAACTAGGACTGATGTATTTAACCTTGCCTTTTACCGTTCCGTATTTGTTGTAGGGATAGGCTTCAAGCTTGATTTCCGCATCCATTCCAACTTCAATTTCAGCAATATCCATATTTTTAACATAGCATACCATTTCAACGGGAGTATCCGCAGGAACAATTGTTATAACCTGCTGTGCCGAGGTTACGGTTTCGCCGATGTTATTCACAGAAATGCTGTTTATATAGCCGTTTACAGGAGCTATGATTTTCTGATATTTAATTGAAAGCTGATATTTCTCAATCTGTGCCTCAATCTGACTTAAAGAACCGTTTATTTCCGAAAGGCTTGCGTTTATCTGCTCGCTGTACGATATCTGTGCTTTCAGCAGATTTGTTTCTGCCTGTATATATTCGTTTTCAGTCTGCTTTACAACAAGATTTTGAGCATCATAGTCAGCTTGAGATATTGCGGAATTTACTCTGTATTCCTCTGCTTTGATTTTGGCTATATCTCTGTTAAGACCAGCATTCTCCTTAGCACTTTCAAGTGTACTGAGATTATTGTGATATGCAAGGTCTGTATTGATTATTGTACTGATATACGGCTGTAAATTAAGTTCATATTGTGTCACATCAATATCGGAAATATCCTCATTATTTATTATCATAGTATAAATTTTCTTCTGTGCGTCAAGAACCTTTTTCTGATTTCGCAGTGTATCAACATCAATATCAAGACTTTGAGTGTCAAGTTCAATCAGCACGTCACCTGCTTCAACATATGAGCCTTCCTCCACGTTAATGGACTTTATAGTTCCGCTTGCATAGGAATTCAATGAACTTATATTTCCTACAGGCTGAATTGTTCCGCTTGATGTTACAACTACATCAATTTTTGAACAGCAAGCCCATATCACAGCAATTATCAGCATTGAAAATACGCTTAAAATTATTACTGTTCCTGCTTTGTGTGCAGGTCTTTCGATGATTTCAAGGAGTGATGGCATAAAGTCATATTTCAATTCTTTATCACGTTTCTTACTGTGTTTCAGAACGTATTCCGTAAGCTTATTATCCATCTACATCACCCCTTTGCTGCTGATTGTAAAGGTGGCAGTACAAGCCCTTTTGCTTCATAAGATTTTCGTGAGTATCATATTCCACAAGGCTTCCCTTATCAATAACCATAATTTTCTGTGCTTCTCTCAAAGTTGAAAGTCTGTGGGCAATAATAAGAACTGTTCTGCCCTTGCAGATTTCTTTAAGATTATTCTGAATGATGCTCTCTGATTCATAGTCAAGAGCCGATGTTGCTTCATCAAATATAAGTATTCTCGGATTATTGAGAATTGCCCTTGCAATAGCCACTCTCTGCTTTTGTCCGCCTGATAATCCCATTCCTTTTTCTCCGATAATTGTATCATATCCGTTAGGAAGTTCAAGAATAAAATCATGAGCACCTGCAATCTTTGCACAGTGAATAATCTGTTCCATACTTGCTGTAGGGCAATGTATGGAAATATTCTCTGCAACAGTACCATTGAACATAAAATTTTCCTGCAATACTACGCCAATCTGCTTTCTAAGCATAGCAGGATTGACAAGTGATATATCCATACCATCAACAGAAATTTTACCAGCTTCGGGAATATACAGACGCTGAACAAGCTTTGAAATTGTACTTTTACCTGAGCCGCTTCGTCCTACAATACCTACAATTGTATCAGGTTCAATCTCAAAGCTCATACCCTTGATAACCTCGCCGCCTTGTGGATTGTATCTGAAATGCACCTTATCAAATGCTATTCTGCCTTTTATTTTCGGCATAACTGTCTGATTTGTATTAAGAATAGGTTCGGGAGCTGTATTGAAAATATCACCAATACGCTTAACAGAAAGTGCTGCCTGCTGATATTCCTGCCATAATTGTACAAGTCTGAGGACAGGACCGCTTACTCTTCCCGAAAGCATACGGAATGCTACAAGCTGTCCGACGGTGAAATTACCGTCCATAACAGCTTTGGCACCGAAGAAAAGAATTAAAAGGTCAAACACTTTCTGAATAAACTGACCTGTTGTACCTGCTGTTGCTGAAACCATTGATGTCTTATAGCTTGCCTTTACATAATCTGACTGCAAATCTCCCCATTTTTTCTCAAACTTTGGTTCGAGGGCATAGGATTTTACGGTCTGAACACCTGTGATTGATTCCACAAGGAATGATTGAGTATTTGCACCTGTTTCGAACTTCTCATCAAGACGCTTTTTGAAAAGAGGTGTTACAATTGCAGATAGTATTGCATACACAGGAATTGAACAAAGCACAATAACTGTCAGCATTTTATTATAACAGAAAAGCACAACGATATATACAATGATAAAGACAAGGTCAATCATTGATGAAAGGGGAGTTCCTGTAAGAAAACTTCGTATACTGTCAAGCTCTCTTACTCTTGCTACAGTTTCACCGACTCTTCGTGATTCAAAATATTTCAGCGGTAATGCAAATAAATGCTTAAACAACTTAAAACTAAGCATTACATCAATTCGGTTGGTTGTATGAGTAAATACATAGTTTTTGGCAAGTCCTAAAATCAGTTCATATATGTATACGATTGCAATGCCTATTGTAAGCACATTTAGTGTTGACATACTCCTATGAACAAGGACTTTATCTACAACAACCTGCGTCATAACAGGTGTTAAAATTCCTAAAATCTGCACTGTAAATACAGCAATTAAAACCTGAATAAATTCCTTTTTGAATTTGAGAATTGTAGGAATAAACCACTTGAAGCTGAATATCGCTTCTCTGTCGGCAATACCTTTTTTGGTAATGAGGATTGACGTTCCGTCCCATATTTCAGCCAATTCTGCTCTTGTTTTAATTTCCGGCTGCGTTTTATCTGCAAACAGCACCATAAATTTATCCTCGTGGGATTTTGCAATTATAAAAAATTCATTATTTTTATCCTTTGCAATTATTGGTGCTGTTACAGTTTTCAGCTTATTCAGCTTTAATCTGCATAGCTTTGCTCTCATTTTCAAGGCTTTTGCAGATTGTATTATCTCAATTTCACTTGTTTTCTGTTCCTTATCAAGTACAGAAAGATTTTCTGCCTGTTCCTTTGTAATTGGAACACCGTGAAATTTCATGACTATCATAAAGCATGACAATCCGCTGTCTTGCTTTTTTGTCATTCTTCTACCTCCTTACACAATAAAGTGCAGCAGCATTATGCCACTGCACTTAATATTGTAATTATTATACTGCTGAATTAACAAGAAGCTGATTCAATGCTGTGTCGGTAGTTGTATCTGTTATGTTAGCTGTATCATATACATTTGCTTCATCTGCAAATGCTGACATATTTTCAGTAAGTACCATTAATTGGATATCTGTCATATCTGCAATTTCATCTGTTTCATTTGCTACTGTTGTGCTTTCTGTTACTTCGCTGATAATTGTGTTGTCAACAAGTTCAGTTGATACTGAATCCTCTGCATAAAGTTCTGTGAGAAGTTCTGCATTTGACTGTGCAATTTCGTCCTCACTTACTTCGGGAATATCGGGAAGCTTGCTGAATTCAAGCTCAAATGTATCCTTATTTACAGAAGCAATTGCACCGTCTGCAAACTCAAATGAATATGTACTCTGTCCCCATTTGAAGCTGTTGATAGTGAGCGTATCTTCTGTATCGTTTACAGTTACAAGGAGATTGCCCCACTGGTCAACGATAGTAACTTCATCTGAGTTGATGTCAGTAAACTTGACAATGCTCTTATCTGTACCCCATTCGTTAATAGAGTCGTTTTCGTAACCCTTAGCGAAGATATATGTATCAGTACCATTACCGCCGTTGAGAACGTCGTTGCCTGTACCGCCGTCAAGAGTATCGTTTCCGTTTCCTGCACCGATACCGTCATGACCGCCGTATCCACGATAGATCATATCGTCATTTGTCTGGATACCAAGCCAGTCGCTGTTTTCTGTACCTTCAATTGGTGCATATTTAGCCTTGATGTCATACTGACCGAGAACTGTGCCATTTTCAAACTCAAATCTGATATCACGGTTGCTGTTGTAGTCAAAGAAGTGGTCAATAATAAGACAATCTGTAGAATCCTCAGAGCCGAAGTGGATAATGAGGTCATTATGAGCGTTTCTTGTATTTATCATTGAAGAAGCATCATAATCCTTGATGATGATTGTATTTACATCGGAAGATGCGTGGATTGTATCAGTATCATAACCCTTGCCGAAAATGTATGTATCATTTCCGTGGTCAGCCTGTAAGTAGTCATTGCCTGCTCCACCGTCGAGAACATCGGCACCGCCGCCGCCATAGAGCATATCATCGCCGTTTCCGCCGTTGAGGTATGAGCCGTGGTCACCGTCGTAGATTGTGTCGTTGCCTTCTTCACCGAAGAGTACGTTTACACCATTACGTCCGAGAACGAGGTCATCACCGTTTCCACCATACATAAAGTCAATATCTTTACCGCCTGCGAGAGTATCATCACCGTCACCACCGTAGGAAATATTGAAGCCGTCGCCTGTTTCGAGGTAATCGTCAGCTGCTGTGCCTTCAAATACTTCACGATTTGTAATGCTTTCCTCAGTATCTGAACCACCTTCAAAATTGAAGTTGTAGTTAAGAGGATTAGTAAGGAAATCGGGAAGTGAAACAGTTTCGCCTGTTTCTTTATTTGTGAGAACAAAACCAAGCTTAGCGTTAATTGATGCTTCGTAATCCTCAACGCTGAGTCCGTCTGTGAAGTATATCTTGTTGTCGCCCTTTGTATCTCTGATTACATCATTGCCGTGGTTTGCGTCGATATAGTAACTGTC
>JAFSBM010000077.1 GCA_017437285.1 Ruminococcus sp. | reverse complement strand
TTTTCACCGAGTGTTTTTTCATAGTAGATAATAGCATCTTCTTTTTTGTTTAACTTGATTGATTGTATTGGCTTTGACATTTTATCACCCTATTACATTATATCACACTTTAGGATATTTTGCAATAGAGGATAGTATATTTGCAACCGTTGTTTCCCATTCGTTACCGCAAATTTTACATTTCCACCATACCTTTTGTCCCGATACAGGAGTAAAGTTTTCGGGAAGTTTATTACAATTCTTTTCATAGTTCCATTCTAAACATAAGTTTGGATTGGTAATAAGTAGGTTATTTTTGTTTGTTGCATATCTTCCAGAACAATATGGACAGCCTTGTTTTCTTTGAGTTCTTTTGCTCGGACTTGATTTATAGCTATGTCCATACTTGCATTTCCACCAACGCTTTTTTGTGGATTTGCAACTTACATATTCAGGATTGAGAAATCCGTTTTTTTCATAATCCCATTCTTGTAATAAATCAGGGTATTGATTAGTAATACTGTTGTTTCGTTCTTGTGATAAGTACATCGTAGAAATCAAACCGTCATCTCGACTGACATCAACGTCAATATCGTTCATTTTAGGAATGAGTGTAAACAGTCGTTTAATAGCATCATCCAAATGGTGATAGCTTGAATTTACTTTGTGAAAAATAAGAATATCCGTATCTTGATAGTCAACATCATCTTTGTATTCTTTTACCCTTATAACAGTTATACCATTGCCGTTATAGAATACGTCTTTCTTTTGTTCTTTAACTTTAGAGCTATCTGTATGATAAGCCATACCATCATATTCTATACCAATTTTTAGCGAGGGAATGAAGATGTCTAATTCAAATCCGTTTTCTGAATAGCGATTTATAGCATCGGTATAAATGCTTTTAAGATAGAAATAAATCGCTTGTTCTGGAAAAGAAGTTTTTAATTCTGCATTACAAACGGGACAGCCTCTTCCACGATTTTTATTACTTATAGTTGCTCTATGTTCGTGACCTTTTTCACAGAGCCACCATACGCTTTTATTGGAATTAGGATAGAAGTCAGCAGGTGTCAATTCACCGTTCTTTGTAGGGTGCCATTGACCTGCTAATGTTGGATTGACTACCGCAAGACTTTGTTCTTTTTCAAAACGATTCTTTAAACATATAGGGCAGACAAGTCCATTTTTGTTGGCAAGGCATATTGAGTATTGCCAAGAGTGACCGCAACTTCCTATCCACCAAACTTTTTTATTACTATTAGGCAATATTTCATCAGGTGTAAGTGCGCCGTTTTTTGAGTAATCCCACATTAATGTTAATTGCGGATTGACAGATTTTAAATCATTTTCGCCTTTAATAGCATATCTTCCCGAACAATATGGGCAACCACGATTCAGGGAGGTCCTATTGGCTATTGTTGATTGATATGTATGTCCACTTGGGCATTTCCACCAAGCCTTATATGATGACCCTTTGCTAAATTCTGTTGGTTTATGAGGAAAATTTGCTTCATAATCCCATTCTTCGCCCAGGGTTGAATGAGTAGTCATTAAATCATTGAAACCTATCCATACTCTATGCCCCGAACAATACGGGCAATCTCTACCCAAAGAACGATTTCCTGCGGTATCTTGCCAAGAATGTCCTAATTCACATATCCACCAGATTTTTTTATTACTTTTATGTGATGTAGTTTCGGGGGAATAGTTTAATGTAATATTCTTTTCAAAATCCCATTCACTTAATAATTTCGGCACATCCGAAACAAAGATTTTCGTTTCTGACATTCTCAAATCCCCCCTTTCTTTTTATTATTATACCATATTAAGCCTATAAAATCAATGTTTTCGCTTGTTTGTAATTTTCGTACAAGCCAATATCTTTAATAGGTGCAAATCAAAATTAAACTTGTTAATTTGGACGATAACGCCTTAAAGGTTACAACAAAAAAGACTGCGTAATTATATACACAGTCTTTTGCAACAACTTTTCTGCTTAACTTGCTTTGTTCTTCTTCCATTCCTCAAAAGCCTTAGCATTATCTTCATTTTTGAAAAATTCAATGATATTCGGGTACATTGTTCTTGCTATCGACTCATAAACGGATTTCGGAAATTCCAAATTTTGCAGATTTACATTCTCTTCTGGCATAGTAAACGCTCCTTTCGTAAGAATACAATCCATTTCATAACAGCTTCATCAAACTCAATTGCAATTTCAGCGTTGCTGATGTCACGTCCGACACAATAAAGTGTACCTTTTCTGCTGCCACGAAATGTTTCAACGAGTACCATGCTGCCGTCAGCACAACCGCTGATACCAGTACTTCCTGAAATCATATTGAACGGATCGCTGTCCTTGCACTTTCGTGTATGATGAATAAGCACTACTGCAATGCGAAGCTTATCCGCAAGCTCTTTCAGTATAGACATTTCTTTGTAGTCCTTACCATAGCCTGACTCTGTTTCGTTACGCACCTTTTGCAATGTGTCAATGATAATTACTTTCAAATCGGAATGTTCGGATTTGAATTTTTCTATCTGCGATTCCAATCCATTGCCAAGGGATTCAGCCATGATTGCGAAGTACAGATTCTCTGTCGGTTCGTCGGTCAATTCATACAGACGATTCTGTATTCTGTAACCATCCCCGAACACCTTAACAGACAGTTTACAACAATAACTAGAATCAAAGAAAGAAACCCTGAGCTTACTGATATTCAGCTTATAGATATAATCTCCGAGGAAATGAAAATCTCCGCTGAAAAAGCGGAGGAACTGCTTGTATTATCTGCAAAAGAGAAAGTATCAATTGACAAGTGCGATGATGATGAAACACCGCTGATCGAGCTTTTTTCCGATGATGAATACAGACCTGACAAAATAATGCTTGATGATGACATTCCGATAGATACAGAAAAATTGATGAAAATAATTGAAACAGAACTCACTCCACGCCAAGCGGATTACATAAAGATGTATTTTGGTATTGGCTGTACAAGAATGACCTACAAGGAAATCGGAGAAGAATTCTGCGTTATTGCAAAGGCTGTGGAAAAATTTTTAAAGAAGAAATTAAGGGCATCTCTAAAAACCCGTTTGATTAAAGAAAAAACAGCTATGCACGACATCTGCTGCGTCAACCTCCCTCGGAGTGCGGTAGCACGCCTTCGGAAGGTTTCCTTGCAGCTACCGCACCTATCTGTTTTTTCTTTAATCAAACGGGTTTTTAGAGATGCCCTTAAGAAGATTAAAGAAAGTGTAAATTGACACATTTGGAAATATTTGATATAATATCATAAAAAGATGTCGAGGTGATTGAATGTTAGATAAAGAAATCTGTGAGATGATAATAGACAAATACTATTCGGATGTATATAAATTCTGCATAAATCGTCTGCATAACATTCATGCTGCCGAGGAATGTTCACAAGAAGTTTTCTTTCTGTTGTTCAGGAAACGAGCAAAGCTTGATTTTACAGAAAGTCTTCGTTCCTGGCTCTATGAAGCGGCAATAAGGATATGCAATAAGTACAAAAGCAAAAATTCAAATATAACGCTTGATATTGACGATTACTCTGATATTATTCCTGATGAAAAACAAGGAAAACCATTTTCAAAGGAAATATATGAAATACTTGACAAAGAAGAAGCCGATTTATTGCTTGAGTATGCCGAAGCCGACCATGGACAGCGTGAAAAAATAGCCAAGCGAATGGGAATTACAACGAAAGCTTTATATCGAAGATTAGACCGCATACGAGATAAGGTTATAAAGTATCTTAGTGAATGATGCATAAATTAAAATGTGTATATTTGTGCAATGATACAAACTTCAAAAATTGAACGGGGAATTTGCCATATTCACAGGCATTAGTAAATGAATGGAGAAAACACAATGAATAAAGAAAATTCAAAAAGGCAGATGAGATATATGAAAAAAGAAATTTTATCTGAACTGAACCGTGAACTTGAAGCTGAAATAAGCAAACCCAAAAATAAAAGGGATTTGGAAAGAATATGTGAGCTTAACGAAATGATTTTTCAGCTTAATTGTTCTGATAATGAGGCTGTACAGGACAGCGTTGAAGCTTCAAAAAGCAAACTAATGAATAAAATTCAGGAAAGCAAGCCGAAGAATAGCATAAGGCTTTACAAGGGGCTTTCTGTGGCAGCAGCCTGTGCTGCGGTAGTAGTGGGATTAAACGCTTTTTCGTTGAGAGCGTTGGGGCAGAATATTTTTTCGGCGGCTTATCAGTTTACAAAGGGCGGAATACTCATTGACATGAGCAATGGTAATGATAATATTGAACTTCCTGTAACATCTGCTGACCCCTATGGAATGAAAGCCAAATGTGCGGAATATGATATGTATCCGCTAACTCCGACATATATTCCCGAGGGTTTTGAATTAATCGACTTGCATGAAGAAAAGGGTTCTGTTATGTCTAATGTTATTTTTCACTATGAAAAAGATGATATTATTCTGAATTTTAACTTCACTATGTTCAGCGAGGGCAGTGAAATACCACCTGTTGGCATGCCAACCGATACATATAACGTTGTGGAAGAACAGATAAACGGTCATAAAATGTATATTCTGAAAGAGGATAATCAGTTTACGGCTACTTTTCTGGAAGAAAATATAGTTTATGCAATAACAGCAATTGATTGTGATTATGATGAGTGTCGGAAAGTAATAGAATCTTTTGTGCAGTAATAACAAATATTTCCTGTCGTTTTGTGCAAATATACAAAGTTGGATTTTTGAGAGGGGAATTTAGGGTGTTCAAGAGCATTAATATATGAAAGGCAGAGTAAACTGCCAAAAAATCAGGAGGTGTTTTCAATGAATTTAAAAAGTTTAGCAGTTGTTGTATCTTGTATGTGCTGTTTGTCAGTACCTGTGCAGGCTAATGCTGCGGAGAAAGAAACGGTTGCGGTTAATGCGGTTTCCACAGGTGAGGTTGAGCCGCTTGCGGCAGGGCTTATTTCTACGTTTTTATTGAGCTGTACAAGTGGAACAAAAACAGTATACATAACAGCAGCAACGTACGCTAATGAGCGGATGTCAGAAATCGGTTTTACTGATATTAAAATTCAGCGTAGTTCAGACAGAACAAACTGGACAACTGAAAAAACAGTAAGTGATAAGATTAAAGAAGATTCAATGTCTTATGCACTTAATGATTATGCTGTAACAGTTCAGGGCGGTTACTATTACCGTGTTCAGCTTACCCACTATGCCAAGGAAGATACATGGTGGTTCCCTGATGAACAGACTGTAACAAATACGTCGTCTTACGTATGGGTTGCATAAGAAAAACAAGGATGTGAAAATTAAGGAGTTGTTTAAAATGAAAAAGCTTTTATCATGTTTAGTATCAGTTGGTGTTTTAGCTTCAACAATGATGTCTTTTGTTTCTTCAACGTCATTTGCAGCGACAAATGTACTTATGGGAGATGCAAATAACAATGGAAGTGTTACGTATTCTGATTATGCGGCTATACTCCAATATCTCAATGGCTATGCTCCCGTTTCTGCAAGAAGCTTTACAGCAATGGATGTTAACCAGGACAAAATTATTGATATGACAGATGCGTATATTATTCAATACAGACTTGCCTATAATATTTCAGCCCCAACCGTTCAGAAAGAATTATATACTCTGCCTGATGATTCAACAAGAAGTTATATAAAGTACACTTGTGATACAGGTACTACAACAAGTTATACACTTAGCAACTCAACAGTAAGTTCTAATGCAGATTTTGATTACCCTGTTGCTACTATTTCTGATGAACTCGACAATGAAAATACTAATGTTGTTCATCTATCATGTGGTGGAAGTGGATTTGTTATTGGAGAACATCTCATTGCTACCGCTGCACATTGTGTATATAATGGGAGTGATAATGATTTTTTATCAAATATAACTGTGAATATTTACAATGAACAGGCTGAAATAAAACCAGAAAACCTTATTGCATCATTTGAAGCTGAATCATATCATATTCCTGTCTCATATTTGAATAGATTAGGTGCTTATCTAAATGATCCTAATTATGATTATGCTTTAATTTATGTTGGTACAGATTCACAGGGCAATGATTTGCTTGACTATGTTGACTCTTGGCAATTTGCTATACCCTCACTTGAATTTTCAGAAGCTGAAACAGGTCAATTAACAACTACAGGCTTTACAAGTTATACAGATAGCAGCGGAAATGAGCGCTATGCGAGATATTATAGTACTGGAATAGTAGATAATTTATCAAATAATGATGAGAATAATCCTCAACTACGAATTGCTTCTAAAGCATTAAATAAAGGTGGTAAAAGCGGAGGTCCTATGTACTTTACTTCAACATATAATAATTCAGTAAATAAATCGGTCGTCGGTATTACTACCCATATTCATGAGTATCCTAATAACTATTATTCTTTAGGTACAAAAATAAATCTAACTTTACTCCGTTTCTATAAACAAAACCCATATATTTAAGGAGGAATCATTATGAAAAAAAGATTATTATCAGCTGTTTTATCATCAGCAATTATTATGAGTACCCTTGGTTCAATGACTGGTTCTGCAATATTTGTAGGGGATACAGAGGGTTCAGAATCATACAAAGAACGTATTGAGAGTTATAACGAAAGATACACATCAAGTCCCGAAATTACTGAATTAGTAGCTGATGTATTCCCCGATTCTGACTGGGATTTGGAAAATGTATGGTCTGTAAATTCAGGTGAATTTAATTGCCCCAGATTTTTCATAGAACATTCACATCCGGATTATATTTCTTTTAGTTCAGTGACACTTCCCCAAAATGATGAAGAAGTTGAAGCACTTGTAAATGAAATAAAAGCTGAATTAGGATATGGGGATTTAATTAAATTAAGTGCAGGTAAAGATGGATTGGATAAGTATTCCGGAATTGGCATTGGTTTTGTTGAGGAAAATCATCAATTGAATTATATGATTGCGGAAAAAGCCTATGCAATTATTAAAGATAAATGTGAAATATCATCTGTTCAATCAGGTTTTTCACGAAGGCAATTTATTGATTTACTAGTTTTTAATAGATTGTATATTCCCTGTGTGATAGATGGTGTGGAACATACTGAAATAAGGGATGAACGTTTAAAAGAAATATACGAATCCGTTGACCATGATATGCTTAAAGAAAAGTATGGAGCAACACTTGACGAAAAAGGTACATTGGAATTTGCCGAAAATATTACGGTTATTGAACAACTTCAATGCTTCAAGTATTTCGTTGAAAACTATGATGCACGTATAGTCGGAACGGCTCCTTCTTCAAATGATTCTATGACCGTGGGCGAGGCTGATTTTTCAGAAATCACCTACCTCAACGGTGACGCTAACCGTGATAAAATTACAACAATTGCCGATGCCGCCGCAATAATGCAGGCTATAGCAAATCCCGACAAGTACGCATTATCCGAACAGGGCGAATTTAACGCTGACAGCAAAGGTGACGGACTTACAGTTGACGATGCTGTGGCAATTCAGAAGAAACTTGCAGGGATTGATTAATTGACGATATATCAACTCATATTCAAAGCCCGTCATTTGATGGGCTTTGGTTTATATAATTTTAATACCAATCCCTAAAACAACAGTAGACAAATCTAATGGCATAAATGCTGCCTGTCATCGTTGGACTTCCTCACCATACGACAGTATGCTTTCGTCGTCCGCCTTGACATACAGCATTTCTGCTCATCATCTTTGTCTACTAACATTTTAGGGATTGGTATAACTAATGAAATTACGATAATAAGGAAGTACAAATCTATGAACGAAATAAAATCAACATATACACATAAAAATACAGATGAATTAATGCAGCATATTTCGGAATCTCTTTTGAATTTAGGCTTCGCCCCCAACCTTAAAGGGTTTACATATGTCAAAGAAGCAATATATATTTACATGGCAAAATATCATGAAGATGTAAAAAACAGTGATGTATTATTATCAATTGCACAGAAACATTCAGTTACCGCTTCAAGTGTAAATCTTACAATCAGAAAATCAATAGAATTAACGTGGCTAAGCGGAAGATTAAACACCAAACATAAAATGTTTGAATCTTCCTATATAGATAAACGATTTCCACCTACCAATTCAGAATTTATTGCTACAATGGTGGAAATAATCAGAATAAATCTTCGTGAAAACGATAAAAGTGTTGGATAATAATTCCACTAATGTGACGCTGCCCTCAGATGCCAGTCGGGGCAGCTCGGTGCAGGTTCAACACAGCATTTCATTACAGTATAGCGTACAAGTCCTTGAAGAAGAACTCTGATAACTACGACTAATTATACAAGGAGGAGAGATTATGGATTATAGTTTGGATGTAATTGTGTCCAAGTCGGATTTAGATAACATTGGTTTCAAAGAGAAAACTTTTATTTGGGAAGGCAGGGAACATTCGCTTTCTCCAAGGGAGTTCTTTATTGATGACAACATAATTTTTTTAGAAGTAACACATGGGACTATCTATGATATTTTACTAAGAGATACAGAGATTCATAATCCGGTAATCCTTACACTTTATCGTAAATACAATTCTGTAGAAAAAGTGATTAATAATGATAGAATTATGACATTATATAACAATATTACTAAAATAAAAAAAGTTGAACTCTATTTGTGGAAAGACGATGAAGTAATAGATAAGGAATATAAATTTGAAGAAACAATGAATGTTAGTAAGATGATGAAAGAAGCGATTGAAAACAATAAAAATATTTTGATCTATCGTTAGATTCATCAAATTTGTCCTGTGCGGGTTCAACTCCTGTTATACGCACCATAAAAATCAAGGCTTCTCGAAATCGGGAAGCCCTTTTTGCTATAAAATCTTGCTTTTTTATAAATAAAATGTTATAATTAGATTGAAAAACAAATAATAGGGGTATATTGTTTATGAATAAAAAAATTAAAATCTCAATTACAGTTATTATATCATTGATAATCGGCGTATGTACTTTCAATTTATTGACAACAGATACTAAAACGGGAGTAGGAGTATTTGACGAAAGGGTGTATTATTCCCAGGGTAAATATATTTATATGACATATAACGGAGTTTATTCAATGAGTGACGGCAGTTCTCAAAAGCTGTTTGAGGCAGATGAGTGCTATTCATTATTTGTACAGGATGAAGAAATCTATCTGATATACTATGAGAATGGCAATGTTAACCCGAAAATTGTCATATTAGATTTAAACGGAAATGTTTTGAAAACTGCACAATTGAAATTTGAACAGCATTTTACTGATTATAAGAATCCCGTTGCAATAAAAGCAGTTATTGATAATATGATTTTTGTTCAGGATGACCGGAACGGAGTCAGTTATGCTTTAGATACAGATGAAAATTTTGAACTGAAAACAATAGAATTTAAAGATAATTACAGCATAGATAACGGATATGAGGTAGGCACGTATAATAATCATTTGTTTTTATATTATTATTCAGACGGGAAATTTATAATAAAAGTTATCGTAGATAAAGAAAATAGCCGTTATTATCCGTTTTTTGGTTTTGATAGTCAAAGCTTTTCTAATGATATTATATTTGAATGGGATATCGCATTTCTGACTGATTTAACTGCATATGACATCAATAACAAAATCGCAAAGGAGTATGAGGACTTTTTTGATGATACCAAAACCCATGGCAACCAAATCAAAAATATTGTTTCATATGATGATATGCTTCTTTTGATAACAAATTCAAATTCAAGAATTGATAGCAGCGATGACTTCAATGAGCATGATGTGTTGTGTGTAGTTGACACGAAGAATCTTTCTGTTGAAAAAGAATTTAAAACAAAAAGATTTGAGCATATTATTTATGCAGATAAGGAGATAGCTATAACTTATCGCAACGGCAGATATACAACGTATTCCCTTAACAATTGGAAGAAAATTGAATCTCGTCCAGCAGAAAAAATTGAAAAGGGCAGCTCATATGCCTTTGAAGCCTGCGGAGATTATATTTTTGTTTTTTCGGGAGAGTTGGTTGATATAATTGAGATATAAAAATCATTATAACGATATAATATTGATTAGTTTACACATGAATGAAAAGGCAGATACCTCTCTTTTGAAGTATCTGCCTTTTTGTTATATTCTGCTGTATATACTACCCTCTATTTCAATTTATACATTTTGATGCATCAAGGCATTCAAAATTGAAGGCGAGTAAAGTATCAAGAGAAGAAGCAAAGGTGATATAAGCGTTATCAAGAAAAGTCTTGATGCTGTCAAAAAAGCACTGG
>JAFSBM010000076.1 GCA_017437285.1 Ruminococcus sp. | reverse complement strand
GCATTTGCCATATCCTTTTTGCTGATTGAGATCTTTGAAATCTCATCTTTCATATGAACAATGCTCTCTGTTGCAGGAACATAAACATCGTTGCCGTTGTCGTCCTTTTCGCCTGTTGAAACTTCGATTTTTCCGTCAGTTCCAATTACGAAAATCATTGATTCTTCTTTAAGTGTGTAACCGTCGGGAGCTGTGATTTCTGTAAGCTCATATTTTCCTGCAGGAAGCTTTGAAAGCTCTGTAGGAGCATTTCCAGATACAAAGCTGATTGTGGAATTGTCCTCACTTACTGTGAGTTCAATTTTCTCATTGCCCTGTACTGCTGTAATGCCTGAAAGGTCTGCCTTATCAAGGCTTGTAATTTCAAGCTTTGCTCCTGGGAGTTCATCTCCGCCGCCTACTGCTGTCTTGCTGATTGTTGCCTTAATAACCTCGTCATTTACCTTAATTGTGCTGTTTTCTACAGCTGTGAACTTATCGTCCTCGCCCTTTACAGAGATTGAACCGTCAGCCTCAACCTTGAATGTAACTTCTGTAAACTTTGTATAGCCGAGAGGTGCTGTGTCCTCGATAAGCTTATACTCGCCTGTTGGAAGTCCGCTGATTACTGCTGATTTTTCTGTTGATTCATATGTAAAGTAATTCTTGCTGTTTTCGTTGAACTTGATTTCTGCATTTTCGATTGCAGCCTTAGTTAAATCTGCATTCTCGTCAACTGCTTCAATCTTGATGATTGCTCCTGCAAGTTCTGTACCATTTGTGATATCCCACTTGCTGATTGCAAAACTGCTTGGTAATGTAGTAGTTGTTGTGGTAGTAGTTGTTGCAGTAGTTGTAGTAGTTGATGTAGGTTCAGATGTTGTTGTAGTTGATGTAGGTTCGGATGTTGTAGTAGTTGATGTAGTTGTTGTGGATGTTGGTGTTGTATTTGTTGTTGTTGTTGTTGTAGTTGTACTTGTTGACTCCACAGGTTTAGAGTTTTTAACAGTAATTGTACCGTCTGCTCCGCCAGGGAAACTGTTGCCGCTGTAGGATGTTTCATATCCGTCAACAACTGTTTCTTCTACAGCATAGTAGTAGTAACGAACTCCTGTTGCACTCTGTGCAGGGAGGTCAGTCCAAGTATTCTGCCAGTTATTTGACTTATTAAGTGTAGCAGAACCAATCTTTGCTACCTCACCTGGTTCACCATTGATTTTTGTTATCTTACGAATTGTATTTCCTTCAGCATCAGTTTCCTCTGTAATTGTTACTTTGAAACCATTGCTGTAGTCCTTTTGGTGTCCCATAGGGTCTTTATTAACGTGCAAACTAAGCCAATAGGTATTATTGTATGTTTTCTGAAGTGCATCCGTCTTATTGAAATAAATACAGCCGTTTTCTTCATCAAGACTTATAAGATTCTTATATGACATTCCAGCACCTGGACCCATTCCATCATATCCATATACTGAAACGCTGTAATCTTCATAAGCATACACACCATAGCCATATGTCCAGTCATTCATCAATACATTTTTATTGGTATCATATTCACCAATATTTGTACCACTATCATGTAATGCGAGAATACTTATAGAAGGATAGTTTTGTTGAGTTCCCATTCCTGGACCCATTCCACCAACAAATGTATTATCCTTTTCTAAAGCTGTTTTACCGCCTTGTGCCAACATTTTATCAAAGGCTTCTTTGTAAAGACTTATAAGTGCCGATGAATCAGTAAGACTGCTTAACTGTGCGTTAGGCTCGTCAGAACGATAGAGAGTAACTGTTACAGCATCATCGTCCGTGTGGTTTTCGTTACCGTCACTCCATTCCTTTTCAACAATAATATCTGCTTCTCCAATTTCTTCTTCAGGATTCTGAACCATAGGATTCATGAAGAAGTTCATGTGTGACTCACCGCCGCCGTTGGTAACATCTTCTGCGATAACATTACCATTAGTGTTTGTGGTTACAACATGAATATCAGGAGCTAATGTCTGGAAACTACCATCTCCTATATTTACTGTTAATGCCGGCTCTCCGCCATTCATAGCAGGTGCATTAACCAGGTTAACAAGAATATTAGTACCCTGATAGAATACAAGCTCACCGCCGGCAGACATACCATTTGTATCATTGATAGCAAATTGCTTCATATTTGATGAAAGCCATTTGCCCAACTCCACAGTACCGGCTGTACCAGAATTGTCTGAGTTTTTAAATGAACTCATATCAATATTCATAATAAGATACTGACCGTTGTTGAATGCCCCTGCTTCGGTATCTGTCGATTTTTTGGCATTAATGTCTTTAATTACAATTTTACCATTAATCTTGTTAAAATCTTCCGCTGTAAGATTTACTACGTTTTCGCCATCAGGATTCAGTGTAATAACAAGGTCTTTTACCTTATTCTGATCAGACATTTCGTCTTTGGGCTGAGTGCTTGGCTCAGTCGTGCTTTCCGTAGAATCCTGTGTATTTGTATCAGTAGAAACATCAGATTCCGTTGCACTTGTGGTTGATTCAGTTGTGCTTGTAGTTGATTCTGTAGTGATTTCAGTTGTACTCTGTGTGGTATTCTGTTCATCACCAGGATTATTATTCGCATTTGATTCTACAAACTCAACAGAAGCAACATTATTTTCCTTTTCACCATATGCCTTTGACAAATTCTGATAATATGTTCTCAAAGCATCAAAGTCCATAAAGTCTGTGGAATAATGAGAAATATAGGAGTTATCAAGAACCGATGAACGGGTTACGTCAAATGTAGTACCGTCAGCCCTTTTAACAACAAACGTATCTCTTACAGTAGGATAGTCTAATTCCACATCACCTGTACCATATACCTGATAATCAGCAGGAACAACAAAATCAGGTACATTTCCAAGCATTGCGTCGCCGCCAGGTTCCCAGTTTTCACCGATTACATTGAGGAGCTTTCCTACATACTGGTTAGGATAGAACACTCCGCCTTTGACAGTTTTTCCCGCAAAGTTACCATTAGTATGGCTTCCAACCGTTACCGTATCAAAAGCAAAGTAATGGAAATCTCCTGCAACGCCCAGAGGACCGCCTCTGTACCAGATTGTGTTCTCATAGGGAACTGTAAGCGTTGGCAGTCCGTCAGGATTTTCCTCCACCGCCTTTGCTTTCAGCACACCTCCGTTGCTGAGTGGCATTGCCTGTGAAAAAGCAGACAAGCCGAGTAAGAGCGAGGTTACGCCACTAATTATGCGTTTCCCCAAAGTTTTTTTCATACGAAAATCACCCTTCCTTAAAATTTATTTAGAATATATATCAAAAAATGGGAACTATCCGATAAAACATCCCTCGTCAAGGTATAGTTCCACACTTTACTATAATAATTATACCACACTTGCCAAAAAATTGCAATACGTTTTAACAACTATGCGTATATAAATTTTACTCAGGTTTTTGTGCAGATTTTATAAAACTAATTATCATTATTGTCAAGACCAACAATTCTATGCCTAAAAATAATTGACGCATTGTCATTGATAGTAAAAATACTAATTAATAAACAGTATATTTTGCCAAGTATTATACAAAGCGTAATAACAATAGACAAAAAACATCTCCCGAATTGCTTCGGGAGATGTAAAAATTCATTTCAGCCGCAGATTATGCAATAACAAATCCGCCAACTTTTTCATTTTCATTGACAACATAGTAAACCATATTGTCCTCAGGCTTTACATAGAGATTAACAGACTTAGGACTGTCAATTTCGCTGTCAGCCTTTACTCTCTCAATAAGGTCAGCATATGAAAGCTCAACGCCCTGATACTGAATAAAGAGATTTGTCTTAGGAGCAGTTTTCTTCTCAGCTGCCTTTTTTGGAGCAGTTTTCTTTTCTGCTGTTTTCTTTTCTGTTGTTTTCTTAGCAGCAGGCTTCTTTGCCTCTGCCTTCTTAGCAGCAGACTTTGTACTGCTCTTCTTCTTTGGAGCTTCCTTAACAGGAGCAGCCTCAACGGGAGCAACCTCTACAGGTGTTTCTGCAACTGTTTCCTCAACTGCTGTTTCAGCTACAGCTTCAACAGCTTTTACTTCTTCCTTGATTTCTACTGCCTTTGCAGCTGCTTTCCTTGCCATATTATTTCCTCCGTTATTACTTGTTAACAGCGTTCTTAAGAACCTGACCTGCCTTAAATGCAGGAGCCTTTGAAGCAGGAGCTGTCATCTTCTTCTTTGTCTGAGGATTGATAACAGTCTTTTCCTTTCTGTCACGTACTTCAAAAGTACCGAATCCAACGATAGACACCTTGTCACCGTTTACGAGAGCCTCTGTAACAGCCTCAATCATAGCGTTAACAGCAGCCTCAGCGTTCTTCTTTGTGGAATCTGTCTTGCTTGCAACAGCAGCGATAAGTTCAGATTTTGTCATTTCATATTTCCTCCAATTTCTTTAAGATAATTGCATTATATACCTATTTTTCCACTTTGTCAAGGGATTTAAGCGGTATTTTCAAAAAAATGACATTTTGCCATATTCTGCTTCATTTTTCATCGCCGTTTTTATAAATTCCGACTATACAAAATTCAGTTTTTTCCCGATTATTCCGCAATCAGTTTACCGTCATACACATCAATTGTTATGGTATCGCCGCTTGAAATATTGCCGCTGAGAATAATTCTTGCCGCCGCAGTTTCAACATTACGCTGAATAAATCGTCTTAAAGGTCTTGCACCGAAATTCTGGTCATAGCCGTTTTCCACAATATAATTCTTTGCGTCATCTGTCACATTTATGCGGATATGCTTGTCATCAAGACGCTGCTGCAAATCTTCAAGCATAAGGTCAAGAATTCCCACAATTTCATTTTTCGCCAAGGGCTTATAGAAAATTATCTCGTCAAGACGGTTGAGGAATTCGGGGCGGAACTGCTGTTTCAACAGTTTTTCCACGTCCTCTCTCGCCTGCTGTGTAATTTCTCCGTCCTCGCCTATGCCCTCCAATATATAAGGAGAGCCGAGATTTGATGTGAGAATTATTATTGTATTTCTGAAATCCACCGTTCTGCCCTGTGAATCGGTAATTCTTCCGTCATCAAGGATTTGCAGGAGGATATTGAAAACATCGGGGTGAGCCTTTTCAATTTCATCAAAAAGCACAACTGAATAAGGCTTTCTGCGGACTGCCTCAGTAAGCTGACCGCCCTCGTCATATCCCACATATCCGGGAGGCGCACCAATAAGGCGGCTTACGCTGAATTTCTCCATATACTCGCTCATATCAATGCGAATCATATTCTTTTCATCGTCAAAGAGAATTTCCGAAAGTGCCTTTGCAAGCTCCGTTTTTCCCACACCTGTGGGACCGAGGAACATAAATGAACCGATTGGTCTGTCGGGGGACTGAATACCTGCTCTTGAACGAATAATCGCCTCGCTGACTTTTTCCACAGCCTCGCTCTGTCCGATAACTCTCTTGTGGAGAAGTTCTTCAAGTCCCAGTATTTTCTCCTTTTCGCCCTCCATAAGCTTTGAAACGGGAATACCTGTCCAGCGGCACACGATTTTCGCAATTTCGTCCTCTGTAACCTTATCACGGAGCAGACGATTTTCGCCGCTGTCACGCTCTGCCTGTGCCTCAAGGGTTTCAAGTTCTTTTTTGAGATTTGGCAATCTGCCGTATTTCAGCTCCGCCGCCTTGTTAAGGTCATATTCACGCTCAGCCTGCTCAATCTGTCCGTTTACGCTTTCAATTTCCTCACGAAGCTTCTGAACTGCCGATATATCGTTCTTTTCGTTTTCCCACGCAGCTTTCATCGCTTTGAACTGCTCACGCAATTCCGACAGTTCCTTTTGAATTTCCTCTAAATGCTCCTTTGAAATTGTATCGCTCTCCTTTTTCAGAGCCGTTTCCTCAATTTCAAGACGTACAATTTTTCTCGATATTACGTCAAGTTCCGTAGGCATAGAGTCCATTTCCGTGCGGATAGTCGCACAGGCTTCATCAATAAGGTCAATTGCCTTGTCGGGGAGAAATCTGTCGCTGATGTAGCGATTTGACAGCACAGCCGCCGATATAAGGGCATTATCGCTGATTTTTACACCGTGGAACACCTCATATCGCTCTTTAAGTCCACGGAGAATTGAAATTGAGTCCTCAACTGTAGGTTCATCAACCATAACAGGCTGAAAACGGCGTTCCAGAGCCGCATCTTTCTCGATATATTTGCGGTATTCGTCAAGAGTTGTAGCACCTATACAATGGAGTTCACCTCTTGCAAGCATAGGTTTAAGCAGATTTCCAGCGTCCATTGCACCGTCATTTTTACCTGCACCTACAATTGTGTGAAGTTCATCAATAAAGAGAATAATCTGACCGCTGCTGTTTTTTATCTCGTTGAGAACAGCTTTCAGTCGTTCCTCAAATTCGCCACGATATTTCGCACCTGCAATAAGCGCTCCCATATCAAGGGAGAAAACCTTTCTGTCTTTAAGGCTGTCGGGAACATCTCCGGCTACAATTCGCTGTGCAAGTCCCTCGGCAATGGCAGTTTTACCAACTCCCGGCTCACCGATAAGCACAGGATTATTTTTTGTCTTACGTGAAAGAATTCGCATAACATTGCGGATTTCGCTATCTCTGCCAATTACGGGGTCAAGCTTGTTCTGTCGGGCAAGTCCCACAAGTTCCTGACCGTATTTCGCCAGCACATCATATGTTTCCTCGGGATTTTCCCCTGTAACACGTGTATTTCCACGAACTGACATAAGTGCTGAGAGAAATCTCTCCCTGTCAATGCCGAACATCTGCATAACAGCGGCAGCATCTCTGTCTTTGCAGTCGATAAGGGCAAGCATAATATGTTCCACGGAAATATACTCGTCTTTCATATTTGCGGCAATTTCCTCCGCCGATGTGAGAACTCTGTCACAATCGGCTGAAATGCCGATATTACTGCTTCTGCCGCTGCCTGTAACCTTTGGCAGGCTGTCCATTCTTCTGTCGGTTTCGTTTTCGATTAAATCTGCGTCAATCCCCATTTTACGCAAAAGCTGCGGAATAAGTCCGCCCTCCTGTTTGAGAAGTCCACCAAAAAGATGAATTGGCTCAATAACGGAATTTGCACGCATTACCGCCAAACTCTGGGCTTTTCTCACAGCGTCCATTGATTTTTGTGTTAATTTTTCTGCATTCATAATTTTAACCCCCTATATAACATTTTCTTTTATAAATGCCGAAAATTCGGCTTTATATTCATGCACAACATATTTCATCTCATTTGTGGCGGAGAAATAATTTTTAACCGCCTTATTGAGCATATTGAGATAATTTCCGATAACCGCCCCTTTTTCTTCTTCGGTAAGCTTTGGATTATTCAGGAGAAGTCTTGTAAAGGAATCCCGTGAAATCGACGCTTCATAGCCGCTTATCCTCCTGTATTGGAAAATATCCGTTTCCGCATTGGAAATCATCTCGAAAAATCGGCGGAAACACTCCACAAGAACGGGATTCTGAGTTCTTATCTGAACTTTCAGCCTGCCCATATATTCCTCGGGATTTCGCTCCAGTTCAATCTTATAATTGACCGTGGGGCGGTATTTATACTGCAAAGCAGTTCTGAGCATAAGCACCGAGGGCGAATTCTGCTGCATAAGGAGCAGTTCCCTTTGCAGGAGCATTTCCGCAGAATTGAGGATTTCTCTCATTCTCATTTCAGCCGTTGTGCAGGAGAAATGCTCCGCCAGAACCTGATTAATGAGATTTGAGCGATTTGTACCCAATCGGTAAGCCTCCTCATCAACAGCACGTATTACCTCATCCGTCAGCACAATGCTATAAACATTTTTATTCACAATACCGCCTCCTTAAATACATTATACCACGATTTATATATCTCGTCAACGGATTTATATAAATTTTCACGCAAGTTTCACATTGTAAAAAAATACACCTCTTTTGAGGTGTCGGTTTCACTCCATACGACATTTGTCGCTTAGCACTGAGGAGCAAGCCATAAATAATAAGTTAAAATAAGTTATTGAGAATAGAAAACATGAAAAAATCACAAATGAAAGGAATTAGTTTAAAAAATAACCAATTCGTTTTCTGCAGTAAGCAGTTGTTTAACATTCAGACGTGAAACACATGAGAGGGAAGGATGTTTAACTCTGAATGTCAATATTCTCAATTGCTGATTATATTATATTGCAAATTTGCAATCTATTCAATATACAAAAGTTCACAATTCTGCACTTTTATTCTTTTTATCATTTTTACGGCGGAAATAAATGTAAATTTCATTTTAATTCGTTATATACTTTTATTTATTAATATTCTCGTAATCTTTTTCGTGAATTTTAAAGCTATAATTATTTTTCATTAAACTATTATATATAATTGTATTACCAATTTTAATAAAGAAAATATTTTTATTATTGATATTTTTTGTCATACGCAAAAGCGGCAGCCATTCAGACTGCCGCTTATATTTTATACCAATAGAAATGTTGTATATCAAGACGGTACTAAAACTCAAATTCTTTAATCGAAAAAATATGAATCCAACAAACTCTATAATACGCTATAATAAAATTCTTATAACGCCTAACCTTTATACATTTAGCTTTTCGAGATTTTTTTGCAACACCAATGATAAATGTAAACGGTCCACTTTTTATAAGATTGGCTGCATTGTTTTTTAGCAATAAATTCTTAACTTCACTTCTACTATAATAATTCATGGTTTAAATCAACACTTTTTATAAATTATTCAATCACAAATAAATTCTGTCCATCGGCTACAGTAAAATCACCGTTGCCGTTACCGTTTACAACAGGTGTAAATCCGTCACCTACGAGAATATCGGGTGCAAGCATCATCACACACCTGAAAGGTGCTTTCGGTGTGAGAGCCGCAAATTCAGTTCCACCAAGGTTAAATCCCACAGTTGTATCAGCAGGCTGACCGTTGAGCCAGTTCACCACAATGTAAGGGTTGGGAGATTCTGTAGGCGGTGTCACCTGATTGCCTGCCGCATAGACATAGCCGCCCCTGTAGTAAAGTCCCGAAGCCGCATAAACAGAGCTTTTCTCCTCTTTTACGCCGCCGCAAGCCCATATAGTACCGTCATTTATAACCATAGTTCCCTTCGATTTCATACCGTTTGTACCGCCGAAAATTTTCAGCTCACCGCCGTTTACGGTTATGTTATCATTGGCAATAATTCCCGATTTTATGGAATTTATCAGATATTCTCCGCTTTCGATGATAACATCATCATCGCTGGCAATTCCGTGAGCATTTCCCGCATTGATTTCAAGATAGCCGTCACCTTTAATTCTCAAAGTATCATTTGTAAAAATTACACCGTCGTTTATCTTATCATTTCCGCCGTCGCTAAGGTAGTTTGTACTGCCCTCAGCCAGTTTAAGAACGCATCTTTTCGCCTCATTTACGAATATAGCAGGGCCGCCGCCGCAGGAAATATCAACATTGTCAAGAGTAATCTCAACCTTTTCTTCGGTTGCGGTGCTTATGTAAATCTGTCCGTTGGAAGTGCTGCCCTTTACGATATAATCGCCGCCAGCCGTGATTTTTACAACAGAGCCGCTTATCTCAGCGTTTACGCCCTCTACAGATACAGTTTCATTAAATGTAATTACAGCGTCATAGGTCTTTCCGTTTGGTGTTGTAGGCACTTCCGTCGGAGCCTTTGTGGCAGCTTCTGTAGTCTTTTCAGCAGCTTTTGTAGTAGTTGCTTCGGTCTTTTCTTCGGTAGTTTCTTCACTGTTTTCGCTGCTCTCAGCCTCAGTTGTTTCTGTCTTATCCTCTTTTTTGTCAGTTTTCTTTGTAGTTTTTGCAGCTGTAGTCTTTGTTTCCTTGTCCGTTTTTTCAGCAGCAGCTGTAGTTTTCTCCGACTTCTTTTCAGTAGTTTTCTCAGAAACTTCCTTTTCTGTAGTTTCTTCTTTTTCTGTGGCTTTTTCAGTTTCAGCGGAATCCGACTCATCTGTCACAGCAGGTGTATCAGTATCGGAATTTCCAGGCTTATCCTCTCCGCAGGAAACAGATGCCGCAGCCATAAACGCAGCTGTCAGAGCTGCCAAAAATCTCTTGTAATTCATATAAACTCCCCTTTATGGAAATACTGCACAACAAAAATTGTGCAGTTTTCCTTTATTATTTAAGATTATCAACCCTCGTAAATCTTATCGTCATACTTGAAGAATACGAGATTTATTGTCATATTTCCGTTTAATGCACGAAGTTCATCAATGAACTTCTTCTGGTCAATATCCTCTGAAACATCAACGGAATAAATAAGCTCAAAAAGTGTACCAAAGTTAGTTGTCTTAACTCGTCTTAACTTGTGAAATCTTGTGTATCTTGAAAGGACAGGGTCAAAAACTCCCTGATAATCGAGGTTTTCGGGAATTGTAATTTTAAGCGTCATATGTCTTGTCTTGCAGCCGCCGAAGTTCATTTCTGAAAGAACAAACATCACAACGCCGAGAACGAGGAAGAATATCACGGCAAATCCGATATATCCGATACCGCAGGCAACACCTGCCGCCATTGAGAAGAAGATGTACGCAATATCTTTTGGGTCACCTGGAACGCTTCGGAATCGTACAAGAGTAAATGCACCTGCAAGGCTCAATGCTCCTGCTGTCGTATTAATGAGCAGAAGAATCAGCGAAACAATTGTAGGGAGCATAATGATTGTGAAAACATAGCTCTGTGAATAGCCCTCTTTTCTGTGGCAGAAGATGTACACAAGGCTGATGAGGAAACCGATTAAAAGTGCCGCACCCACGCAGATGCAGAACTGACCGAGAGTAATATCAGTTATAGCCTGTGCCGAGGGAGAAGCGAAAATATCAGTTCCCACCGCTTCGCTTTCATTTTTCAACACATTGCCAAAAAAGTTAATTGCCGCTAACATAATTTACACGCTCCTATTAAGAAAATTTTGATTATTTTTCATTGAAATCCCCGAAATGTATATACGGCTTTTTGTAGCCTGTTCACGCACATAAGACATATAGGCTCTGCCGTATTTGGAGAAGCTGGTCTTATAAATTTCAAGCTCTGACAGCTTGTGGAGAAGCCAGTCGGGCATTGAATCGGAAATTTTGACCTCCATAATACGCTGGTCGGCTTCGATTATATAATTGCCGTAGCTACGACAGTCAAGGCTTAAATCATAACGTCTTTCCGTCAGCTTTCTGTCAAAGGTAAGTCGGAAATCCTTATTATCCTTTCCGAAAAAGGCTTCACGCTGATAGCTGATATACTGCTTCGGCGACACGGGATAATGCTCCAGAAAAGCGTCCAGTTCCTTGAAAACCTGATTTTGAATATACTTGTCGGACTGTGGTTTTCTGCCTGTTTCGAGGTATTCCTGACTTTCGCCCAAAGTCATTGAAACACGTCTTTTTGTAACAATTCCGCCGATTTTCTTTTTTATTTCCAGAAATACAGGGGAATCCTCACTTGCCGGGGAATAGTAGCTTCTGAGTCGGATTTTCTCCTTGTAGTAGGGCTTTGAGAGTGATTCTCTTATGAGAAAATCATCGGGGGTATCGTAGTAGATGTTGTAGATACCGTACTCTTTTCCGCCAACGCAGTATTTATCGGGGTTCATATGTTCGCCTATGACTTCCATAAGTCCGTAATACTGGTCCATATTGAGAAGAAACTTGATTTCCTTACGGGCAAAACTGCATATAGCCATAAAAACAACTCCTTTCAGTTAATTCCACGTTTCCCTTATCTATACTTCAATTATAATTCTGTTATCTTAAAATAATCTTAAATAATATGATAAATACAATAATTCATCATATGTTCACATATCTTTCGCAGAATTATTACACTTTTTCTATCTATTTCAATTATAACATATCATTTATTGCTTTGCAACTATAATATTGCGATATTTTCAGCAATTTTTGATATTTTGCATATATAAGCTGTTAGCTGTTAGCCGTTAGCCATTAGCCATTGGGGGCGGTGAATATTGCGGTATACCGTCAATCTGTGTAGGGGCGGATAATATCCGCCCCTACAAAAATATCATCATACAAAAGAAAAGACGGTAATCGTTAAGACTACCGCCCACAATTCTTAATTCTTAATTCTTAATTGAACCGCTTGCTAATGGCTAAAGGCTAAAGGCTAATGGCTTTAATACAGCTAATGGCTCAAAAATTTAATTCCCTATCTTCTTATTTATAAATTTCATACGCTTTTTTGAATAGAGAATTTTCTGTTCGCTGTAAAGTCCGCCGTAGCCTGACAGCATATAGCTGACCGCACACACAAGGGCATACATACCGATACCCTCACCGCCGAAAAGCTCGATACTAAGCAGCATTGAGGCTATTGGGCAATTAGTCACACCGCAGAAAATCGCAGTCATTCCCACTGCCGCACCAACGGAGCAGTCAAGTCCCAGCAATGGAGCGAATACACTTCCGAAAGATGAGCCGATAAAGAATACAGGGAAAATCTCGCCGCCCTTGAAGCCTGAGCCGAGAGTAACAGCCGTGAATACCATTTTTATGAGAAATGCGGCAAAAAATGGACTTTTCGTAAAGGCTGAAACTATCATATCTCCGCCTGTGCCGTTGTAGGTGTAATCCCCCACAATAAGCGTCAGCAGAACTACAATTGCACCGCCTGCCGCCGCCCTGAGAGCGTGATTTTTAATCTTCTTGAACAGCTTGTGGGTTTTGCCGATAACCTGACAAAACAGAACGCTAATTCCTGCACAAATCGCTCCGATAAGGGCAATTTTCAGATACAAAATCAAATCAGCCTTTGGCACATTTACGCTGACTTGCAGGTGTGTATTCCCGAAAAGTGAGGAAATATAGCTTGCGGTGAGAGCTGATGTAACGCAGGGAATAATTGCGGAATAGTAGAAAATACCAACGCTTACAACTTCCATTGCGAAAATAGCCGCAGTTACGGGAGTTCCGAAAACTGCCGCAAACATAGCACTCATACCGCACATTGTCATAATTCTCTTGTCGTCCTCGCCGAATTTCAGCTTACGTCCCGAAAATGAACCGAGAGCCGCACCAATCTGCAAAGACGCACCCTCTCTGCCGCTTGAACCGCCGCAGAGATGAGTGAGAACAGTTGCAACGAATATACACAAAGCGTGATGTATACCCATAATTTTATTGTCACGAACTGCCAAAAGCACCAGATTTGTGCCTTTGTCGTGGCTGTATTTCATAGCGTCGTAGAAATAGGCAATTGCCGCACCTGCCACAGGGAGCAGATAAATCAGCCATGTGTTATCCCCTCTGAAAGCCTCAGCCTCAGCTGAACAGAAGTGAAACAACGCTCCCACAAGACCGATAATTCCGCCCATTATAACGCCTATACACAGCCATTTCAGGAAAAATTCAGGCTCTTTAAGACGCTCTTTATTAAGTATATTTTTCAGTTCAGGCATATCAATTAACCTACAGTGACAGTTTCAGCATCGTTTGCCTTTTCTTCAAGCCGCACAGGCAAGCCGTTAATCTCAATTGTTGGGTCGTCAAGGTCAATAAGCAGGCATCTTCTGCCGCCTACCACGCTTGTACGTACCTTATCAGCCGCTGAGGGCTTGATATTTACGGTAATTCCGGGAGATGTGAGAACAGTTTTAGTTTCCACAAGATTTGCCGCTGTAAGGGGTGCATCACCGCAGAATTTCTCATAAACAGGGTCAGTCATAGCCACACGCTCCTGCGGTATGCCGATTTCCGTGAGAATATCTTTCAGCTTTGAATTGTCAATTACAGTCTTGTCGGTATCGTCCTTGTTTTCCTCAACAACTTCCTGAATTTTCTCGTTGACAGTCTTGATTACCATATAGTCAAGGTCATCGCCTACAACATTTTTCAGAATATTCTGGAAACTTGCCTTTTCATTGTCAGCAGACATTACAAAAGTACAGCCGAGAACATCTTCAATCAGCGAAATATTGGGCTTTGAGGGAGTTTTCATATATGCCATAACATGGTTTATATCAGTACTTCTGTTGCTGAAAACAGGGTAGAGGAAACCCTCTGAGGGAGCCTTGCTGATAATCAGCTCCGTGTTCATTTTCTTGGTGATTTCATTGTTGAAGCTGTCGAAAACAAATCCGTCGCTGCTTGTATTCACAGGGCAGATAGCCGTGAGGATATAGCGGTACATCTCGTCATTTCCGTCAGCAAATTCGTCATTTTTATCCTTGCGTCGAATTGTGTAGGTGCAGTATGCTGTAAGAACTGCGTAAGGACCTTCGTGAGCGAAATTGTTGGCAATGTGGTTCATGAAGTTTTCGCAGATTACCTCATCTTTCAGCTCCGAACGCAGCAGGCTGTAAAGGATTTCCTGCGGCTGTCCCTCCTCGTAGGCTTCATTGGGGAACTGATACTCACAGAAATTCTTTCCCACATTTGTATTGAGGACTTTTTTCAGCGTTTCGTCATAGACATCATGCTCCTCAACTGACATTGTAAGGCAGGAAAAAGTTTTCACAAAGCGGACGTTTTTTTCAGCGTCCACAAAGCCTGTCAGCACTCTTTCCATTATGAAAAATCCGCTTTTATCGGAAAAATTCTTTTTGATTTCTGCTGTTTCCTTTTTGTTCATATGTATTTCCTCCTGTAAGGATATTTTTTCGTGCAGGATTTATTATATCATATTTCCGAGGATTTGTCCAGTCTTAATTTTAAAGCTATTAGCTGTATTAAAGCCATTAGCTTTTAGCCGTTAGCTAATGGGTGCGGTGAATATTGCGGTATACCGTCAATCTGTGTAGGGGCGGATATTATCCGCCCGTAAGATTATGGAAAAACCTGAATTTCGTACCGAAATCGCTTCATCAATTTAAAGTGTTCAAGGATGCAAAAACAAAATTGCATTCATCCTTGCACTCTTCTTTTTGCACAAAAAACGGCATATGTTTTTGTTAATGTTGCACATAATCGGGCGGATAATATCCGCTTTTTCAAAAGCCGTTAGCCATTAGCGGGCGGATAATATCCGCCCCTACAAAAATATCATCATACAAAAGAAAAGACGGCAGAAAAAATTCCACCGCCCATAATTCTTAATTCTGAATTCTTAATTCTTAATTAATACGCCGTCCTAAAAGCTAATAGCTAATGGCTAAAAGCTAATGGCTTTAAAAAGGCTAAAAGCTTTTATACAAAAAAAGACGGCAGAAATAATTCCACCGTCTACTTTCTAACATCTAACCTCTAACCTCTAAACAGCTAATAGCTAAAGGCTAATGGCTAATAGCTTTATTACATTAATTCGCAAATGAGATTTGAGAATTCAACAGGATTTTCAACGGGCATACCCTCAATGAGAAGTGCCTGTGTATAGAGCAGTTTCGCATATTTTCCAAGCTTTTCGCTGTCAGAGGAAACAGCAGTAAGCTTGCCGAAAATCTCGTGGTCGGGATTGATTTCGAGAACTCTCTGTGCCTTAACCTTCTGGTCGCCGGGCATAGAATTAAGCACCTTTTCCATTTCAAGAGTAATCTCGCCCTCGCTGGAAATGCACACAGGGTGGGATTTCAGACGCTTTGAAAGCACAACCTTTGAAACGGATTCGCCGAGGAAATCAGCCATAGATTTAAGCATATCGGCATTTTCTTCCTCTTTAGCCTTAACTTCCTCCTGCTTTTCTGTATTCTCAATTCCAAGGTCATCAGAGGAAACATTCTTGAATTCCTTTTCCTTGTAATTCATCAGCATTTTAAGTGCAAATTCATCAACATTATCTGTGAGGTAGAGGATTTCAAATCCCTTATCCTTAACAAGTTCAGTCTGTGGAAGCTGTTCAATACGTGCCACACTTTCGCCTGTTGCGTAGTAGATGAACTTCTGATCCTCAGGCATAGCAGTTACATATTCGTCAAGAGTTACAAGCTTGCCCTGTGAAGATGTGAAAAGAAGTAAATCCTGAAGCTTGTCCTTGTTCATTCCGTAACCGCTGTAAACTCCGAATTTCAGCTGTACACCGAACTCATTCCAGAACTTTTCATAGTTCTCACGGTCATTTTTCAACATCTTTTTCAGTTCGCTTGAAACTGTCTTTTCAATGCTCTTAGCAATAACTTTAAGCTGTCTGTCGTGCTGGAGCATTTCTCTTGAAATGTTGAGAGATAAGTCCTCGCTGTCCACAAGTCCCTTTACAAAGCAGAAGTAATCAGGGAGCAAATCAGCACACTTATCCATAATGAGAACGCCGTTTGAGTAAAGCTGTAAGCCCTTTTCAAATTCCTTTGAATAGAAATCATAGGGAGCTTTTGAGGGAATGTACAAAAGTGCGTTATAGCTTGGCACGCCCTCATTTACAACGTGAGAATACTTCAAAGGCTCATTGTAATCGTAGAATTTCTCTGTGTAGAAGTGCTTGTAATCCTCCTCTTTAAGTTCGGATTTGCTCTTTTTCCACAGTGGAACCATACTGTTGAGAGTTTCAATTTCGATGTATTCCTCAAATTCAGGTGACTTTCCAGCCTCCTTGTCCTCCTCGGACTGCTCAACAGGACGGCTGTGAGTTACCTCCATTTTAATGGGGAAACGGATATAATCTGAATACTTTGTAATAAGTCCCTTTAAGCGGTATGTGTCGAGGAATTCGCCGTATTTCTCGTCATCTGTATCATCAAGAAGTTCAAGGATAATTTCAGTTCCCACAGATGCCTTGTCGTCCTCGCTGATTGTGTAGCCGTCAACACCCTCGGATTCCCAACGGTAAGCCACATCGGAGCCGTAAGCCTTTGTGATTACAGTTACTTTCTTAGCAACCATAAATGCAGAGTAGAAGCCTACACCGAACTGACCGATAATCTGATTATCCTCGTCAAGCTTATTTTCTGTCTTGAATTTAAGTGAACCGCTGTTAGCGATAGTACCGAGGTTATTTTCAAGTTCCTCGGCTGTCATACCGATACCGTTATCAGTAATTTTAAGAGTTCTGCTGTCCTTGTCAGCTGAAATCCAGATAGCGAAATCGTCCTTTGCAAGTCCTACTTTATCATCGGTGAGGGACTTGAAATAGAGCTTGTCGATAGCGTCGCTGGCATTGGAAATAAGCTCACGGAGGAAAATTTCCTTGTGAGTATATATTGAATGAATCATCATATCAAGGAGTCGTTTAGACTCGGCTTTAAACTGTTTCTGTTCCATTTTATTACATCTCCATATAAATATTAGCACTCAACAACTTCGAGTGCTAATATATAGTATATAACTTTTTCACGCCATTGTCAAGGATATAACAGATTGTTTACAATTTGTTCATATTTTGTGTTCTTTCAGCTTTTCCTCAATGAATTTAGGCATAGTCAAGCCTGATTTTTCGCATTCGTTCAGCAATTTCCCGAATACTACTGTTGATTTCTTCATAGGTTTCAGAAATATGCTGTATGCGAAAAATACTATTAAGCAAAAAACTGCTACACCGATAAGACCTGCCCAAAGTGCTTCGCTGTCACGGAGAATATCAACGGCGAAAGGTACAACGAGAACCACCATAAAAACCGTTGTGACTTTATCAGCAGCAACATTAATTTTTTGCTCTTTTTTTAGTTTTTCAAGAAATGTTTCCTCTGTAACTTTGCCCTTTTTCAACAGCCTGTTATATCTCCACTGCCAGCCCTCAAGCACACCCTTTTGCATTGGGTAATCTTGGTATGCTTTTTTCCAATTTTCCTTGAATGCCTTTTTGTAAATGTCGCAGATAGTGCCGTATTTCCTATATCTTATAACAGAACGGATAGTGAAATATATGACAATATAGCTTACAAGAATAGTCAAAATAACCCATACTTTCACGTTTGCGTCTATGGGCAATTTATATTCCGTCGAGAGAAAAACCACTGCAAACATGGCAATACAGAGTATTACGTTTGACAAATCGCCAACTTTTCTGTTCTTTGCCGTAAGAGGTGCAACAACGAAAAAAGATATAACATTTGTCACAATCGCAATAGATAAACCGAAAATATATGGTGTCAGGTCTGCTTTTCCGCCCATATAAGCCATAAATCCCTCTGAATAAAACACGAAATTAAGCAGTTCCCAGATTACAAGGAAAATACACGCTCTGAAAATAAACTCCCCTGTGCTTTTCAGAAAATCGGAAACAGAATATTTCCCGAAATAATTTTTGCAGAAATAGCTGATGTCCTTGCCTATAACCTTTTCCGCCGGTCTGCCGTCCTCCTGTGCCGTCAGCAGAATATCGTATAAATCGCTCATACTTTCGTTGATTTTTTCCTTAGTGTAGCCCTTAGTCATCGCATACTGAACAGCTGTTGAAAAAGCCTCGTTGTATGCTCCTGTCAGATTTTTTTCCATTTCATTAACATTCATAACAATTCCCTCATTCATATAAAACTTTTTTTGCGGATTCCGTAATCCGTTCATATCGTGCTTTGAATTCTTCAAGCATTTTTTCCCCTGTTGGCGTAATTGAGTAGTATTTCCGCATTGGTCCGAGAGGTGATTTTGCACGGCGGCAGGCGATATATCCGCCCTTGTCAAGTCGGGTTATAATGGGATAAACCGTCCCCTCGCTGACGTCCTCAAATCCGTTTTTTTCAAGGGATACGAGGATTTCATAGCCGTAAGTTTCACCTTTTGCGATAATTCCGAGAATACAGCCCTCCAAAACGCCTTTCATCAATTGAACATTATCCATAGGCAGCTCCTGTAGTACTTTGTGACACATAGTAGTATGATATTATTATACCACAACTACTATGTACTGTCAAGTAGTTACGGAAATTTTTTTTGCACAAATTTTGCATTCTTGAATATAAAGCCGTTAGCCCTTAGCCTTTAGCTGTTAGCTTTATAGAACGGCAAGTTAATTAAGAATTATGGGCGGCAGTCTTAACGATTACCGTCTTGTTTTCGATGATGATATAATTCTGTGTAGGGACGGATATTATCCGCCCGCTAACGGCTAACGGCTAAAAGCTTTTATACAAAAAAAGACGGCAGAAAATAATTCCACCGTCCACAATCCATTTGATTTTAAATATAGCATACAGTAAAAATATAAACACTTACCTGCACTTAACAGACGAAATATTCAAAGTTCTATTTGTTTGTTAAACACAAATTCTCCGTTTATATTTTTATAAACAGTTAATCCTATATATTTCCCTTTTTCGTCTACACTTATGATATATTTCCATTGAGTAGCTGGCGAACCTTTATAACCAATAGGGATATCCTTTAATGAGCCACTTAATCTTCCAACGTAATAAGTAAAAATACAAGTTACAACACCTGATTCGATTTCACTATAATCGTACTCTTCAGCCATTACTTGCAAAGAGTTTCCCGCATTCATTTTGTAAAATCCTTTAAGACGATGTTTATCATCATACACAATCTTAAAGTGTTCATTAAAAAGACCTCCGCTTTCAGAAAACCACGCAGTCCAGACAGCATTGCCATATTTCACAAAATATCTTGTTCCGCTTTTTTCAACATCTGCATTATTGTGCGAGATTACATCATAGCTTTCAACAGCAAGCGGAAAGTCATTACTATCAAAATATGTTACCTTGTATAGCTGACCGGGTTTTACATTTTTGATAACTCTGCCGCATTTATGTTTTTTAACAATATACTTAGTCATTTTGCTTGGTGACGCTATTCCTAAGTCGCTGCCATATGTTGATATTATTTTTCTGTATTTATTTTGTTCAAGCTCTGTTAGAAATTCTTCAAGATGATTCCATGCATACTCATGAAAATCATCACACTCATTAGAAAGTTCATCCCAATATTCATAATAATTCATGTGTATCCCCCGTTATCTTTCTGATTCTTAATTAATCTGCCGCCCACATAGCTAACAGCTAAAGGCTAAAAGCTAACAGCTAACGGCTAACGGCTGACGGCTAAAACATAATTCTTAATTCTTAATTTTCACCGCTGTGGCAATTACAAATTTTCCGCCCTCAATAATATATCTGCGGAACTCAAAATCTGTGATATTGCTTGTAACAGCGTCATTTTCAAAAGTAAATTCAACCTCGTCCATGGGATATGACAAACCCTTGCCCATTGCCTTTATATAGGCTTCTTTCAGCGTCCACAGGGTAAAAAACAGCAAATCACGTTCACTTTCGGCAGCGTTATCAATCATCTCACGCTCTTTCTCGGAAAATGCACGTTTCATCACATTCGGACGATACTCACGGACTTTTTCGCAGTCAATACCACATTCCCTGTCCTCCGTGATACAGGCAGTTATGCCCTCTGAATGGGACAAGTTGAAGAAAATCTCAGGATAGTCCGCAAGATAAGGCTTGCCGTATTCAGCCTTTTTCGTCATATTCTCAGAATAGTCAATATTATAAAAGCCTTTCAGCATATCCCTGAGCAAGCTATGTGCAAGGCTATGCTGCTCCCTATGGGGAACGGTTTCAAGTGAAAATCTGATAGCCATAATAATTCTCCCAAAATAATACAACAGCCGACGCAAAAACGTCGGCTGATAAAATGTGTCAATTAGCCAATAACTCTTACACGGATAACACCGTCAACAGAGTTGATTTTGCCCTCAACAGCAGCAGGAACATCGCCTGTAACGTCAAGCATTGTGTAAGCGAAATCGCCCTTGCTTGCGTTAGCCATATTCTCGATGTTGATACCCTCGTTGCCTACAACAGTTGTGATAGAAGCAATAGTTGTAGGAACATTCTTGTGGATAATGCAAATCTTTGTACCAACTGCATTCATTGAAAGGTTAGGATAGTTTACGCTGTTTCTGATGTTACCATTTTCGAGGTAGTCGATAATCTCATCAGCAGCCATAACTGCACAGTTATCCTCACTCTCAGGAGTTGACGCACCGAGGTGTGGAAGAACGATAACATTTTCCTCACCGAGAACAATGTCATCAGCAAAGTCAGTAACGTACTTTGCAACCTTACCTGCCTTGATAGCCTCAACAACAGCAGCACTATTGATAAGCTCGCCTCTTGCAAGATTGATAAGACGAACTCCGTCCTTCATCATAGCAATCTGCTCAGCGTCAATTGTGTTCTTTGTCTGAGGTGTGTAAGGCATATGAATTGTGATGTAATCGCTGTTCTTGTAGATATCGTTAAGCTCAGGAACAATCTTGATAGCAGGGTTCATCTGGAGAGCAGCACCAACTGAGAGGTATGGGTCATAACCGATAACCTTCATACCGAGAGCCTCAGCAGCGTTTGCAATCTTACCGCCGATAGCACCAAGACCGATAACACCGAGAGTCTTGCCTGCAATCTCAGGACCTGCAAACTTGGACTTTCCGCTTTCAACAGTCTTAGGAGCGTCCTCTGTTCCCTTGAGTGAAGCAGCCCATGCAGCAGCCTCTGTGATTTTTCTTGAAGCAAGGAGAAGCGCACAAATAGCAAGCTCCTTAACAGCGTTAGCGTTAGCACCGGGAGTATTGAATACGCAGATACCCTCCTGAGCGCATCTCTCAACAGGAATGTTGTTTACGCCTGCACCTGCACGAGCGATACAAAGAAGCTTATCGCCGAAAGTCATATCGTGCATCTTAGCGGAACGAACCATAATAGCATCGGGATTAGTGCCATCTTCTGTAATAGCGTACTTGCTCTTGTCGAAAACGTCTGTACCGATAGATGAAATCTTATTGAGTGTATAAACATTAAACATTTTAATTACCTCTTTCGATTTTTTATAGCGGGCGGAAATAATCCGCCCATATTTTCTTAGGTGATTAAGCGTTCTCAGCCTCGAACTTCTTCATGAATTCAACAAGCTTTTCAACGCCCTCGATAGGCATAGCGTTGTAGATAGAAGCTCTCATACCGCCAACACTTCTGTGACCCTTAAGGTTCTCGAAGCCTGCAGCCTTGGACTCCTTGATGAACTTAGCGTCAAGCTCATCGCTGCCTGTGATGAAAGGTACGTTCATGAGTGAACGGTCCTTCTTCTCAACTGTAGCCTTGAACATCTTAGAGCTGTCAAGGAAATCGTAGAGGATAGCAGCCTTCTTCTCGTTGAGAGCCTTCATAGCTTCAAGTCCGCCCATCTTCTTGAGCCACTTGAATACCTTGCCGCAGATGTAGATACCGTAGCAGGGAGGTGTGTTGTAGAGTGAGTCGTTGTCAGCCTGTGTCTTCCACTTGAGCATTGTAGGAGTACCAGCAAGAACGTCATCTCTGATGAGGTCCTCACGGATAATAGCGATAACAACGCCTGCAGGTCCGATGTTCTTCTGAACACCGCCGTAGATTACAGCGTACTTGCTAACGTCAACAGGCTCTGAAAGGAAGCATGAAGAAACGTCAGAAACGAGATCCTTGCCCTTTGTATCGGGAAGCTCCCAGAACTTTGTACCGTAGATTGTATTATTTTCGCAGATGTAAACGTAGTCAGCATCTTCGGGAATATCAAGATTTGAGCAATCAGGGATGTAAGAGAAAGTCTTGTCAGCAGATGAAGCAACAGCAACAGCCTCACCGTACATCTGAGCTTCCTGATAAGCCTTCTTAGCCCACTGACCTGTGATAATGTAAGCAGCCTTCTTATTCTTCATAAGGTTCATAGGAACAGCTGCGAACTGCTGAGAAGCACCGCCCTGAAGGAAAAGTACCTTGTAGTTGTCAGGGATATTCATAAGGTCACGGAGATCCTGCTCTGCTTCCTTGATGATGTTATCATATACCTTTGAACGGTGGGACATTTCCATAACGGACATACCGCAACCCTGGTAATCCATCATTTCCTCTGCTGCTTCTCTGAGGACTTCCTCCGGGAGAACAGCTGGGCCTGCACTAAAATTGTAAACTCTGCTCATTGTAAAAACCTCCATAATATATAGTATCAAACGGAGTGACATATTTTTGACAATCCATTTAATGAAAACAATACCGCACATAGCTTGTATGGCATTGCTCTGATATAAACAGCATTCGCCGTACATAATTATTATACTCCTTTTATAAAGAGAAGTCAATATATTAAAGGGATTTTTTTGAAATATTTTTTTGAAATTAGCCTTTAGCTGTTAGCCTTTCAGCAATGCGTAATGCGTAATGCGTAATGCGTAATTATTTTAAAGAGCCTTTAGCTGTTAGCTTTTAGCCTTTAGCTTTTTTATGCTGATATTTTGTAGGGACTCAGCGTACTGTGTCCGCAATTACAGTACGAAATTATTTGAAAAGCCATTAGCTTTTAGCTGTTAGCCGTTTTAAAGCTATTAGCCTTTAGCTGTTAGCCGTTAGCCATTAGCTGGCGGATAATACCCACCCCCAAATCACACATTATTCAACATCCTCATCTTTTACATATTCAAAAATATCCCCAGGCTGACAGTCGAATATGCGACAGATATTATTCATCGTTTCAAAACGTATGCCTTTCATCTTGCCTGTTTTCAAATTAGATAGGTTTACATTGGTCATTTCGAGCTTTGCCGCCAACTCGTTTACCGACATTTTGCGGTCAGCCATAAGTCGGTCAAGTCTGATGATTATTCCCATTTGCTCCCTCCTTATGCTATGGTATCAAGTTCGTCCTGTACCTTTGAGCCGTAGCGGAGAAGTTCAAGAAACATAACAACCACAATACCGCATATTATAAGTCCAAAACCTAAACCGTACATTTCCACCGTTGCAGCATCACCCAGTCTGTTCTGACTGAACACCGAAAACATAGAGCCAAAAAATCCGCCGTATGTCATAACATTCCCCGAAAGTTTAAAGGTTTTTATGTTCTTATCGGAAAAAGGATTGCCCACTTTTGCGATTTTGTGAAGAGCCAGTATCATAATGAGAAATGCGGCAAACACGGCAAGGGTACAGATAATCGAGCCGATATATCTAAAGAAAAGAGTTTCAAGCATTTCTCCATGTCTGAACATATCCACCAACGGAGGTACAACTCCCACAAAAAGCATAAAAAGTGAAAAAAGTCCGAATGTAATTGTCATTCCCTGTGCTGTCTTTTTAATTTTGTTAGTATTTTCTTTCATAATAAATTCCTCCAAAAATAATTTAAATTTGTGTTGATGAATTCATATAAGATTCACGGCTGTACACTCCGCAAACCCCATATGCTTTACCGGTATGACATTAGTATATCACATCTTTTAAAGTTTGTCAATAGATTTTTAAAGAAAAACTTTAAAAATCTATAATTTTATTTTAAATCAAGAATTTATCATTCCCATAAACAGCAGCTGTCATACAACACTACATCACCAAACTTTCACATAAAAAACATAAAATTCTATAGACAAATAAGGTATAATGTGTTATAATTAGACAAAAGGAATAAAAGATAAATTAATACCAATATAATTATAAACAAATTAAAGGCGGTGTATTTTTTATGAAAATGATGTTTATCGGTGCAACTCACGAAGTAACAGGCAGCTGCACCTATGTTGAAGCCTGCGGAAAAAAATTCCTTGTGGATTACGGTATGCAGCAGGGACTTGATATGTTCGAGAATGTGGAACTCCCTGTAGCTCCGGGAGAACTGGACTTCGTTCTCCTTACCCACGCTCATATTGACCATTCGGGACTCCTCCCAAAGCTTTTTGCTGACGGTTTCAGCGGTGAAATCCACTCCACAAAGGCTACTGCAAATCTGTGCAGCGTTATGCTCCGTGACTCCGCACATATTCAGGAATTTGAAGCTGAATGGCGAAGCCGTAAGGCTAAACGCCGTGGCGACCCCGATTACAAGCCACTTTACACAATGGACGATGCAATTGGTGCTATCAGCCTTTTTGTTCCCCACCCCTATGATGTTACAGACGAAATCTGCGAGGGAATTTCCGTGTATTTCCGTGATGCAGGTCATCTCCTCGGCTCATCAAGCATTGTCATAACTATGACCGAAAACGGCGAAACTCGTTCAATTGTATTCTCAGGTGACATCGGAAATATTGAACAGCCCCTTATCCGTGACCCTCAGTATGTAGACAAGGCTGATTATGTGGTTATGGAATCAACCTACGGTGAACGCAGACACAATCGCCCTACCGACTATGTAACGGCTCTTGCTCAGGTTTTACAGCGTACCTTTGACCGTGGCGGAAATGTGATTATCCCCTCTTTTGCAGTTGGCAGAACTCAGGAAATGCTCTACTTTATCCGTCAGATTAAGGACGCTAATCTCATAAAGGGACACGATAATTTCCCTGTTTATGTTGACAGCCCTCTTGCTATTGAGGCTACAAATATTTTCATAAGCAACCGTGAAAGCTGCTATGACGAAGAAGCTCTCAGCTATATCAGACAGGGCATAAACCCCATTTCATTTGACGGACTTATTCGTGCAGTTTCCAGCGATGAATCAAAGTCTATCAACTTTGACACACGTCCCAAGGTTATTATCTCCGCCAGCGGTATGTGCGAGGCAGGACGTATCAAGCACCACCTTAAACATAATCTCTGGGGTGCGGCAAATACTATCCTTTTCGTTGGCTATCAGTCCACAAATACTCTCGGCAGAAGCCTTGTTGAGGGTGCGAAAACTGTCAAGCTTTTCGGTGAAACTATTAATGTTTCAGCTGAAATTCTACAGCTCCCCGGCGTAAGCGGTCACGCTGACGTTGACGGTCTTATGAATTGGGCAAAGGCTGTTTCGGGAGTTAAAAAGTACTTCATAAATCACGGTGACGCTCCCTCTGCTGACAGCCTTGCACAGCGTATCCGTGAGGAACTTGGTGCAGATACCTACGCTCCATACAGCGGTGCGGAATTCGACCTTATTTCGGGCGAAATCACCTATGACGCTATTCCTAAGCCAATTGTCAGAAAAAAGACATCATCAGGTGCAAATCTCAGCCCCACATTCAGAGATTTGGTGGATGCCGCAGACAGACTCAGCCGCCTTATCAAGACATCAGACGGCAGAGCAAATGCCGATATGCGTAAGCTTACCGAGGCTATCAACCGCCTTTGTGATGATTGGGAGCTTTAATTACGCAAAATTATGAAAATACCGCACAACTTAAAATTGTGCGGTATAATCTTTAAAATAGGAGTAAAAAATGAAAACACCTGAAATTGAATTAATTGATTATCTCATTAACGAGGGATATTCCGACATTGCGGAAAGTATCAGACCTTACAGAAAAAGTGCTGTAAAAATATGCACCAAAGAGGGCGAAACGCCCATAGGTGCAAGCAAATTCGGAGGATTTCCCGACCTGCCGCCTGAAATTCCATATCCCACTATGTCAGGCTATACCTGCAAGCGTGGGGAAACTACAGAACGATATGAAAAATCGGCAATGCAGCTTGTGGCTCAGATTAATCTTGCGGACATTGCCGAGGCAGATGATGAAAACAAACTCCCCCACACAGGCATATTGTATTTTTTCTGGAGCGGCGAGGTTATGCCAATTCACGAAAGTGATAAGTGGGTGGAAAGTGTTGCGGATAATCCCGAAAATTCCGCTTATCACAAAGTAATATGGTATAACGGCGATTTGTCGGCATTAAAGCGAACTCCCCCCCCTGTGCCTTATTACACAAAATATTTTGAAGAAGCGTTTGAGGAAAAGGCTGTAAAATTTGAGAAAACCGCAGACTATAAGTCCCTTGGTGATGTTCTTGACTGCGGCGAATTTGACAACTTATGCGAAATTGCTCCCGATTATGATATTGAATATCTTTCCCATAACAGCAGCAAATTGTTCGGCTATCCGACAGGCGGAAATGTTCCCTATGTTGACGAAAAAAATCATCTGCTGTTCCAATACGACTACTCTGTTGGCTGTTTATGGAATATTTTCTGGCTCATTTCCGATGAAGATTTAAAAAACCGCAATTTCGAAAATGCAGATTTTGATTATGATTTGGATTAAGGGCATCTCTAAAAAATATAACGCAGCAAGTCCCACAGATTTCCGTGGGACTTGTTTTTCTTTAACTTGTCTGAACATCTGCATAATGTTTGAGAATTCTTGAAGCATCGGCGGCATCTACACTACCGCTTCTGTCGAAATCCATTGTATGAATATCAGAACCAATATTTTCAGAAGATGTGGAAAGCTTTGCATAATGTGCAAGAACTGCACTTGCGTCGGAAGCATTGATAACTCCGTCATAATTTGCGTCGCCTTTCTGAACGGGACAATCATATATACCGTCGTTGTTATCATCAATATAGCACTCAAACCTATGTTCCTCGTTTACAGTAACAAGAACATTATTGTCTGAAATTATATGATATGGACTTCCACCTGTCAAATCAACCTTTCGCATTTCAGAGGCATAGTTTCCGTCATTATTTTCATCAACATAGAATACTACTTTCTGCTCATTATCAAGTGTTACAAGAATATTATTGTCAGTAGGAGAATTACCGACAGAAGCAAAATCTGTTATAACACCACCCTCATTATACTGCAATTCTCCGTCAAGACTTGATATAAAACGCTGTGGCAAAACTGACATTTCAATCTTTCCGCTGCTTTTTAAAAGCATACCGTTTTCAACAACTTCAACAGTAAAATCCTTGTTGACATCACCATTTACATACCACAGAAAATAGGGCGAAAAATCATATGTCCCCTCATTCATACGTATCTGCAAATGGGAATGAATAGGCGAATCCCCCTCATTGACAATTTTTATCATATCATCGCTTATATCAACAGTACCATAAAACTCTGCATAGGTGCGATTGATAGTGTCCTCAAATTCCACATCAATCCACCTGTCTGTGTTGATATATCTGAAATTTACGTAACGATTATACTCATTGTCCATTTCAATATGAATAGAATCAATATCATTCAGGGAAAGAGGTCCATTCAATCCGCCATAAGCAGGCTTTGCAATAGGTGTTTTAACCCCATTCCTTACGCTGTACGCTGATGTAAAGTCTGTATCAAGAAAAGCAAAATGAGTTATATCGTCTTTATCCTCGCTGATTTCAACAGAGGGGTTGATTGCTCCTTTGAAATTAAGCATTGAATCATCGTCAATTACTGCATATGCAGGCTCATCGGACATATCAAGGTCATAGGCAGGAATACAGCTTTCCTTTGTCTTGGAATTGATATATATACACGATTCTTCACGGAATCCAACTGCATTTCCCTCATTGTCCGCATTGTTGGAATCAAGGGTAAGTATACATTTATCATAGCTTTTTCCGTTCCATTCCCATTCGCCCTCTGCAATTCCGATTCCGCATACGGCATGATTCATCTTATAGGCATGAATTGTAATGAGAAAATATCTGTCATTTTTCATGCAGCTTTCAGCAGTTGAAATGAGGCTGTTTATCTGCTGTTCATAAGTCTGAGAAGCTACAAGATACTCTTTATAGTTGTTGAACTCTGTATAACACTGAGTTGTCTGATATGCTGTGATAACCTTATCTATTTCCTCATTTAATGTGATTTCTGACAGACTCTCTGCCCCCTGCTGAATATCAGAAGGGGAAATCACGCCGTTATGTGAGAGGATTTCCAAAAGCGATATGCCCATATCCGAACCTGACATAACCGCAGTACAGTAAAAACTTCTGGGAGAATAAGCACCCTCAAGCAAAGTGCATTTGCTGAGATAATCAAAATAAACGTCCGCAGGGTCAGGTTTGTCCAATCCATGTTCGTAATTTACAACATTCAAATAATCAGTATCAGCTCCTAAACTATCAGCAAGCGTGTTCAAATCGACATAATTATCCGTTGTTCCCTCGGTGTAAAAAGGTGACATGGTGGTGAGCATTGCAAGAGATGCAAGCAAAGATAATAATTTTCTCATGGAAAAACCTCCTTTTATTCGATAGATGATATTATTTTGTCGATTTCCTCATCGCTGAGATACTGGAAATCGTAAATAGCAACAACGTCATCAAATTTGTAAATAAGCCAATCTGCATTTTCGTCGTTTATATAAGTGGCAATGTGTCCGTTTACGTGTATAACAGATTCGTTTGGATTAACTCCGTCAACGGTCAGCCCTCTGCGAAGGGGCATAAAAGAAATGTCAACCTGCCCTTTTCCGTCACTAAGGGTTACAAGCTGCTCGTTAACCCGTTTTTCAGTAATTTCAAATCCCTCTGGGAAATACATTGGCGATTCAATTTTCAGTCCAAGACATTCATAGAATTTTTTTACACCATATATGTCATACTCAAACGAATCACTTTCATTATCATCAGATTTGAAAAAATCAAAATGAATTTTGTCATCATTTTTTACAACAAGAGTATATATATTTTCACCGTAAGAAGAATAACTGATAACATTACTGAGTACACCAACTGCACAAGCAGCTGCCACAACTCCCTTTACATAGCTTAAAATCGGCTTTCTGCCTTTAACTGCCGTGATTTTACTGTACTCTTTTTCAACATCAATATCAGCCTGAGAATGATTTTCAGCCTCAGATATAGCCAAAACAAGCTCATTTATAAAGTCTGCATCGGGATTATCCTTTGACATTTCAGCTTCAAGTTCTTTTCTGAGAGCGTCAGCAGATTTTACAGAAAAAGAATTATCATTAAGAAGCATATTAATTAACTCATTCATAACAATTCCTCCCTGTGTTTTTCTAATCTTAACTTTAATCGCTCAATTCTTTTATATATAGCTGCTTCTGAAACAGCAGATTTTTCAGCAATTTCCTTTATGGTTTCCCCATTCAGATAATATTTTTCAAGGAGAGAAAGCTCGTCCATTGTAACGTATGTGTTGATTATCTCATAATTATCAGAAATAAAAGCCTTTTTATCTTCAATAGGTTCATCAAGGGAATCCAGACTTATATCTCTGCGGTGTTTTTTCAGATATCTGCTAATAACCTTGTCAGCTGCCCTGTAAAGCCAAATAACCGTATTTTCCGTTAAATCAACCTTTTCAAGCTTTTTGTAGAGTATCAGAAAAACTTCCTGAACACAATCGCTTGCAGATTGTTCGTGACGCAGCTTTACACGACAATAATTATATATCTGTCTATAATATTTTTTGAATAGTTCTTCATATTCGTCGATACGCATCTGTTTCCCCCTCTCTATAAATATAAATGCAAAAAAACGCCCACTTTTAGACAACCAAAAATATATTTGTATACTTGCCTAAAAATATGCGTTTCAATTTGTGTATATACAACAAAAGCTCCCTGCTGGGAGCCATTATTGATTATAAAGTGGGCCATTAGGGACTCGAACCCCAGACCGTCCGGTTATGAGCCGGATGCTCTAACCAACTGAGCTAATGGCCCTTGAATATGAAAAACGGAAGTCAAAGCGACTTCCGTTTTTTAGTGCCGGCATTGAAATAGTTTCCCGGGCCGTCGCCAGCCAAGTATCGTCTTCGCAACAGAGCTTAACTTCCGTGTTCGGAAAGGGAACGGGTGTGACCTCTGTGCCATAAACACCGACTCTTAAAAACTGAATAAGG
>JAFSBM010000075.1 GCA_017437285.1 Ruminococcus sp. | reverse complement strand
CCCGTGCCATGGTAGAGAATCTCAGGCGGCTCTGCTTCTTTCAGTTCCACATCCACCTGAATGGAATGTCCCTGATTTGCTCGGATTTTTGTTTTATCCTCGTTGAAGCTGTAACGCTGTTTGTTGTCCGTCCGCACAATTTCTTCGAGCATTGGCATATCAATCTGATACTTGCCTGTGGAATTGATGCCTGCAATCAGTTCCTGCACATCAGCCCAGCCGTGAGCGTCAAGGGTAATGTCGATGACTTCGGGCTTGTGACGGAGGATTAAACTGATGAATACGCTTGTCTTTTGCATTTTCTCACTCCTCATAAGCACAGCTTTTTGATCTGTGCATCGGTTGCTGTCGGATACAGTTCTTTCATTCTGGTAATGATCCGCTGCTTTGACTGTTCCGGTTCTTCGGCATAGGCAGCGGTCACAGCATCATAGCCCCACAGTGTTTCGGGAGTCGTATAGAGCGCCACGCTCATGCCGTATTCCTTGCCCTTTTTATTGGTTCGGCAACGGAAATCCTTCACTGTCAGATAGGTCTGCATCTGCAGTTCTGTCACGATACCGCTGAAGTTTTTCTCGCCGCCCTTGCCGAATCCTGCAAGACTTTTCATCTCATAGGAAAAGAGTTCCTCATTGGTTTCGAACAGATCCATGATGAGCTTTGAACGCTGTCGTGCCAATCCTTCTTCATACAGGCTGTCAAAATCATAGCCGTCCCTGCGGTAATTCACAAAGTACGGAAGCCATTTCAGCGAAATGAAACCTGCCTTCTTCCCAAAGAATTTTCCATAGGCGACCTTGCCGCTTCGTGCTGCAATAGCTCTCCATTCCCACGGATCTTCCTCCACATTTCCTGTCCACCAGTAATCAGCAGAGGCGTGTTCTTCTACAGAAAAGCCTTCAATCTCATTTTTGAACAGCGGAAGAAATCCCACACGATCCACATAAGCAATCAGTTCGTCCACAGTTTTGATGCGGTTCGGATCATCCCAAGCCGTTCCGTGCATGATCCAATCGCCGTTTTCGTATGCCATAGCGTTCACTCCATCATGAAATCTTGACTTAATTATACCACAGGACAAGGAAAAAGTCCAGATATATTATCTTCCTCCCGCCGCCCCAAACAGTGCCGCCTTGTAGCTTGGTGCGATTACCTGCAGGAGATATCTCTCATTACCACAGCGATAGAGACAGGTTCCACGCTCCGGATAACGAATCAGACTGAACTCTGATTCTTCAAGCTGCAGTGCGTCCATATATTCCTGCGGATTGATCTGACCTGCATTGAACAGAAAGTGGTGGGACGGGATACTGAACAGTGGCTTTGTGAATTCCTTGATTTCGGGAAGCAAAAAGTCCTCGATGTTCTGACTTGCCAGAATAAACGAGGACTCCTTTTTACGAACACGCTTCATGCCGTTGCGGATATATTCGATTGCCGTCATGTTGGTGAGGAAGAGGTAAAGCTCGTCAACGGCCGCCACCGTGTTTCCCTTACCCAGAAGCTGATTGCTCATATACGACAGGATGTTGAACAGCAAGGTATCCTTGAGCCGCTTGTTGGTATCCATCAATCCCTTGACTCCGAAACAGATAAACTCTGCATCCCTGATGTTGGTATGCCCGTCAAAGTATTTTGCCTCCGCACCCTTGCACATGGAGTTCAGTCCGAGACAGATATTCTGGAGCATTTCCTCGGTGTACAGGTGCTTCTTCTCGCTGTCAAATGCCATGAATTCTTTTTCAATAAGCTCGTAGAGGTCACTCATAGTCGGGTAATCCTCGGCTGTGAACTGATCGAAGTTAGTGCCGTCATCCATACCGAATCTGCCATAGAGCTTCATGAGCATGATTTCGATGGTGTCGATTTCTGCATCGGTGAAATCCTTATAGGCTCTGAAAAAGTCTTTCAGATAGCTGATATGCTGACTTAAACGGGTAACCTTCCTGAAGACTTCCGGTACAGAGTCGTTATCGTCGCGGGCATTTTCCTTTCCGTTACAGTTTTTCTTCGTGCGCGAAATGGGTCCAGCGTCACGCTGGTCGCCCCATGCTTTGGGTTCCAGCGGATTGATCATATATTCGCCCGACATCATGTCGATATAGGTGCCGCCGAGGTTTGCACACAGTTCCTGATACTCACTCTCCGGATCCAGCACAAGCACACTTTTGCCTGCCTCACGATGATTGCAGAGAAGCAGTTTCAACAGATGCGACTTACCCTGACCGCTGTTACCGAGGATGAGAACATTAGAGTTGGTCTTGTCCTCGGTTCGCTTGTCGAAGTCTACAAGCACATTCGAGCCGTACTTATCTCTGCCGATATAAAAGCCATGCTGATCCGTCTTGCCCGAATAGTTCAGCGGATACAGATTTGCAACAGAACTTGCAGGCAATACTCTTTCAAACTGGCTTGCGAACACATTATTGCCGCAAGGAAGCACAGCGAGGAAGCCCTCTTTCTGGCGGAGGAGCAGTCTGTCAACAGAAATCTTCGATCTGGTAAGTTCCATCTGAATATCTGCCTGCAGCTCACGGAGCTTATCCTCGGTCGTCGCTCTCAGTTCAATGAACACAGCCGTGTGCAGGAGAGGTTCTTTGTTTCTGCGAAGTTCAGACAGCAATTCCACTACATCATTGATGTTATCCTGTGCCTTGACCGACTCAGAGACATCGTTAGTTGTGGTCATCATGTGATTCTTTCGCATTGCCTGCTGCACAATCTTACGCTGTTCCATGCTATTGACAAGGCGATTGTAGATGCGGAGCGTTACGCCGTTGCGGTCAGCAAGGTGTGCGAGGATTGCTGTTTCCTCTGTGGTGGGAGGATACTCCGTCACAGCCCAGCAGGATTTGTAGAAGTTACCACAGATATAGTGGTCGGTGTAGAAACGCACAACACCGGGAGCGATGCGGTCAAAGTACTCCTTTGTGATGATGCGTTCCTGCTGCTGTGGGGTTAATTCCTTTTTTCTTTTCTGCTTATTCTTCATTTTCAAAGTCCTCCTTGTCGAAGTAGTTTTCTCCCTCTACATCGGGGATTTCGTCACCGGTAATGCTCGTGCCGAAGTACAGTG
>JAFSBM010000074.1 GCA_017437285.1 Ruminococcus sp. | reverse complement strand
GACTTCCTATGACACATATCATTTACTGCGTTGACAAACCTTGCAATACACAAAGTATTACTGCGGTTTGTCGCCTTGTAACTGAATATGTGTCATATACGGAATTCTGCTCGTGTTCCGGTTTTTAGAGAACCCCATAAATTAAGGAGAATTAAAATGAAAGCAATGACAATATCCTATGAGGTAGGAAAAAATCTTTATTTGAATTTAACAAATCAATGCCCTTGTGCTTGTACATTCTGCATAAGAAACAACAGTGACGGAGCATACGGCTCTGACCCTCTGTGGCTGGAGCATGAGCCAACAATGGAGGAAATCAAAGCTGACCTTTCAAAGCGTGATATTTCCGCATATAACGAGGTTATTTTCTGCGGATTCGGCGAGCCGACCTGCCGTCTTGACGCACTTCTTGAAACGGCAAAATGGCTGAAATCCAACTGTGAAACCGTGAAATTCCGCCTTAACACCAACGGTCTTGGCGATTTAGTGAACAATCGCCCCATTGCAGAGGAGCTTTGCGAGATTATCGACACTATCTCCATAAGCCTTAATGCAGGCACTAAGGAGGAGTATATGAAAGTTACCCGTCCTAAGTTTGAAAATGCGTGGGAGGCTATGCACAAATTCACCGCAGACTGCGTAAATACGGGAAAATCTCAGGTTGTTATGTCCGTAGTTGACGTTATCTCTCCCGAACAGATTGAAGCGTCAAGAGAGGTTGCGGAAAGCCTTGGAGCAGTTCTCCGTGTCCGCACATATGACGAATAATACAAAAAACTGCACAAAATATTCAGTTTATTTTGTGCAGTATTTTTATTAGGATTTTATAGAAATTATGAGAAAAATGTGCTATAATTATTGTACAGACAGTTTTTGTCTGCAATCTATTTGTTAACGGAGGTATCTTTATGTCAAAAAAAGCAATTATAGCTCTTACCGTTTCCCTTTCCGCTGCGGCTCTCCTTGCAGGTGCGGCTGTTGCAGGAACAATTATTTGTAAAAAAATTTATGAAAAAAATTATTTCTCCGCAGACAAATCCCAGTTATATTGAAAAAGAGGTATAAAACAATGGAAATCAAATTTATTGAATCACAGAATTTAAAGGCAAAGCCTGCACCTGACCAGGCTCTCGGCTTCGGTCACATCTTCACAGACTATATGTTCGTTATGTCCTATGACGCAGGTCAGGGCTGGCACGACCCCGAAATCAGACCCTACGCTCCTATCGAGCTTTCTCCTGCTGCTATGTGTCTGCACTACGGTCAGACAGTTTTCGAGGGCTTAAAGGCATACCGCACAGCTGACGGCAAAATTCAGCTTTTCCGTCCCGAGGAAAACTTCAAGCGTCTTAATCAGTCCAACGAAAGACTTGTAATTCCCGAACTTCCCATTGATATGGCTATGGAAGGCCTTATGGAACTTCTCAAGGTTGAAAAGGACTGGGTTCCCTCAAAGGACGGCGAATCTCTCTACATTCGTCCATTTATCTTTGCCTGCGACCCATTCCTCGGCGTTAAGCCCGGCGACCAGTATCTCTTTATGATTATTCTCTCACCCTCAGGTGCTTACTATGCAAGCGGTCTTAACCCTGTAAATATCTATGTTGAGAATAAGTATGTCCGTGCTGTAAGAGGCGGTATGGGTTACGCTAAGACAGGCGGTAACTACGCTGCATCTCTCATCGGTCAGGACGAGGCTCACAAGCAGAATTATGCACAGGTTCTCTGGCTTGACGGTGTTGAGCAGAAGTACATCGAGGAAGTTGGTGCAATGAATATCTTCTTCGTTATCGACGGTGAAGTTGTAACTCCTGCACTTCAGGGTTCAATCCTCCCCGGTATCACAAGAAAGTCTGCTATCGAGGTTTGTAAGTCAAAGGGTATCAAGGTTTCCGAAAGACGTATTTCTATTCAGGAAATCGCTGACGCTTACGATGCAGGCAAGCTTGACGAGGTATTCGGTACAGGTACAGCAGCTGTTATTTCTCCTGTTGGTCACCTCAAGTGGAATGACAAGGTTATGGAAATCAACGGCAACAAGATTGGTGCTATTTCACAGATGCTCTACGATACAATGACAGGTATTCAGTGGGGTAAAATCGAGGATACTTTCAACTGGACTGTTGAGGTTAAGTAATTGGCTGACCAAAAAAAGAAGAAAGTCAACCTCGGTGCAATTGTGTCAATGATTTTCGGCGGAGTTTTAGGATTTTTTATTGCAATGATGCTCCTAAAACCCGACGGAAATGCCGAAAAAAGCAATATTTCGTTTCTTGAAGATATAATATTTCTCGCTGCTTTCTATGTTCTTTTGTATCTTGCTATGATTATTCACGAGGCAGGACATCTTGTAATGGGACTTCTCACGGGGTATAAATTCCTTTCATTCAGAGTAGGTTCAATTGTTCTGCAAAAGACGGAGCAGGGGTTGAAATTCAAGAAATACTCCATTGCAGGAACAGGCGGTCAATGTCTTATGATTCCTCCCGATATGGAAAATCCCGAAGATGTGCCGTATTTCTGGTACAATTTCGGCGGCGGATTGTTCAATTTGCTGACGGCAGTTTTATGCGTTCCGTTTCTGTTTGCTGACAATTCCATTGTGCGTTTGATTGTTATATTAGCCGCAGTTTTATCGGTTTATCTCGGTTTGACAAACCTTATTCCCCTTGATTTAGGTGTAACCAATGACGGAATGAATATTCTTTTAATGGCGAAAAATCCCTATGCAAGAGGAGTTTTATACAAGCAGTTCAAAATCAATGCTTTGCAGACAAATGGCGGAAGATTAAAGGATATGCCTGAAAAATTATTTGAGTATGACGAAAATCAGAAAGATAAATTATCAGCAACTATGCCCGCTTTGAGTGCGGCAAGGCTTATGGACGAAATGAAATTCGTTGAAGCTGAAAAGTTGTTTGAAAAACTTCTCGATACTCCGAAACTTCCGAAATTGTATACAAATGAGTACAACTGCGAAATGCTTTTCTGCAAGCTTGTGAATGGTGCTGACAAGGCGGAAATTGACGAGATTTATGACAAGGATTTGCAGAAATACGTGAAAGCATCGGGTAAAACTATGATTACCCGCCGTAAGCTTATGTATGCATATTATCTAATTATTGAGAAAAATGCAGAACTTGCGGAAAAGGAATATCAGCTTGCCCGTAAAATGGAAAAGAATTATCCGAATTTGGGTGAGGCTGAATCAGAACTTGAAATGCTTGACTATGTGAAAGCGAATTTTTCATAAAATTAAAGCGGTGGGAATTTTTCCTGCCGCTTTTGTTATATTTCGAAATAAAAAACTTGCATTTTTTTCTGTAATGTGGTAAAATAGTAATAGTTGCTTTTTTGAGCAGCGACATTTCACAAACAGGGTAAACCATGACATAATAGGTGAATTTATGATAAATGCAGGATTAAAAGATTTAAGTTTTATATCAGATTTTGACGGATTGAATATATCCGCCGTTGCCGCTGTTCCCTCGGGCAACATCTACGGCGTTGTTCAGATTATTCACGGTATGAACGAATATAAGGAACGCTACTACGACTTTATGGACTACCTCGCTGAACAGGGTTTTATCTCCGTTATTCACGACCACCGTGGCCACGGTCACAGTATCCGTGAGGAGGGTGATTTAGGCTTTATGTATGAAAACGGGGGAGAGGGTTTAGTTGCGGATATTGCACAGCTTAACAGGATTATTCACGAGGAATATACCGTACTGCCCTGCTTTATGATTGGTCATAGTATGGGTTCTATCGGTGCAAGATGTTTCCTGAAAGAAAATGACAGTGCAATTGACGGACTTATTCTCCTTGGAACTCCGCCATACAGTTCATTCAGCGCTCCCGTCCGTGCAATCGGCTCGGCAATTTCAAAGGGCGGAGATTTGAGAAATAAAATCGACAAGGTGGAAGCTGCCGCAGAAAAGCTTTTCAATAAGGGATTTGGCACAACTCCACGTTCATGGCTTACAAGCCGCAAGGAAATTGTAGAGGAACTTAATGCTAACCCTCTTTCAAATTATGTGTACACTTTAAGTGCCTACGAATCATTTATGTATATGCTGAAAGAGGCATACAGCAGACGTGGCTGGAAAGTCACTTCTCCACAGCTGCCCATACGTTTTTTATCGGGCAAAAAAGACCCCGTTATGCTGTCGGAAAAGAAGTTCTACAAGGCTGTTGAAAAGCTTCGCCAAAAGGGATACGAAAGCATTTCACACCGACTTTTCGACAATATGCGGCACGAAATTCTCAATGAGAAAAATAATATCACAGTTTACAGGGACATTGCAAAGACGATGTTTTCTTGGGTAGACAGAATAAATCAATCATCGGATAATCAGATAAAGGAAGGATAAATTATGGATATTAACAAAACCTTAGCACAGGAATTTTCACTCAGACAGGAGCAGGTTGACAACACGGTAAACCTCATTGACGAGGGTGCTACAATCCCATTTATTGCCCGTTACCGTAAGGAAGTTACAGGCTCTCTTGATGACCAGATTCTCCGTGAACTTTCCGACAGACTCACATACCTCCGCAACCTTGAAAAGCGTAAGGAGGAAGTTCGCACAGCTATTACCGAGCAGGAGAAAATGACTCCCGAAATTGAAAATGCAATTTCAGCTGCTGTTACTCTCGTTGAGGTGGAGGATATTTACCGTCCATTCAAGCCGAAAAGACGTACAAGAGCAAGCATTGCCCGTGAAAAGGGACTTGAACCTCTTGCAGTTATTATTATGGCACAGGATAACTCCACAAATCCCGAGGACGAGGCTGCTGCTTTTGTAAATGAGGAAAAGGAAGTTCCCGACGCTGCCGCTGCTATTCAGGGTGCAATGGATATTATCGCCGAGGATATTTCAGATGATGCGGAACTCCGTAAAAAGCTCCGTTCAGCCGCAAATGACAAGGGAACTATGGTTTCAAAGGCTGCTGATGCCGAGGCTGAAAGCGTTTACACAAACTATTACGACTACTCCGAAGCCGTTTCAAGTGTGGCAAATCACCGTGTACTTGCCCTTGACAGAGGCGAAAAAGAGGGCTTCTTAAAGGTATCAATTGTTCTTGATGAAACAGTTGCAACTGATATAATTTTAGCTAAATACGTAAAGGCTAACAATGCCTGCGGTGAGCTTGTACGTGCTGCCGCTGAGGACGGCTATAAGCGACTGATTTTCCCCTCAATTGAGCGTGAAATCCGTTCAGAAATGACAGCAAATGCCGCTGAGGAATCAATCAAGGTATTTGCGTCAAATCTCCGTCAGCTTCTTCTCCAGCCGCCGCTTAAAAACAGCGTAATTCTCGGACTTGACCCAGGTTATCGTACAGGCTGTAAGGTTGCTGTAATTGACGCTACAGGTAAAGTTCTTGATACAAATGTTGTGTACTGCACACCTGGTCCAAAGACAAATATCGCCCTTTCAAAGAAGATTATCAAGGAACTTATTGAAAAGCACGGCGTTACTACAATTTCTATCGGAAACGGTACTGCATCCCGTGAAACAGAGCAGTTTGCCGCTGAGGTCATCAGCGAAATTCCGCAGAAAGTCAGCTATATCGTTGTAAGTGAAGCAGGTGCGTCTGTTTATTCCGCATCAAAGCTTGCGGCTGAGGAATTCCCCGACTATGACGTTTCCCTCAGAAGTGCGGTTTCAATTGCAAGACGTTTGCAGGACCCTCTTGCAGAGCTTGTTAAAATTGAGCCAAAGGCAATCGGTGTCGGTCAGTATCAGCACGATATGCCCCAGGCACGTATGAGCGACGCTCTTTCGGGAGTTGTTGAGGACTGCGTTAACTCCGTAGGTGTTGACCTTAATACAGCTTCACATTCACTTCTTTCATACGTTGCAGGTATCAACTCCGCAGTTGCAAAGAATATCGTTGCATACCGTGAAGAAAACGGCAGATTTACCGACAGAAAGGAACTTATGAAAGTTCCGAAGCTTGGTAAAAAGGCATTTGAGCAATGTGCAGGCTTCCTCCGTGTACGTGACGGAAAAAATCCTCTTGACAATACAGCAGTTCATCCCGAAAGCTACAAGGCAGCTGAGGCTCTTATCAGCGAAAGCGGATTTACCCTTGCCGATGTTGCAGGCGGCGGAATTGCAGTTTCAGATTCTCTGAATATGGACGGAATCAGCGAAAAACTGGGCATTGGTGTGCCTACTCTCACGGATATTATCGGGGAACTTAAAAAGCCGGGACGTGACCTCCGTGATGAACTTCCACCTCCACTTCTCAGAAGCGGCGATGTTATGGAAATCAAGGATTTAAAGCCGGGTATGGAACTTGTGGGAACTGTCCGCAATATCATTGACTTTGGTGCATTTGTTGACATTGGCGTTCACGAGGACGGTCTTGTTCATATTTCACAGCTTTGCAGCAGATACATAAAGCATCCTCTTGAAGCTGTAAAGGTAGGCGAAATCGTAAAGGTAAGAGTTCTCGAAGTTGACGTAAAGAGAAACAGAATTGCCCTTACAATGCGTCTTGACGATGAAGCTGAGAAGAAAGAGCAGCAGAAAAAGGAGCAGAGAAAGCAGAATAAGCCTCGCCGTGAAAAGCGTGAGAAGAAAGGCTTTGACGCTTCAAAGATAACAAACAGTGCATTTAAAATCAAGCAGAAGTGAGCAAAGAATACTTTGTATACATCATAAAATGCCGTGATGAACGGCTCTACACGGGAATTACCACGGATATGGAACGGCGGTTTGCGGAACATTCGGGAATTTCGGGGAACTCCAAAGGAGCGAAATTCACCAGAGCAAATCCCCCTGTGGAGATTATGGCTGTGTGGAGCTGTAACGGCAGAAGTGAGGCTTCAAGGCTTGAATATGCCATAAAACGGCTGAAACGGATACAGAAGTTACAGCTGATTGAAAAGGAAAAGTCCCTGTCGGATTTATTCGGAGATGACTTTTCGGCAATTCGTAATTATTTAATGAGCCATTAGCTGTTAGCCTTTAGCCATTAGCTTTTTGTCAATGAGCAATTAATGAGCCATTAGCTGTTAGCCTTTAGCCATTAGCTTTTTGTCAATGAGCAATTAATGAGCCATTAGCTGTTAGTCTTTAGCTATTAGCTTTTTGTCAATGAGCAATTAATGAGCCATTAGCTGTTAGTCTTTAGCTATTAGCTTTTTGTCAATGAGTAATGTGTAATTAAATTAAGAATTATGAATTAAGAATTAATAAGGACGGTGGAATTTTTTTACCATCTCAGTCTGTAAAAAAGGCACATTGCATAACGGACACGGCTCGCCGTGTCCCTACAAATGGTTATTTTACGTTTTTTCGTGTAGGGGCGGATATTATCCGCCCGCAATTTCGGAACGAAATTCAGGTTTTTTCGACAATCTTGGACGGTGGAATTTTTCTGCCGTCTTTTCTTATGTGTGCTGATTTATTTTGCAGGGGCGGATATTATCCGCCAGCTAACGGCTAATGGCTAATAGCTAAGTTGTTTTAATTAAACTAATTAAAAATATCTGAAACGTATGGTAATTTTACATTTTTTATGTTATAATATAATGTGGTTATCTATATGTAATCCCAATATAAAGGAGTGCGATATAAATATGAATTATACAAGAACGGAGATTGGCAGTAATATCGGCTTTACTTCCGTTGTGGATAAGAAATTCAACAGCTGCTCCCTACAGCTTTTGATGATTGTCCCAATGGGCGAAAATGCCTCTGATAATTCCGTTGCGGTGAATTGTATCAGCGATGCAAATTCAAAGCTTAACAGCATAGCAGCTATGAATGAGCGGCTTTCAGAGCTTTACGGTGCAGGCTTTTCATCATCGTCGACTATCCGTGGCGATATGCAAGTGCTGAGCCTTTCCGCAAGCTGGCTTTGCAGCCGTTTTGCCATTGACGGTGAGGATATAACCGCTGAAATGACGGAGCTTATTACTGACAGCCTTTTCAGTCCATTTGCCGATGAAAACGGTTTTGACGAGAGCGTTTTCAGATTGAGCAAAAAGGAAATCCTCGATATTATCGACTCACGTTTCAACAACAAGCGTGAATATACCATTGTAAAAGCACGTGAAATAGCCTTTGAGGGCGAACCTATCCGATATGGCGGATACGGTCCTCGTGAACAGGTGGAGGCAGTTACGCCGAAATCCGCATATGAAGCCTATAAAAAGCTTCTCAGCACGGCACAGATTGAAATTTGCTTTGTATCTCCCGATGCTGACAACCGTGTGCAGGAGGTTTTCCGTGAAAAATTCGGAGCAATTGAGAGAAATTCCGCTTCCCACACTTTCTATTCTCCAAGTCCCATAAAGCCTGAGCCTGTGCTGGTACAGGAGGAATTTGACGTAAGACAGGCAAAAATGGCGATGACCTTTAAATTCGATACAGACGATATTGACGCTGTTCATCTTATGTGCATCATTTTCGGCGGAAGTCCCGTTTCAAAACTTTTCGTCAATGTCCGTGAAAAGCTGAGTCTGTGCTATTATTGTGCCTGCTCTATGAGCGAATACAAGAAAACCATAACAGCGGATTGCGGAGTTGAGCGTGAGAATATTGAAAAGGCAACAGCTGAAATCCACAATCAGCTTGATGAAATCCGCAAGGGCAATATCACAGACGAGGAACTTCAGAGTGCATTTCTTGCCCTTGAAAATGCCTATACTTCATTCGGCGATACTCACAGTTCCTATATTTCGTGGTATACCGACTGCTTTTTCAGAAATGAATACACCACTCCGAATGAATACCTTGAAAGGCTTTTTGCCGTTACAAAGGAGCGTATTGCCGCTGCTGCTGTTAATGTCAGACTTGACAGCACTTACCATATGCTGAATAAGGAGGCTGAATAAATGAGCAGAGAAATTATCACAAGCAAACGCACAGGCGACAGCTGTGTACACGTAAAGCACAAAAGCGGACTTGATATATATATCCGTGAAATGCCCGGATTCAGCACAGTTTATGCGCTTTTCGGCACAAAATACGGCTCTGTGAATACAACATTCAAGCTTGCAGCCGATGAAAATTACACGGAAGTTCCCAACGGAATTGCCCATTTCTTAGAGCATAAACTCTTTGAAAATGAGGATTGCGGCGTATTTGAGCTTTTTGCCGCTACAGGAGCGCAGTGCAACGCATACACTTCCTTTGACAAAACCTGCTATCTTTTCAGCTGCACACAGAATTACACGGAAAATCTCCGCATACTTCTGGATTTCGTGCAGAAACCCTATTTCACCAAGGAAAATGTGGATAAGGAACAGGGCATAATCGGGCAGGAAATCTGTATGACAAATGACAATCCCGAATGGCGGGTATTCTTCAATATGCTGAAATCAATGTACCACAGCCACCCCATTCAGATTGACATTGCAGGCACACAGGAGAGCATTGCGAAAATTGATGCGGATTTGCTCTATAAATGCTACGACACTTTCTATAATCTCAACAATATGACTTTGTCAATTGCGGGAAATATCAGCGAGGAAGAAGTTCTTGCAATATGCAATGAACTGCTCCGTCCCTGTGAGGATAAAGGGCTTGAAACCGTATTCCCCGATGAACCCGACACAATTGTGCAGGCTGAAATTACAGAGAAAAATGATATTGGTGCATCTATTTTCCATTTAGGATTTAAATGCCGCCCCGACAGCGAAAATTTTCTCAGAAAGGAAATGATTGCAACTCTTGCAGTTACTTACCTTACAGATGCCTCAACTGAAATGTATAACCGACTTCTTTCGGAGGAAATCATAAACAACAGCTTCGGCGGTGAGGTATTCGCAGGAGAGGGTTATTTCTCCGTGATTTTCAGCGGTGAATCGGAATATCCCCACAAAGTCAGAGAGGCTATGTTTGAAGAAATTCAGCGTATATCCGCAGAGGGAATTGACGAAAAGATGTTCAGCAGAATTAAAAAGGCTGCTTACGGTGATTTGGTAAGACAGCTTTGCAATGTAACTACTATTGCTTCGGCTATGATTAGTTCCCATATGGCAGGATTTAAGCCTTTTGATGTAGTCGATACAGTTTCCGAACTTACGGCGGAGGACGTTCTTCAATTCATAAAATCGGAGCTTCTTTCCGAGAAAACCGTATTGTCGGTAATAGAGAAAATATGAAAGGACGTTAAAAGATGACATTATCACAAATGATTTCAAACCCAAATGAAATACAATTCCCGAAATTGGGCTGGGAATTTGAGGTTAATCCTACAGCCTTTTCAATCGGCGGAATTGATATTCAATGGTACGGCATATTTATTGCCTTGGGACTTGCCCTTGCGGTGCTTTACTGTTTCCCGAGAATGAAACGCTTCGGAATTGATGCAGACAGGGCAATTGATGCAGTTCTGGGCGGAGTAATCGGCGGAATTGTCGGTGCAAGACTTTACTATGTAATATTCAACTGGAGCGATTACAAAAGCGACAGTTTCAAGGACACGCTTTTGGCTGTAATCAATACCCGAAACGGCGGATTAGGCATATACGGCGGAATTATCGGTGCATTGATTGTGGGACTTCTCATATGTAAAATCAAGAAAATCAAGATGCTCCCTATGCTTGATGTTGCGGTTATGGGATTTCTCATCGGTCAGGGTATCGGACGCTGGGGCAACTTCGTAAATCAGGAGGCTTTCGGCGTAAATACAAATTCATTCTTAGGTATGACAGGCGGAAGAATTCAGCAGGTTATCAACGCTGAAATGCAGGTTGGCGGTTCAATGTACGAAAACGGACTTGAAATGGTATGGAGCGACCCTGTTCACCCCTGTTTCCTCTATGAGTCAATCTGGTGTCTGCTGGGATTTGCTCTCCTTGCGTTCTGGTCAAAGAGAAGACGCTATGACGGACAGTTACTCCTTATGTATATGGCTTGGTACGGACTTGAAAGAGCCGTTGTAGAGGGACTCCGCACAGACAGCCTTATGATTGGAAGTATCAGAGTTTCACAGGCACTTTCAATTGTTATTTTCATTGCGTCTGTTTTATTGCAGATTATCATTGGATTCAGAGTAAAGCGTGACCCCGAAAGCTTTGTGCTTTACGCCTCAACAGAGGAATCCCGTATGCTCATTGAGGAAACAAGAAGAAAGAGCATGAAGGGGATGGGTATTCCCGATGACGATGACGACGATGAAATCGGCATACTCGATGATGAAGACGATGATGATGACGAAATCGGCATACTTGACGATGAAGATGATGAAGATGATTCAGATGACGATGATTCGGGCGATTCTGATGATTCCGACAGCGATTCTGATTCAGATGATGATTAATAAGCAAATATAAGTTAAAATATCAAGGAGGAAAATTTAAAATGGCACAGATTATTGATGGAAAGGCTGTATCAGCCGCAGTTAAGCAGGAGGTTGCAGACGAGGCTGCAAAGCTCAGAGATGAAAAGGGACTTAAAGTAGGTCTTGCAGTTGTAATCGTCGGCAACGATTCCGCATCAAGAGTTTACGTAAACAACAAGAAAAAGGCTTGTGAGGCAGTAGGTTTCCAGTCCTTTGAGTATGCTCTTGACGAAAACACAACACAGGAACAGCTTCTTGACCTTGTAAATGTTCTCAACCGTGACGACAGAGTTAACGGAATTCTCGTTCAGCTCCCTCTGCCAAAGCACATTGACGAAAAGGCAGTTATCAACGCAATTTCACCTGCAAAGGACGTTGACGCATTCCACCCTGAAAATGTTGGTAAAATTATGATTGGCGAGTATTCATTCCTGCCCTGCACACCTGCGGGAGTTATGCGTCTTATCGAAAGCACAGGAGTTGACATTTCAGGCAAGAAGTGCGTAGTTGTGGGACGTTCAAACATCGTAGGCAAGCCACAGGCAATGCTTCTTTTACAGAAGAACGGCACAGTTACAATCTGCCATTCCAGAACACAGAACCTCAAAGAGGAGTGCAAGGCTGCTGATATTCTCGTTGTGGCAATCGGCAAGGCTAAGTTTGTTACAGGGGATATGATTAAGGAGGGTGCTGTAGTAATTGACGTTGGTATGGACAGAGATGAAAACGGCAAGCTCTGTGGTGATGTTGATTTTGAGTCAGCTGAAAAGGTTGCAGGCTACATAACACCTGTTCCCGGCGGTGTAGGTCCTATGACAATTGCTATGCTTATGAAGAATACTCTCACAGCTGCAAAACAGCAGGCAGGTATTGAATAATGCGTAATTCGTAATGCGTAATGCGTAATTATAATGGCGGTGGATTTAATTCTGCCGCCTTTTTGTATAAGCTGTTATTTTAAAAATCGTCATAACGCACAAATTAAACATTAAATTTTATAAGAACAATCGGTCAGATTCCCTTGAAATTATTGCGAAAATGTGTTATAATAATAGTGCATATTTTATTTATATATGGGGGTTGAGTTATGACCGCTAAAGAAGAATTCATAAAAATCTATAACGAGAATATCAAGCGAAAGGGTGCGGATAAACTGCTGGAATATCTGGAAAAATCAGACTTTTTCACAGCTCCGAGCAGTACACGCTACCACGGCTCATATGAGGGAGGATTGGTGGAACACAGCGTAAATGTCTACCATTGCCTTAAAGATTACCTCTCACGTCCGAGGGTTAAAGAAACTTATGGTATGAATTACTCCGAGGAAAGCATCGCAATTGTTGCCCTCCTCCACGATTTGTGCAAGATAAAATTCTATACCACCGAGCTTCGCAATAAGAAAAACGAGGTAACAGGAAAGTGGGAGCAGGTGCCATTCTACGCTATAAATGACACATTGCCCTATGGTCACGGAGAAAAATCCGTGTACATCATTTCAGGCTATCTCTACGGCGAGGGACGGCTCACCCGTGATGAAGCCTGTGCAATCCGCTGGCATATGGGATTTTCGGGAATTGAAGATAAAAACACAATCGGCAAGGCTCTTGAAATGTATCCTCTTGCTTTTGCACTTCACGTTGCTGATATGGAGGCATCATATTTTATCGAGGGTTCTAACAAGTAATATACACACAAACATATCTGAAAGGGGTATTTAATTATGAATTGGTATGATAACGCCATAATTTATCACATTTATCCGCTTGGTTTCTGCGGTGCACCTAAGTTCAACGACTTCGGCAGCGAGGTTTCCTATCGCCTTGACAAGGTGATTGACTGGATTCCCCACCTTAAAGAAATGAACGTAGACGCTGTTTACTTCGGACCTGTTTTTGAGTCCGTTGAACACGGCTATGACACGGTGGATTACAAGAAAATTGACCGCCGTCTTGGCGATAACAACTCTTTCCGCTTCATCTGCGATAAGCTTCACGAGGCTGGTATCAGAGTTATCCTTGACGGTGTTTTCAACCACGTTGGAAGAAAATTCCCACAGTTTGTTGATATACAGGAAAAAGGACAGGGTTCGGGTTATTGCGGCTGGTTCCAGAATTTAAATTTCGGCGGTCAGTCACCCTGCGGTGACCCATTCTGGTATGAGGGCTGGAACGGCCATTATAACCTTGTAAAGCTGAATTTGCAGAATGTAGGGGTATGCGACCATATCATTGACGCTGTCAATTACTGGATTGAATCCTTTGGAATTGACGGTATCCGCTTTGATGCCGCTGATTGTATCGACTTCAATTTCTTCAAGAGAATCCGTGATTTCTGCAAGGGCAAAAAGCCTGATTTCTGGCTTATGGGCGAAATTATCCACGGCGATTACAACCGTTGGGCAAATCCCGATATGCTGGACAGCGTTACAAACTACGAGTGCTACAAGGGTTTGTGGTCATCTCACAATGACAAGAACTACTTTGAAATTGACTATTCAATCAACCGTCAGTCAGGTGCAAATGGCGGTATTTACAAGAATATCAACCTTTACACCTTTGCGGATAACCACGATGTAAACCGTCTTGCAAGTACTGTAAGCAACCCTGCACATCTCCCGCTTATCTATACTCTTATGTATACAATGCCCGGTATTCCGTCAATTTACTACGGCAGTGAGTACGGCGTACAGGGACGCAAGGAGAATAATTCCGACGATAATCTCCGCCCATGCCTCCACCTTGCAGATATGGAGCGTGAAAATATTGACCTCTACAAGCACATTGTAAAGCTGGGCAGAATTTACAAGGCTTATCCTGCACTCCGCACAGGCGGCTATGAGAAAATGCAGATTACAAATCAGCAGCTTCTTTTCAAAAAGGTTCTCGGCGACCAGACAGTTTATGTGGCTCTCAACCTTGCGGATTATCAGTATGACATTAATTTCGGCACACATCTCCCTGCACTTGTTGACGTTTTAAGCGGTCAGCCAATTGATGTAAACAACGGCAATGCACATATTTCCATGCAGCCATTTACAGCAATGATTATCGTTGCTGATGATATTGTAAACAATCAGCCTGAGGCTGCTCCTGCTTATAAGGAGGACGCTTTCGAGGAAACAGAAGTTGTTGTGGGCGGTATATATCACCACTACAAGGGCAATGAATACGAGGTAATCGCTGTTGCAAATCATACTGAAACAAATGAGGAGCTTGTAATTTACAAGAGCCTTTCAGATGAGAGAATATGGGCAAGACCAAAGGCTATTTTCTGCGGAAAATCCAGCGACGGCACTATGATGAGATTTGTTAAGATTAACTAATACTAATACCCAAAACCAAACCGAAATTGCGGGCGGATAATATCCGCCCCTACACGGAATTGCGATGTATAGCCAATCTGTAGGAGCAGATTGTGTTATGTCCTATTATCAGTTTCAGATAAAAACATACATTTAATGCACAAAAGGGGGCGAGAAATGAAGCGTGTAACCTTAGTGCGGCGTATAGTGGCTTTGTTTCTTGTCCTGACAATTATCCCGTTGCTTTTGTCTTGCAGTCAGATTGCAGAAACGGACAATAAGCAATTAAACGATTTTTCTCAACAGGTTACAAGCAGCGATTTTTCGGGCTTGACAGCTTTAATTCAAGCCGAAAAAATACTGCCGCAGAATACCACAAGAATTGCCCGATGTGATTCATCAGGCAGACAAATTCAGCTGAAATACGTTGACTACTTTATTAAAAGGAATAATTTTCTTTTATATGCCGCTGCCATACTGTATATTGCGTTGTTTTACATCGCCTGTAGGATATGCAGCAGCCGAAAATTTATAATCAAGTATATACATAATCAGGACGGATACAAAAACAGACCTTCGTTTTATTGATTGATTAAAATAACAATATTACGGAGGAAAATAAAATGTTAAAAATTGTGCTTATAATTGTATGTGTATTAATATTTGTGGGAATGCTCGCCATTGACTTTTTTATTTCAAAGGATATGAACCGTCCCGCAAAAAGCGATGAATCTGAAAAAAAGACAGAAGAATAATATATCCGCTATAATCAGCGGCGGATATACATAATCATACAGCGGCGGGAAATTTTTCCTGCCGCTTTTTTAAGGGCATCTCTAAAAACTCGTTTGGTTAAAGGAAAAACAGATAGGTATGGCAGCTGTAAGGAAACCTTCCGAAGGCGTGCTGTCGCACTCCGAGGAAGGTTGACAAAGCAGATGACGTGCATATCTGTTTTTTCTCAAAAAGGGTTTTTAGAGATGTCCTTAAATTTGTGTGATATTTTCCTATGCAAATTCGTTTTATATATAGAACCGGTTCAGAAAGGAGGCTGCCCATGACGAAAAATGATATGGAATTGTTGTATGATAAGTACAGCGGTTCGGTGTATCGCCTTGCTGTCAGCTATTGCAAAAATACCGCTGATGCGGAGGATATTGTTCAGGAAGTCTTTATGAAGCTTTTTTCTGCGGATATGGATTTCCCCGATGAACGCTCCGAAAAGGCATGGATTATGACGGTAACTGCCAACAAATGCCGTGATATGCTCCGTTCCCTTGCTTATAAATGTTTTCACCATTCCGTTGCACTTGAGGACGCTGACCTGATATATGAAACACCAGAGGAAAGTGCAGTTTATCATGCCGTTATGGGACTCCCTCCGAAATATCGCATTGTTATTCATCTCTATTACTATGAGGGATACTCAACGGCAGAAACGGCAAAAATTATCGGTATATCTGAAACTGCGGTACAGACACGGCTGTACCGTGGGCGAAATCTGCTGAAAAAATCTCTCGGAGAGGATGTGTGCGTATGAATATCAACGACTATAATAAGGTGATTGACCGCCTTTCGCCAAGTGCGGAATGCAGAAATGAGGTTCTTAATATGAAAAAACAAAGGAAAAATATAAAGCTTAACAAAAAGGGAATTGCGGTAATTGTAGCTGCGGCAGTTGCCGCCTGCGGTGGTACGGCGGTTTATGCGGCGGAGAAGCTTGGTGCTTTTGACAGAGTGAACAAAACACTTGAAGAAACGATTGTTCTTTCTGACGGAACGGAACTTGAAAAGGATAAACTTGCAGAACTTGATTACAACCAAATTTCCGATTCTGCACAGGTATTTACTGAGCCAATCAGCTTTGAGGGCGAGGAGTTTTCAATTTCAATCGAAAGCGTATACTGTGACGGAAATACTGTAATGCTGGGACTTACGGGCAGTCTTAACAATGGGAATCCCAATGGCTTTGAGTACATCAAGTTCAGACCTGTGCTGAAAATAAATGACAAGGTTTACAGCGATAATTCCGACATTTACAGAGAAGTTATGATGGCAAGGGGCAAATTCTATCTTGCCGAGGGAACGACAAACAGCTTTGTTGGACATTTTCAGATAACATTGGACGAAAAACATAAAATAACCGAGCCTGAAAGTATGACATTCAGCTTAAAGGATTTTGTTCCCAACAGCGAAATTTACGGTATTCCCACGGAAAATTCCGTAAAGCTTAAAGATGAATTTTCAGTACGTTTCACCGTCACTCCCGATGAAAGCCAAATCCGTCATATAAATCATACCTTTACCGACAGCGAAGGCTATTCCGTAACAATTTTTGATATATCACCTGTGGCAATGGAATTGCAATGCTTTGAAACAAATGAGGAAATTGCGGAGCGTATCCCTTACATTAAAAATCATAGCGACAGCAAAGTTGTTGCCGTATTTACTGACGGAAACGGCAAGGAACTTGAATCTATCGGTATGCGTGAACCAAAAAAGCGTGAGGACGGCACTTTTGCGTCATTCCGTCAGCCGCCCACATCGGATATAATCAATATCAAATATTATGATTTTACTCTGGCAAATGAAAAAGACGAATATGTTGTAATTCACGAAATGACAATTGACCTTGAAAATCTGACAGTTATTGAATAATGAATATGGGCGGCAGAAAAATCTGCCGCCCGAATTTTTAATCTTTTGCTAAAATGTATTCCGCTTTGAGAATGGCAATCTGAGTTTTAGCGTCACGGATTGTACCATTCATAACAAGCTCCACCGCCTCGGAAAGCGGAATTTTCTCCACATCTAAAAACTCACCCTCGTCAAGGCATTGCTTGGAAAATTTCAAGCCCTTTGCAAGATATATATGAGTAATTTCCGAATTATAGGCAGGTGTGGGGAGCATTTCTCCAAGGTAAATAAATTCATCACAGGTAAAACCTGTTTCCTCCAAAAGCTCACGTCTGCCGCATATTTCGTGGGATTCTCCTTTTTCAAGCTTGCCCGCAGGAACTTCACGCAATGCCGTGGAAAAGGGATAGCGGAACTGTTTTACAAGATAAATTTCGTTGTTGTCTGTCACAGGAATTACGCACACTCCGCCGTTGTGCCACAGTACATCACGAAAAGTTGTGGTATCATTTTCAAGTAGTACCGTATCGTGAGTTATGTTGAAAATCAATCCCTCGTAGATTGTTTCGCTTTTCAATGTTTTTTCTTCAAGATGCATTATTTATCCTCCTCGGAAAATTTAGAGATGCCCTTTATTTATTACGCAATTTCTTGTGTATGTTTCTTCTGCTGTCAATCTCTGACAGGAGTTGTAGTCATAGTAGTGGGAAATTCTGCGGAATTTCAGTTTCTTATCGCCCTTTCTGCATATCAGTACAAAGATTGCAAGCAGCACAGCGGAAACAATTGAAATTGCAGTTCCCTCATAAAGACCAGGGGTGCGGTAGCTGAAAGTTATGACATTGTCGCCCTTATCAGCTTTAACTGCCATAAATCCGTAGGAAACACGCTCCACATCAACAGGTTTTCCGTTGACCTCAGCAGACCAGCCCTTGCTGAACGGTACGCTGAAAAATACAAGTTCAGGCTTTTCAAGGCTGATTTCCGCCTCAAATCCTTTAGAATCCCATGTGAATGAGTCAGCACAGTTCTGCTGTTTTTCACGGCAAGCCAGTTCGTAATCGCTTTTAGTCAAATTGTAGACTTTTGAAGATGCCTCACTAAGAATATCTCCATATTTCTTAATCTGCTCATCATTGAGAACCAACGCATTAAGCAGAAGTCTTTCACGTATGGACTTATTTTTGCTTTCAAGAGATTTTTCGCTTACAAATGAATCATAGCCGAATCCCATAGGAATATAGAGCTTATTTTCATAAATCTCAAAGTTTTCGTTTTCGCCGATATATTCAAATTGAGGGAGATATTCACGAATATCCACATTTGTAGCAATTATGCCATTACTGCCTGAAATCTCAATATCTTCGTCAAGGCTTTCGCCTGCCTCAATTTCCTGATAGCTGTAAACGCCGTCCTTTTCACGGTAGTAGTACTTCACCGAGAGAAGTCCACGGAGGGTATAATGGGTAATATCTGCACGGGAGGCAACATCACGCTGAATACCGATTGAGTCGTAGAACTCCATAATTGAAGTGCTTACAACACTCTGAAATGCCCTCATATTGGGAAGTCCCCATATCATAGGGTAGTTGTCGCAGTTGTCGGATATATCCACACGGAAGAAATTATCCTCATCAACCTCCTCATAAACACCCTCACCGCCTTTTATCGCCTTATCAATATATTCCTTGGCGGAATCGGGAGAAGCGGCACCGTAAATTACAGTTGTAAGTACGCAGGCAAGGCTGGCAAATGCCGTAGCATAGACCATAAGTCCGCCGTAGTGATAGCCCTTGTTTTTCTGATGAATTACGTAAACCGCAAGTGCCAGCATAGCCGCCGCAATTGCAAAGGTCAGCCAGAAATAGCCGAAATCGTAGGGGAGTGTGAACCAGCTGAGTTTGCCGTCCTTTTGTTCGGGGATAAATGAAATAAGTCCGAAAAACAGCATAACACCGCCGGTTATGAAAATAGCAGGCTTGAAATCCGCATCTTTTTCATCAAGAGTCTGTGCTGTCATCATTGCGAAAATGAGGATAGGCATATAGAACCAACGGGCATAATATGAGGCATTAAATGTGTAGAACATACTGTTGAGAATGGGGACAAATGCACATAATATGCAAATCCATGACAATCTCACCGCCCAATGCTTTTTACGTGTTCGCATAAATGTAATAACGCCAAGCATTGAGAAAAGCGGCAGATAACCGCCTACAGAGGACCATTTTGCACCGTCGCCCTTAAAGAGATTAGGTCTTGCAGGGGCATCGGGGATAAGGAAGAAACTCTGAATAATGCGGATAACTCTTGAACCCTCGTTGTAGATAATATTTCTTTCGCCGTAAAGACGCTCGTTTATACGGTAATTCTCCAGAAGTGACAGGGCAGAGGGGAGAAGAATAACTCCAGCCATAGCAGTTCCGAGAACGGCTTCCGCAAAAAGACTGAGGAATTTTTTGAATGTAACAGGGAAATCCTTACAGGGCAGACGCATAAGGAAATAAAGAATGAGGAATACAACCTGACCCGTGAAGAAATAGTAGTTGAGAGCTGCCATAAATGCCACAATAAGGGCAAACCAGCCACGGCGGCGGTTGCAGATATTTTCCTCCATAGCAATGAGCATAAGAGGGAAAAATGCTGTTACATCCTGAAAATGATTGAAGAAGATGTTGAAAATCTGAAATCCCGAAAAGGAATAGAGCAGACCGCCTGTGAGGGCGGCTTCTTTTGAGCGTACAAACCTCCGTATGAAGATATAGGCGGAAAGTGAAGCCATACCGTGTTTCAGGGCAAGGAGTACAGGCATTGAAAGGGTGACAAGTCCACGGGGAAGAATGGTGGTAATCCAGAAAAAGGGACTTGCAATCATATAGAATGAATAGGAAGTCAGCAGGTCAGAGCCTAAATCCGTAAACCAGTTCCACCCCAGCTGACCGTTTCGCACAGCGTCATTGGCGAGATTGTTAAAGGGGATTTGCTGTGCGTTGTAGTCGCCGTAGTAGATGAAATAGCCGTTTTCGCAGACCATTATCGGTATCAGTGCAGCCAGCATAACAATAAATCCCATAAGAAAAGCCATAAGGTATTTTTCTTTTGAGTAGTAAGTTGTTCTTAGCAAATTATTATCCATTTTATTTCTCCTTGAAAATTATTCCAATATATTATATCACATTTTATGGAATAATAAAAGGGTTTTTACCAAATTTTCATAAAAAAACGCTCAAGGGCATCTCTAAAAACCCCTTTTGAGAAAAAACAGCTATGCACGACATCTGCTTCGTCAACCTCCCTTGGAGTGCGAAAGCACGCCTTCGGAAGCTTTTCTTGCAGCTGCCGCACCTATCTGTTTTTTCTTTAATCAAACGAGTTTTTAGAGATGCCCTCAATTCAAATTGAAATGAGCGTCTTGGTATTATATGGTTGAAATGTCAAGTACACCCATACCGTTGCTGAGAGTAACAGCAATGTAGTCAATGCCCTCAGCCTCAACGGGAATCGTGTATTCCTTGAAATCGTCATATGCCGTAGTTGCCGTAACATCGCAGGAATATCGGTTTTTCCCCACATTGAGGAATACTTTTCTGTCGTCAAACACCGAGGAAATTGTCAGCTTTACCGCTGATTTACCTGTGAAATCAACTCCGCTGTATACCGCAGTTCCCGACCATTTTTCCACGTAGATGAATTCCCTTTTCAGCTTTTTCGACCAATGGGGAATTACATCGCTGCTTTTGTCAAAGGTATATGCGGCAAAGGTTTCTTTTCGGATTCCAAGGCTGTCACCAAGGATTTCAACCTCCGCAGAAATCGGCAGATTTTGAGAATTTCCCCCTGCCATAAATTTATATAGGGCAGTTTCCGTGATGAATTTTTCACAGCGTACATCGTAAATCTGCAATATTTCGGGGAGAATTTCAAGCTGTGCAGTTATCTCGCTGTGAGCCTTTATGAAAATTCGCTTGAATGAACAAAGCTTTTTTATGGGACGGGTTGCCATTGATTTTTCCACGGAAAAATAAAGCTGAATGACCTCGTCACAGCCGCAGTCGGAGATGTTTTCAACAGTTACATATGCGGTGAATGAGCCATTTTCATTGGCGGAAATTTCAAGGCTTTTATAGCGGAATTCCCCGTAGGACAGCCCATAGCCGAAGGGGTAGAGGGGCTTTCCCTTGAAATACATATAGGTTGAACCGCTGTTTTCAATGTGGTAATCCATAATGTCGGGCAGGTCAAGTTCCGAGCGATACCACGTGAGAGCAAGTCGGGCGGCAGGAATATTTTTTCCGCTTAAAGTTTCCGCAAGAGCCGTTCCGAGATGAGTTCCTGCGTGAGTTGAGTAGAGAATTGCAGGCAGCGTTTCATTGGCACGGTTTACGGAATAGGGGAAACTTGAAATTATAGCAAGAATTGTATTGGGATTTTCCCTGTGAATTGCCAGTATATCGTCCTCACAGGCAAGTGCGAGAGTCTTTCTGTCGTAACATTCCTTTGTATCCTGCACAGGGTCATTTCCTGCACAATAAATCACGGTATCGCAATTTCTTGCAAGAGCCTTTCCACGCTCAATTCCCGATGAAATCACTTCAAGAGTAAAGGTATTTTCGGGCAAAATCGGCATATCTCTTTCAAGGGTGAGATTGCCATTTTCCTGACAGGTCACACAGCGGTGGAGCAAAAAGTCCTCGATTATGTACTCATTTCCGCTTATATGGCGGAAATTCAGCGTTTCAGCGGTGAACCAGCTGTAAATGGTGTCCTCTGAAAGTTTAAGTGTATCTTCCTTGTATGCCGCATATCTGCCATATTTTTCGGAGAAAAGATTGCAGCATTTTTCGCCCCATTTCTTAAATCTGAAAAGTGCGGAATTATCGGCACAATTTCCGTCAGCATATAACGTGCCGTCCTCGTGAACGGTGAGATATTTTCCCTGCGAATTTTTAATTGCCACAATATCCCACAAATCATCGGCAAAAATTTCGCTTTCGGGGAATTCCCTGCGGATTCCCTCAACAGCAGAAACCTCGTTTCTGAAATATCCCGTGTACCAGTCACGGAAATTCTCATCAATCAACGCACCTACAACGGCAATTTTTTGTGTATCGGCTTTAAGTGGCAGTATACCGTCATTTTTCAGCAGTACAATCTGCTCTCTTGCGGCACGGAGGTTGACTTCATCTGACTTTTTATCGTCAAGAATATCAGTTGAAATGCTGTTATATTCGCAATCCTCCGCAAGATGTCCAAGCTTCAAACGGGCGAAAAGCACATTGCAAACGGCTTTGTCAAGTTCCTCCATTGTGATAAGCTTATCATCAAGAGCCTTTTTTGCCGCCTGACGAATTACGCTTACGGAGTCGTTGAGAATGTCACAGCCCGATTTTATGGATTCCGCAAGAGCCTCAGCGTGGCTGTCACAGTATTTGTGAGCCGTTACAGTCTGGGAAAAATCGCAGCCGTCAGTTACCGTAAACCAAATGCCCCAATCCTTTTTCAGCAGCGTGTCAATTTCGGGTAGACACATAGCCGGAATTCCGTTTATTTCGTTGTATGAGGTCATAACGCTTTTTGCACCGCCGTATTTCACAGCGTACATAAAAGCGGCATAGTAGTACTCGTATTTAAGCCGCAAAGGAATTACGGCATTGCATTTATCACGGTCAGTTTCATTGTTATTTGCGGCAAAATGTTTCAGCGTGGGGATTGATTTCACGTATTTTCCGTTATCCGCCGCCATAGCCTTGGTGTAAGCTGCCGACATATACCCTGCAAGACATACGTCCTCGCCGTATCCCTCCTCGGTGCGTCCCCAAAGAGGATTTCGCTCCATATCAACGGTAGGCCCCCACAGACATGAGCTTATTGAGCTGTGGCAATTGGCATATGCTCTGCCCTCATTGCCTGCAATTTCGCCCAATTCCGCCATAAGTGCCGTGTCGAAAGTACCTGCAAGCCCTATGGGTTGGGGAAAAACTGTGGAATAATGCTCCTTTTCTCTGCCAACATATCCCCTTGCAACTTCTGCACCGACGATAAATTCCTGTAATTTTTCATCGGGTATAGCCTGCTGAATGACGCAGATTAGGGAAATTTTATCATCAAGGGAAAGGCGGCTGCAAATTTCAGCCGCTTTTTCTCTGAAAGCTTTATCAAACATAGTTATCTTCCTTATTTAAGGTCTGATATTATTTTTTTTGCGGAATCAAGCCGTGAACAGCGGTTATTCATCGCCTGCTTTTCGAGATAGCGGTGAGCCTGTGGTTCGGTAAATTTCAGGTATTTCATAAGCATTGATTTCGCACGATTAATAAGACGTATATCGCCTATACGCCGCATAACCTCCTCCGATTCCCTTATGTTGAGGGGAACTGCTGTATCCGTTGAAAGCAGCTGTATACCGTCGGAAAGAGTTCGTTTACTTATTGTGTTTGAAAGAACGAGGATATTGTAAGCCGACAGCTTATCTGCCAGTTCATCGGCAATATTCCTGCCGCAGAGGAGAATGACAACGCTATCAGTTTTTTCTGCGGCAAAAATTGCAAAATCCGCCCCGTCGTCGTTGAAAGGGGATTCGATAATTATTATATCAGCCAAAATGCTCATGATATATCTCCGAGCCTCACAAACCGCAGAAAATCGGGAAATATTGAGATAACCCGTGCTTTTCAGAGCGTGGGTTATCATATTTGCCCCTTGGTCATTCTGTGAAACGATAATTGCTTTTTTCATAGCACCTCTCAGATGTAGGGGAAGTAATATTCATCGCAGAATTGCTCTGTGCTGTCGTATTCTTTAAGTGCTTCAAGCTGTGAGCAGACGTGTCGGAAAGTGAGCTTTCGCACATTTTCAGGGAGATTATCCCTTACAAATTGGCTGTCACGGGCAAGGCTAAGAGCCTTTTCAAGACTGTCGGGAAGTTCCTGTGAGTTGTCCATACCCTTGTAATAAAGGGAACTGTCGCCGTTTTTGATGCCCTCAATACCTGCGGCAATGAGCAGTTTGAAGGCAATATATGGGTTGCAGGCAGCGTCAGCGGAGCGAAATTCAATTCTCGGTGATAATCCGTTATAACTGCACAGGCGTATAAGCGAAGTGCGGTCATCGGTGGAGAAATTGATATATTTCGGTGCATAGCCTACGCCGAAACGGCTGTAGGAGTTGACTGTGGGATTGAGAAATACTGTTATTTCGCCCATTCTGCGGAGTATGCCTGATATAAAGCATTTTCCCTCCTCGGTAATGTTATCGGGAGATGTGTCGAAGATATGCTCGCCGTTCTTTTCTACAATAAAGGAGAGTGTGAGTGCGCTGCCATGTTCATTTTCAAGGGGTCTTGGCATAAATGAAGCGAAAAGACCACATTGTTCCGCTACTGATTTAACAATTGACTTATAATGCACCATATCGTCTGCGGCATCTACAGTCTTATTTGCACGAAATGCTATTTCATTCTGACCTGAGCCGTGTTTATGGCAGGAACTTTTGGGGTTGAAGCCCATTTCTTCAAGGGCAAGGCATATCTCACGGCGGGTGTTTTCGCATTTATCCAGAGGAGCAACGTCAAGATACCCTCCTCTGTCGTGGGGGATTTTCGTAGGCCTGCCGTTTTCGTCAAGATTAAAGAGGTAAAATTCGCAGCGAGTGCTGATTTCGCAGGAATAGCCGTTCTGACGAAGCTTGTTTATATATTCTGTAAGATGTGTACGCATACCTGAGGCGTAAGGGGTTCCATCATTGTTCCTAAGTGAACAGAAAAATCGTATAACTCTGCCTGATTTAGGTCTCCATGGGAGTACTGACAGTGTTGATATATCAGGAAAGAGAACCAGTTCAGGGGATGACTCATCAAATTCTGAGTAATCCACAGGGATACCGTAGGAAAAAGCACGGTCAAGTTCTGTAGGCATTATGGCAATATTTTTCAGATTGCCGAAAATATCGCAGAATGTAAGGCGAATAAACTTTATATCATTTTCCTCAATAAGTCGGAAAATCTCTTTTGGGGAACTATTCATAGCGGCACCTCTTTTTACTCCTATGGGAGCATATTATAAATTTATTATATCACACTTTGTTGAAAAAGTAAAGGCAGAAATTCACAAAAATAATAAAAAGCTGTTAGCTTTTAGCCGTTAGCCATTAGCTGTTAGCATAAAAAGAAATTTTTAAAATCAAATGGCAGAGGACTTAAATGAAACTCATTTGAAAAGACTAATTGACACGAATGAAAAGACTTGAAATTTTCTTATACAAAAAATCCCCCTCATCAAAAGTCGACAATGGGAGGGAAAAAGGGGAAAGGGAAAGGAGAACCCAGAGAGGAAAACCGTAGGGGAAAAAGGGAGGGAAATGTCGACTTTTGTGCCAGTTTTCTTTTTCCCTCCCTTTTGCCCCGTAGGTGTTCCTCTCTGGTGATAAATCACCCTTTTGTATTTATTATAATTAGAAAAAAG
>JAFSBM010000073.1 GCA_017437285.1 Ruminococcus sp. | reverse complement strand
TATTTGTCATAAACACCCTTGTTGTCAGCCTTGAATGCCGCCGTATCAAAACGGCTGCTTGTTACAGGCTGATAGCGTACCGTGAATACATCCGCAAGCATTTCCTCAAGCTTGAATTCAAGCATTGTATTCTGGATTTCTTCCTTCGCCGCTTTGATTTCAGCTTCAAGTTCCTTTTTGACCTGTTCGCCTTCTTTGATTTTGCGCACCAGCTCAACCATACGCTCCATGTCGATTGTCTTCTTTTTTCTTACAGCAGCCTTTGCCATAACAAATCATCCTTTCGTATTTTCCTTGACTCTGCGTTTACAGGGCTTGTCACCAAAGCACGAAAATCGTACTTGCCGCATTAAGGAGAGGGGAAATCCCCTCTATGTTGAATATTTATGCATCTGCCAGCCCAGCCATATAAGACCGAGCATGAGCGGAATAATAAGAACCTCACCGCCGAAGTTTCCCTCGGAACGGCTGCCGTAAACTTCTGCCGCCGCTCCGATGAAGCCGTATATCATAGCGCCCAGCAGCATAAGAATAATGCTGCGAACGATTTTATCAAGCCTACGCATACCATACCTCCTGAACAGTCAGTTCAACTATTTCACTGCGTCCGTAATCATCCATAGCCTGTTCTGCCGCCATTTTGCCTGCAAGCCTGCTGTTTCTGGCGGTTACGGTGTATAACTTGCATTCAACGCCTGTGCTTGTTTCTATCCTTAAATTTACCGTGTATTTCATAAACGCTTCTCCTTTTTCTTGTATCTTGAAATTGTTTTTCCCGTGTGCTTGTTGTAAAGAGTGATGATGTTCTCCGACTCACAGCATACAAGATACTGTTCCGTGTTTAAACCCAGAGCGGAAATTATCTCCTTCTGGCGGCGTGTGGGGCGCTTTGAATGTTTCATGCGACAGCCTCCTCTCTGAGACGTTTTATAAGGCTGCCTATGTTTGGAATTCTGAAAGTACCCGTTTGTGCAAGTTCAGCAAGACGTTCAAGCGTTACATCTCCGCCGTCCATATTGTAAGCTGTTTTATAAAAATTCATAGCACGGCGTACTCCTTCGCCATTGGTTTGAGCAACAGCATAAAGGAATTTTGTTTCTGCAATTCTGTTATCATCAACGAGCTTCGGAAATAACAACTGTATGTCTTCAAGTTTTATATCCAAGGATTTTATATATGGTCTTAAGTTTGCACGGTTGAAAACCTGTCCCGTAACAGGAAGCTTCTTTTCATCAAAATGCCGCATAAATGACGGATTTCCTACAAAACAGATTCCCATTGTTTCACCTTTATCGGTAAAAATATCGGATAAACACCTTAAATGGTCAATTGCAGGAAATTTAAGATGCTGCGCTTCATCAACAATGATCAGCATACCGTCGTGCAGACGATTTAAAACAGCGTCATTAAGGTCATTCAGGCGATTCAGATCACTTATTCCAAGCTGTGCGGCAATAAGCTTCATTATTCCGATGACGGACGTGTTAGCGTATGACGGCGTTACAACTATTGTGTTTTCAGGATAATCGGAAGCATATTTGCTTATGGTTCTTGTTTTTCCAACGCCCGTATCACCTGTAATAATTTCGCAGTCTCCGGCAAGATGAACGCCACGAATTACCTGATATATGTACTCGGATACAGAAGTCGGCACATAGTCGGTACCTTTATAAATTTTGGTTTCTTTCTTTTCCTGATTTAAACTTAAATAGCTGGCAATGTCAGCAAACATCTTGGAAACAACGCCCCGGTATTTATAATTTCGAATATCAGAAACAACGCTGCTGGATATTCCCATTTTCTTAGCTGCTTTTCCTGCGCTTCCGCTTTCAATGATGAAGTTTTCAAGATTCCGAAGTATTAAGCATTGTTCCGAAGAATATGAGTTATATGCTGTAATTCTGTTTTGCAAGAAGTTGTAAAGCTTGACAGCATGGTCATTTTCAGAATTAAGTGCATTTTCAAGATGTTCCGCTCTTATGCCTGTAATTATCAATGCACCTTCTTTTCCGAATTCTGCTTCAAGGGCTGCATAGTCGGCTCTCAATTTTTCCAAATCAATCATAAAAATTACGCTCCTTTCGATTTTTCACATGCATCATTAAGTCGTTTCAAATCTGCAAATTCAATTTTAGTAATATTCATAGTGCTTGCTTCAATTTCATTGGCAATAACAGGAGTAAAAGACTCAGGCTTTGCAATTTCATACCCTTTGGAATTCTGCTCAGCTCTGAGGAGCTCAGCCTTAAGCAATGATACCGCATCAAATTTTTTGTATTCGTCAAGCTGCTTTTTGACAGCCTGTCGGGTCTTGGTCTGACTTCGCATAAAAGTCTGAATATCTTCCACATCTGCTCCGACAAACGGCATATTCAAGTAATCGGCACTCGGATATATATACAACAGCTTGTCACTGCCTTTTTCATAAACCTTAACCTCACGCAAATCAGCAGGGTCAAATCTGACATAAACCTCTTCATTGACGTGAAATACGGTAGTGTCATCCTTATACCAGATTTTTCGTCCTGCCCATTCGATAAATACGCCGTTTCTCTTGATTTTCTGAACCTTTGTTGTACGGCGCATAAGCAGGTTGAGATTATCCTTATCTGTAGTGCGGAAGTCAATGTCACCCGAACGAACAGCTTCATTCCAGACGTCAATGCGCTTCATATTTTTATATTCCTTTTCCTTACCTCCATAAAGCTCACTGTTATGTCCCCGTATGAATACAGGGATAATTTCTCTCAGCTCTGCATCGGTAATGAGCCTGCGTTCCTTGACAAGCTGCTTGCATTCCTCAGGTCGTTCCGAAGGTTTACCACCGCAGTAGCTTTCAATGGATTTGGAATAGTGCTCCTTAAATGTGTAGAAGAAACGTTCAATAGGCTTTGCTTTAGCGTTTTTCGGAATAGCGTTTGTCATTTTTATTCCCATCAGCGACAATATCTGAGCCGGATGTTCTTCCTTCTGCCAACTGCTCTTTTTACGGTGTCCACGTCCTGCAATGTCACCTGCAAGGAACTCGGAACCGTTATCAAAGTACACTCCAATAGGAATTCCATATCCCTGAAGAATAGCTGAACGCAGCGCAAGTCTTGTTGTATCCGAATTAGGATGGTCACAAAGCTCTGCAGCAACGATTATACCGCTTTTAGCGTCCATAAACGCCGTTATTGATGCCCTGTGTACTTCGCCGTCATCAGAAAGCGAGAAGAAATCCAGCGTGTGGTTATCCGCAATCCAGATGTCGTTGCATTTCAGACTCTTAATATCACGTTCAACATATTCCAGATACTTATCAAGAAACGCCTTATTGCCTTTTCTGCCATATTCAACAATAGCGTCAGGGATTTTTGAGACATGACGGCTGAACGTTCTGGAACTTGGAATACTGTCAACAAGTTCAGGATAATACGCCTTACATACCGCAACTGTTTTGTTGTAACAGTTTTCAACACTGAGTTCATGGGTAGTAAGGTAGTAGCTGGTAAATATACTGAACACTTCGGGATCAATACTGCACTTGCCCCTGTTCCATCCGCCACGCTTGTCTACAAGTCCATCAAGATTGTTTTTACGATATGCGGCATATTTCCGATACAGAATATCAGGACTTATGTCAATATCGGGATGCTCAAGCTTGATTTTTGCACAAAACAGTGGGTCAGCTTCAGTAACGTTCTTGAATTTGGAACGTGCCGCCTGCCACTCCTTGAGCAGCTCACACCATAGCGCAATTTCTTCACGTTCTGCAGCTGTATACTCGTCAATCTTCTTTTTCGAAGCAGGTTTAACAGGCTTTTTTACATTCTTAGAACGCCGTTCTAATGGTTCTTCCTTAAGTTCCGGAAGCAATCCAAGTTCCTTTTGTTTCTGCTTATAATACTTTGCTTTCAGTTCTTCAGGAAG
>JAFSBM010000072.1 GCA_017437285.1 Ruminococcus sp. | reverse complement strand
TTTGATTAAAGAAAAAACAGATAGGTATGACAGCTGCAAGGAAACCTTCCGAAGGCGTGCTGTCGCACTCCAAGGGAGGTTGACGAAGCAGATGACGTGCATAGCTGTTTTTTCTCAAAAGGGGTTTTTAGAGATGCCCTCAACACCACACAGAGTTGATACTTTGTGTGGTTTATTTTTTAACATTTAACCGGTTGTTTAACCGTACAACGCTACGTTGTATGAAATGAAAAAACAATTGGTTGCAAACAACGGAGAATTGTGATATAATAAAATCAACGAGAGATAATCCGGAAATCTCTTTCACAAAAATCAATCACCCGTTGACTTATGAGGTGTAAAATGGAATTGCAATTCAGTAAAAATCTATCAAAATACAGAAAATCCTGCGGAATGACTCAAGGTCAGCTCGCTGCAAAGCTGAACGTCACTCCACAGGCAGTTTCAAAATGGGAAAACGGAAGTTTGCCCGATTCGGAGCTTTTGCCTAAAATATCAGGAATATTAGGCGTTTCACTTGATGTTATGTTCGGTATAAAAAATGAAGAACCTAATCTCGATCTGGAACAGCTTATTACCGAGAAAATCAGGCAGACACCCGAAAAAGAACGTGCAGATTTAATTATGCGGCTCTATTATGCAGCTATTTCAGCCTATAACGACTACACACTGTCAGCTGCTAAATATCCCGATCATCTTGAACTTGAAACATATGCAGAGCTTAAAACAGACAACGAATGTTCTATTGCAAGACTTAACGACGATCTGAAATATTGTTGTTTTGTGAAGATACCAGAAAACGGTGTGGACTCCTACACCGAGGTAAGCGATAATATGATTTATCTCTTTCACACCCTCGCCAACAGAGATACAATAAATATCGTTCACTATCTCGGAAGCTGCTACCGTAACAGAATGCAGTCATTGGAGTACATATCCAAACAGGTTGACCTGCCGGTTGAAAGAGTCAGGAAGATAATGGATAATCTTGACAGACTGGGAATTGTATGGCGTGTATCTGCTGATATAACCGATACCCCCACTATAATTTACGGTTACGGACATAATACACCTTTGACCTGCTTGCTTGTAATAGCAAAATCAATTTCAAGGTATATCAGATTCCACGATCTGTTCATTGATTCGCACTCCCGTGGTCCTTTCCGTGCGAAATCCGCCGATAAATCAACTCCTGTACCACAGGCGGAATTATGGGATAATAAAAATTCGATTATTTCTGAGGAGGAATAGTTATGAAGAAATGCAAATCAATCCTTGCAGCTGTTATGGTTATGGCAACTGCTATTGTCACACCTTTTACAGCTGTAAATGCTGCTGAAAGCAAAATGAATATCAATATTGACCTTGCAGGTGAAAAAAAGGAAATCAGCCCATACATCTTCGGTATAAACCAGTATGGTATTGATGTAAATAAGATTACCGCTACTGCATATCGTCAGGGCGGCAACAGAATGACTGCCTACAACTGGGAAAACAATGCTTCAAATGCTGGTTCAGACTGGAAACACAGTTCCGACAACAACCTTTCAAATTCCGATGAGCCTGCTGATTGCGTAAAGGTTCTTTCTGAGGTTGCTGCAAAAAATAATGTTCCCTACAAAATGACAACTCTCCAAATGGCAGGTTACGCTTCTGCCGATAAGGACGGTACTGTTACCGAGGAGGAGGCTGCACCCTCTGACCGCTGGAATGAAGTACTGTTCACAAAAAATGCTCCATTTGATGAAACTCCAGACCTTACTGACGGCAAGGTTTATATGGACGAGTACGTTAACTATATCATCAATATGCTTGGCGATTCCACATCTCCTACAGGTATTCAGGGCTACAGCCTTGACAATGAGCCTGCATTGTGGCACCACACTCACAGCAGAATTCACCCCAATAATGTTACAATTCAGGAACTTGCAGACAAATCCATAGAACTGGCTTCATCTGTAAAAAAACTTGACCCCAAGGCTGAAATCTTCGGCCCTGCACTTTTCGGATATTCAGCATATTCTAATCTTGCAGACGATGATTCTTCTGACGAATGGGAGAACATAAAGAAAGAAAATAACTATCACTGGTATCTTGACTGCTACCTTGACCAGATGAACAAGGCATCAGAAAAAGCAGGCGTAAGACTCCTTGATGTTCTCGATATTCACTACTATACAGAAATGAAAGGCGATTGCCGTGTAAATCAGTGTAACGATTCTTCTCACGCAGCTTGTGCAGAGGCAAGAATGCAGTCTGTACGTACTCTCTATGAGGAAGGATTCATTGAGGATAGCTGGATTGGTCAATGGTTCCAGCAGGATCTTCCTATCCTCCCCAATGTTCAGAAGTCAATTGATACATACTACCCCGGAACAAAGCTTGCTATTACAGAGTACGACTTTGGCGGCGATAATGTAAGCGGTACAATTGCACAGGCTGAGGCTCTCGGATGCTTTGCAGATGCTGAGGTTTATCTCGCTACAAAGTGGGGATGCAATAACTATCAGGCATCAGGTATCAACCTTTATACAAACTATGACGGAAAGGGCAGTTCATTCGGTGATATGCTTCTCCCCACAAAAACAGATGACGTTGCACTTTCAAGTGCTTATGCTTCTATCAAAGGCGATGATCAGGGAACTGTAACTGCTATGATTACAAATAAGGATATGGAAAATCCCGAAAACGCTGTAATCAACCTTAAAAATGCCGATACATCATATGAAGCTGCTGCTGTTTACGCTGTTTTTGGCGATTCCGCTGAAATAAAGCTTATAAAAATTGTTGATGATGTAAAGGACAACGTAGTTAATGTTGAGCTGCCTGCTTATTCTGCTGCTATGGTTGTTATTACAGATGACGCATCTGATTTTGAGGGACTTGAACTCTATAATCCCGATAAATTCACATACAAGACAGAAACTTTTGAAGATATAGAAAGCATGATTAATAAAAACGGCTATGTTGAAGTACCGATTACTGACCCCGAACATCTTGTAAGAATTGATATTACAGGCGATGTTACATCAAGTGCAGGTTCAAGCTGGGCAACAGCAGGCTGTGCTGTATGTATCAATGCTGTTGATGAGAACGGTGTTGACTTCTGGACTTCAAAGAGCTATAATTTACCTCTTGGCAAAAACTCCTTTGCCTCCGTTGAGTTTGACGGCACACTTACAAAAACTGTTGACGATGAGGAAGAAATTGTAAAAGCTGTTGTTGCAGACGGTAAGATTGAATTGCAGAAATGGTGGGATGCCTCCGAAAAAGCTGAGGCAGATGCAGAGGATACTATTGCTGTAGAGTATAAAAAGATAGAAGTTATTTACGAATACGAAAACACAGGTGAGCAGGATAAAACAGAGCCTACAACAAAGCCTACTAAGACTCCCTCAGATGTAGTTTACGGTGATGCAAACAATGACGGTGTTGTTACAATAGCAGATGCTACAGCTATTCTCCAGTCTATCGGAAATTCTGATAAATACGCTCTTTCCGAACAGGGAACTCTCAACGCTGATGTAAATGGTGTTGCAGGTATCACAGCTGATGACGCAATCGTTATTCAGAAAGTTGACGCACAGCTTATTAAGCTTGCTGACCTTCCATTAAAGGCGTAAGCACATTATTAAAGGGCATCTCTAAAGCTAAACTCTTTTTAAAATTCATACTTCTTTAAAATAACCGCAGGTGATTGTTCATCTGCGGTTATTTGCCGTTGAGCATTGACGAGTATGGAGAATTACCCCGGAAAAAACAAGCCTTCAAAAACGGCTTGTACAGCGTTTTTGAAGGCTTGTGTAATAACTATTTTATTAGGGTTTGCGGTTGTTGTGATGTGTTCCAAAATTCTTGATTGGACTTGTGCGGAATGGGTTTTGTGTGCTGTTAGGCTGTAGATTAAGAAATACTATCTTTTATTTTTTTTCTAAAATTGAATTGATAAGCTGCTTTTTTTGATTAAGAGTTTCTTCATCGTCTATCATCTCTTGCGTTAATCCATATTGATTAAGGGATTGAATATTATCAGAATTCAGCGTTTGGGCAATGTCGAGTAATTCGTCATGATAATATTGATTAAAATACGGTAGTACTACTTTCATCAATTCAATGTCACTCAGAAGCTCTGTTTTGATAATTGATTCAAATATATGTTTATTATATTTTTCTTCATCTTTGTAAATAACAAAAAACTCATCATATTTCTTTATTTTCATTATATATATTTCATCATGTTTATTAATAAAACTGTACGCCCTGAACGAATCGGTATCGCATATGGGTTGGAAATCGCTTTTTTTATAATACATTTCAGCAGTAGCTAAGATTATTGATTTGTTATTTTTTTCTGAAATACGATATTCACCGATAAAACCGCCGCCATATATGACAAACGAATCCCCATACTCTGTTTTAATATTGTATTCTTTTTCCTGAAACAAGAAGAATACTACCAGAAACATTAATACAATAGGTGTTATTATAATTAATAATATAATAGCGGAAATTTTAATTGCTTTCTTCATAAAGTTTTCCTCCTATTACCTCACATGTTGATTTAACGTGTGCATTACCAACCACGAAATTCAGTTTTCCCGACTACTTATCGCAAAAATAAGTGGTGTAGTTTTCATAATATCCACCATATTTATCATGTGTATACTTCATTGTCAATACACCTGTTTCTTTATCGTAAGTAAGTATCCTGTTTTTCGGGTCTGAAACTGTGTGGTTTAGTTCAACTCGATATTTTGTTTCTTTGAGTTTTAAGTAGAAGATATCATTCTTTTTAACGCATAACATTCCTTCGTTAGAATTAAAGTGATGATATTCGTGCAAATAGACTTCATTTTCAGCCGTCAGATTTTCAACGGAAACTGCATACAATTCACCTGAACCGAAAAACACATCATTAACACTTAATATAGTAAAACAGCAGATAAATGCACCAAAAGCAATTAATGAACTAATAACCACTTGTGCTACTCTTTTTAATTTGCCTTTTTTGATTATTTCAATAATAAACAAGCAAGATATGGAAAATATCATTCCATATATAGGATACAATAATGAGAAACCTCTTATTACGTATTTTTGAGTTATTATAAATGCAGTTATCCAGATTATTATAGATAAAGTAAGAGTGCAGATTAAAAAAATCCTAATCTTTTTTAACATAACATTTCCTTTCCGCCTGATTTTCGTCATATTTTTTAGAGATGCCCTTAATATTATTCGATAATCGCTGTTTGCTCGGTATACTCTGAATTTGAACTGAATTTATATTTCATATTCAATTCTTTTGTTTCAGCGTTGTAATTCAATATCAGATTATTTTCATCTGAAAGTGTTCCTGACATAATATTATATTTGGTATTTTTTATTTTTCTGAAAACGTATTTATTTTCTTTAATACACAAACAACCGCTTTTTCCTCTGAACTTTCCATATTCATATAACACAATCTCATAATCACTTGGCAAATTTTCGATTTTAACATTGTAACACTGTGGATTTTTATGTAATCTACGGCTTATTCCTATCATAGTGACACAAGTTGAAAATGATATTAAGAAACAAATGATTATTGTTATGGCGGAAAATACTTCGTTCTTATTTTTTATGAGTATCAGACATAGTAAGAACAATGTAAACACTATAACAGCACAAAACAAATACGTACTTAAATACTCAATTATTATAATGTCTTTTGCAATTGTCATATTTAAGACAAAAAGCAAAATACAAATCAATATCATACATATCAATGTTCGTTTCAACAATTTCATGTTTATACTCCTGCATAAAATAATATAACATAGCATTGTGAATACGCTGTTTTCCTTTTATAGAAAACTTTAGTTTGCGGATGTGCGAGACACTATAATTATACCATGTACATTTTTCTCTGTCAATATCAGAATGACAAATCAACCTATACTGACTCCGTCCGAAAACGAAGTCAGTATGTTTCTTTTTATTGTATATGCAAAATGTTGACTGCTTCATCAATAAGGCAATCTGAATTGTCCCACTTTCCACGAACCGTCAGGCTGAACAATTACAGAGAAAGTTTCCTTTTTAATTGAGAAGCCGTCTTCCTCATAAGGTATATTATCATAATAGCTGTTTTCTACTGTAAAGAAAATCTCGTCGCCCTCAATCCGCTGAAATTCGGATACACGGGAATCTTTATAAGAAATATTATATCCTCTGTTGCCGCTGAACAAGTAGACATTTCCGTTATATTCAATGTAGGCATCTCTTATATCATTCGGGTAGCGGTCACTGAAAGTTTTATAATATTCTTCAAGCACATCGTCAATCGATTTAATTTCAGGATTTTTAATAAGATACCCAAGATCTTCTCCGTTTTCCTTGAATTGCCAATTATACTCCTTCCCAATTACATTTCCGTTTTCATCGTATTTATCGTCAGCGATATCAAAGGGAGGGGTGTATCTGTACATCCAGTATGTTTCGCAGGCAGTTTCAAAAAAATCCTGTGCTTTGCCAATGAGTTCCCTTTCTTCGGCTGAAATGGTAGTTTCGGGAACGACGGTAGTTTCGGTTACAGAGTCCGTAGTGGTTTCTGAAATTTCAAATGTGTCAAGGACGGTTGTAGTTTCCGTTGCAGACTGTGTAGTGGTTTCCGAGGCAGTGGAAGTAGTGGAAACAGATGTTTCAGTTACAATATCAGCAGCGGTGGTTGTTGCAGAAGTTGTTGAAATTGAGGTTGTTTCCGTTGCGGCGGAATTCTCAGTTGATTGCGTTGAAAGAACAACAGGGTCATTTACAGCACGATTTCCGTCATTATCATTCATTAAAAAGGCAGTAACGGCAATTCCTGCAACCAACACCACACAAGCCGCAGTCGTTATATAAGATACATACCATTTCGGACCCTTGTATTTCTCAACGCCCTCCACACTATCACCGTAAGCCGTTTCCTTAACATCTGAGTTACCTTTATCTATAGTGTTAAATCTTTCCATACTCATTTTGAACATTCTCTCCTTTTCAGAATTACTGATTTTAGGAGTGTCTGACAGCTTTTCAATAAAATCATCATCAGCGTTTTCAAAGCATCTGAATTTATCATTTTTATTCATAATTTCCGCCTCCTCAGATTGTTATGCCTACCGCTTCGAGCATTGAACGAAGTCGTGTCATTGCCCGTTTACATCGCATTCTGACATTTGCCGCACTCATTGAAACTATTTCAGCTATTTCGGACGAAGAACGATTGTAATAAAATTTCTGGATAATTATAGTGGAATCAGGTTCGCCCAGTTCATTAATTTTACAGAGCATAATATTCCTCAGTTCACTCATATCCGAGTCCTTTTCCATATCGGAATCGGAGGCTATAAGTGACATATTTTCCTCCTCCATATCGGCAATGTGTCGTTTTTCCGACATAATACTGTGATAGCGGTTAATTGCTTTGCGTTTGGCTACAGTACCGATATAGCTTTTAAGTTCGCCGCTGAATACATTTTCGGTATCGTATTTCATATAAATATCAGCAAAGGTGTCACCCACACATTCCTCGATATCTTCTGCCGTACCGCAGCTTCTGAGTTTGTTGTATATAATTGTATAGACATAGTTCAGATATTCGTCAAATATCGCTCTGAACGCAATATCAGGTGATTTTTTATAGAGCGAGCAATATTTCTCTCCTGTCATAAACATTCCTCCCGAAAATTTTTCCATGGATAACTTTCACTTATACATTCAATCAAAAACTACAGAGTGTAACACAAAAACAAAATTTTTTTAGATATGTACTAAAGGGCATCTCTAAACTAATATTTTACACTAAAAATAGTAAATCGTCAACTCTAATAATACACAACTTATAGTAAATATATTTGTGCAGATGTACACTTGAAATAATGACCATTTTGTGATACAATATTAAAGGCAACTCTAATACCAATCCCTTTTTAAAGCAGCTATTCACGTAATCTGCTTAATTGTTAATCAGGATACATACTTGAACACAAGGAGGAAGAATTATGAAAATATATACAATAATCGGCGGAGTGAACGGAGTAGGCAAAAGCAGCCTATCGGGAGTTCTGTCTGCTGAAAATACTGATTTGGGTATTATAATAGATACCGATAAGCTGACAGCTGAGCAGGGCGGTGACAGAATTAAAGGCGGTAAACTTGCAATTGAACGGATTGAGGATTGTCTTAAAAAAGGCATAAACTTCACTCAGGAAACAACTCTCTCGGGAGTACGCACGCTTAAAACAATTCAGAAAGCCCGTGAACTTAACTATTTCATTCGTTTATATTATGTTGGTGTAAATTCCTCTGAAGAAAGCATAAAACGTATTAAAAACCGTGTGGAAAAGGGCGGACACAATATTGCTCCACAGGATGTTGAAAGACGTTACAGCAAACGCTTTGAGGATTTGGCTAAAATTTTGCCTTACTGCAATGAAGTACGCTTCTTTGACAATGAGAACGGCTTCACCGAGAAGGCGGAGTACAAGAACGGCTCACTTATTACAAAAGGCGGCTATATTCCTGATTGGATTAAAGAACTTGCTGATTACCTGAATAGCAATTAATTACAAGGAGCAGGAATAACAGCCTGCTCCTTTCGCTTTTAAATGGTGTCAAAAGGGTTCGGTTCTCCGGGCAAAACGGCATTACAAAAAACAAGCACACTCCCGAAGCCGAGAATGTGCCTGTTTCTTTTCCAAAATTATGGAGCTGATGATCGGACTTGAACCGACGACCTACGCCTTACCAAGGCGTTGCGCTACCGACTGTGCCACATCAGCATTACTATAATATTATACATCATTTTTTATTAGTTGTCAATAGTTACGCACTTATTTTTATAATTTAATCAAAAAAGCACTTGACTTTTTTCATAGGATATGTTATTATTGATGTAGCAGTTAACTTGCGAATATTCAAAAGTTTGTCTGCATATCAATATAAAACGGTGAACGAATAAAACCTGTGAAAACAGCTGTCCAGAGAGCTTTCGGACGGTGGGAGAAAGTCAGCTGTCACAGAGAATTACATTCGGGAGTTGCCCTGTTGAAACTAAGTAGGCAGGGACGGTTAGGCACGTTATAGCCTTTTGAGGTCGGGAGTTTTCCCGATAAACCGAGGTGGTACCACGAGTAATTTCGTCCTCGTACAGTTTGGGCTGTACGGGGATTTTTGTTTTAGGGAGGCTTTATGGAAATAAGAAAATTCCCCGATGATAATAGTGTAAAAAATGCAATATCAGCCGATGAACCGCTTCTTGCTGTAATTGCCTTTGACGGAAAATCTGCGATTGTAAGCCATATTGACGAGGCTGTGGAGCATCATATTCTGCTTATGAAAGCAGGTTTCAGAGATACGGATATAGACAAATTTTTTCACGTAGTATTTGATAAAAGCGGTGCGGACTGGACATTTGTATGCCCTCCCGATTACAAGAATATCACTTATAAGGATAAGAGAATTGAAGCTTTTTATAAGGACGGATTTTCTGTTATATCTGAATTTCTTCATTCTATGGGATACCTTGTGGGAATTAATATTCCCAAGCGTTACCGCAGACACCTTGATGTAATCAGCGACGAAAAAAGTATATTATGAAAACGGTACCTGCAAAGACTATTCTGCAAAAGAATAAAACATCGGAATGGTTTGGCAACGATTATAATATGAATTTATATCGTGGCTGCTGTCACGGCTGTATTTACTGCGACAGCCGTTCTGAATGTTATCATGTTGAGGATTTTGACACAGTTCACGCAAAAGAAAATGCACTTGAAATACTGCGTAACGAATTGCGGAGAAAGGTGAAATCGGGAATTATAGGTACGGGAGCAATGAGCGACCCGTATAATCCTTTTGAAAAAACGGAACTGCTTACACGTCACTCTCTGGAGCTGATTTCTGCTTACGGTTTTGGTTTAACGGTAATCACCAAAAGCGACCTTATAACACGGGATATTGATGTGTATAAGGAAATTGCGGATAATTCCCCTGTGCTGTGTAAAATGACAATTACTACTGCTGACGATAATTTGTGCAGGATAATTGAGCCGAATGTTTCTGTTGCTTCGGAGCGATTTGAGGCATTGGCGAAAATGGCTGACAGCGGACTTTTCACGGGGATTACTCTTATGCCTGTACTCCCCTTTATTGAGGACAGCGTGGAGAATATCAGAAATATTGTCCGTACTGCACACCAATGCGGAGTGCGGTGCATTTACCCATTTTTCGGGGTAACTCTGCGGACAAATCAGCGTGAGCATTTCCTCAACGAACTGGACAAGCGGTTCCCCGACAGCAACCTCCGACAGCAGTATATAAGCTATTACGGAAACAGATACGAATGTGTCAGTCCCAATATGAAAAAGCTGTGGAAAGTATTTACCGAGGACTGCGAAAGATACGGAATAATCTACAATATGAAAAGCATTATTTCCGCCTATAAAATGGGGTATGGAGATAATCAGCTTTCGTTTTTCTGAGAGGTGATAACATGAACTCAAAACCTACGATGATAGCGGTTTTTATCGGTCTTATTATCTTTGCACCATTAATGTTCTATCTCAAAGGTATTCCTATAATTTACGCTTTTTTACTTACAGCTATTGTTGGTTTATTCTTTATATTTGCATCTATAAAAGAAAAAAAGGATGACAAAAAGGCTCAATTACTCAAGGATCGCATTATAGATGAAAGTTATTTCAATAGTGCGGAATGGCGTGAGAAGTATTTAAGCCGTGTTACAGAAGATTTTTTTGAAACACCTGATAAAAAAGGCATGAAAGCAGATTTAACAAAGAGATATCGTCGAATGGTATCAATTCCATTTATGCTTTTTGGAATTTTAATGATAGTTGGTTCCTTTTGTGTTTTCTTTGTTGAATTTGAATTTACAAATATTTTTTACTTCATCTTCGGCTTGCTGATTGGTTTATTTCTTCTGTATTCATTTGGAATAAAATATATTATTGCCGTTCCATTGAGAAACTTCTATAAAAATAACCCTGATTGCAGTGATATTGAATTTTCCTATGTATCGGGAAAAATCCTTTCAAATAAAGATTACCGCAATGGAAAGGGAATAAATATTGGCGGAAAATATACTGTTATTTACAACAAAGATGCAGTATATGCAATTGATAATAATCAGATAACAAATGTTTCAAAGACTATTATAAGATTGAAGAATTATATGGACAATATTTATGCCGGAGAGCAATACAAGTTCAAGCTGAATATAACAGCTGATACGGCATACTCAGTTGAACTTGACGCATATCAGGTTGAAGCGGCAATTTCAGAACTCAGAGCATTGGCAGGAGATGCCGACAAAACAGCATACAAAGAAAAAACTGAAAATGAGATAGTAGTTTGAGGAGCTGATACTATGAAAATTCTTTTAACAGGCGGAACAGTATTTGTAAGCCGATACACAGCGGAATATTTTGTGCAAAAGGGACACGAGGTGTATGTTCTCAACAGAAACAGCCGTCCTCAATCCAAGGGTGCGCATCTTATTGAAGCTGACCGTCACCAACTGGGTGATAAGCTGAAAAATATCCCCTTTGACCTTGTTGTTGATGTTACTTCATATAATAAGGACGATGTAAGGGATTTATTAAACGCTCTTGGTGATTTCGGCGAATATATTATGATTAGTTCAAGTGCGGTTTACCCCGAAACTCTCCCACAGCCATTCAAAGAAGATATGAAAACAGGCTATAACATTCATTGGGAGGCTTACGGCACAAATAAAATTGAAGCGGAAGAATATCTCCTTGAAAATCTACCGAAAGCTTATATAATCCGTCCCCCATATCTCTACGGCAAAATGAATAATCTCTACCGTGAGGCATTTGTTTTTGAATGTGCAGAAAAAAATCTCCCATTTTATATGCCAAAAGACGGCTCACTTAAACTTCAATTTTTTGATGTTGAGGATTTGTGCAGGCTTATTGAGGCTATTGTTGAGAAAAAGCCTGATTATCACGTTATAAATTCGGGTAATGTACAGGCGATTAATGCGGCTGAATGGGTAAAGCTTTGTTATGGTATACTGGGAAAAACTCCCGATATACACTATGTTTCGGCTGAATACGAACAGCGTCAGTATTTCCCTTTCAGAGATTATGAATATTATCTTGATGTTACAAGACAAACAGAATTACTGCCCGATTTGAAGCCCCTTGAAATTGGCTTGAAAGAATCATATGAGTGGTTCAAGAATAATCGTGAACTGATAGTCCGCAAGGATTATTTCAGATATATTGAGGAACATTTTTAATAGAATATTATGAAAGGCGGTGGTATCCGTGAAATCTGCAATAGATTTCATCGCATATGATTCACTTTTGTAAGAAAACTTATGAAAGTGAGGAAATTTAAATGATTAGAAAAGCAAAAATGTCCGATATTCCGCAGCTTGCCGAGATTTACAGACAACTGCATAGTATTCATTGTGAAATAAGAAGTGATTACTATAAAATGCCTGATATTGATTTCTTTGAAAAGCAAATAAAAAAATTTATGGAAAATGAAGAACTGACGGTTTTTGTCTATGATAATAATTCCGAAATTATGGGATACGCAATTATCCTTTATGTAGAAATGACTGAACCTCTTAATTGTCCTTTCAGAAAATGCCTTTTAGAGCAGTTTGCTGTCAATGAAAAATTCAGGAGAAAAGGCATTGGCAAAAAGCTTATGAATTACGTTAAAAAGCTTGCCGCTGAAAATAATTGTCAGTCGGTTGAGCTTGGAGTGTGGTGCGAAAACTATAACGCAGTTGAATTTTACTCAGAAATGGGATTTGTTCCACGCACATATAAAATGGAAATAAAAATTTAAAGGAGAATAAAAATTATGACTACTTTTGAAGAACTCAGACGCAGAGGTCTGCTTGCACAGCTGACCGACGAAAAGGAAATCGAAGAACTTGTAAACGCAGGAAAGGCAACTTTCTACATCGGTTTCGACCCCACAGCTGATTCCCTCCATGTTGGACATTTTATGGCACTTTGCCTTATGAAACGTCTGCAAATGGCAGGCAATAAGCCTATCGTTCTTATCGGCGGCGGTACAGCTATGATTGGCGACCCCTCAGGTAAGACAGATATGAGAAAGATGATGACTCCCGAAACAATTCAGCACAATGTAGATTGTTTCAAGAAGCAGATGAGCCGTTTTATCGACTTTTCCGAGGATAAGGCAATTGTTGTAAACAACGCTGACTGGCTTATGAATCTCAATTATGTTGAGCTTCTCCGTGATGTTGGTGCTTGTTTCAGCGTAAACCGTATGCTCTCCCACGAGTGCTACAAGCAGAGAATGGAGAGAGGTCTTACTTTCCTTGAATTCAACTATATGATTATGCAGAGCTACGACTTTATGGAACTTTTCCAGAAGTACGGCTGTAATATGCAGTTCGGCGGCGATGACCAGTGGGCTAATATGCTTGGCGGTACAGAACTTATCCGCCGTAAGCTTGGCAAGGACGCTTACGCTATGACAATTACTCTCCTCCTCAACTCCGAGGGTAAGAAAATGGGTAAGACTGAAAAGGGTGCTGTTTGGCTTGACCCTGAAAAGACAACTCCTTACGAGTTCTTCCAGTACTGGAGAAATGTTGCTGACGCTGACGTTATCAAGTGCCTGAAAATGCTCACATTCGTTCCTGTTGAGGAAATCGAGGAAATGGAAAAGACTATGGAAGGTGCTCAGTTCAATGCTGCAAAGGAACTCCTTGCATACGAACTTACAAAGCTTGTTCACGGCGAGGAAGAAGCTGAAAAGGCTAAGGCAGCTGCAAAGGCACTTTTCGGCGGCGGCGGAAATGACGAGAATATGCCTACAGTTGAGATTGATTCCGCAGAGCTTACTGACGGTGCTATGGGACTTCTCACACTTGTTGTAAAGGCTGGACTTGCTCCTTCAATTTCAGAGGCAAGACGACTTGTTCAGCAGGGCGGTATCACAGTTAACGATGAGAAAATGACTGACGGAAAGGCTCAGATTAAGCTTGAGGGCGATGTAATTATCCGTAAGGGTAAAAAGGCATTCAAGAAGATTATTGTTAAGTAATATTAAAGGCGTATGCTGGTGAGCATACGCCTTAATTTTATGGGGTTCCCTTATTCTATAATCATTTCTCTCATTTTAATCATATCATAAACATCAATGCGATTATCCTTTATCAGGTCAGCCGCCTTATTATTGGGGATAGCTTTGTTTTTGAGCAGAAACTCTGAAAGGCATACAAGGTCAGCTACGGAGAATTGTCCGTCAGCGTTGGCATCTCCCTCAACCTGCAATAACGATGCGATTTCAGCTTCATTCAGTGCATTTTTGTAGATTGTCACATTGTCGATTTCACCTGTGAAATTCGCATCTGCCTCAAAAAATGATTTGCCGAGATAATATTTCAACCCTGCTCCCATATCAGAAACAAGAGTTGTCAGCTCAGTTGTTTTTGCTACAAGCTTGCCGTCAACATAAAGTCTTGCAGTTGCACCATTTACAACAAGCATATATCTGTGCCATTGTGTGCCGTCAAGGTCATACCGCAAACCGCTTTCATTCCGCCAGCTGTCAACAGTTGTGGCAAATCTGAAATGGTCCTGTGCTATCTTGAAAAATGCGTATTTGACATTGTCCTGACCTGCCGCAAAGGTGAAGAAATCTCCTGTTGAATTTGACTTTGCGTCCATAATAATCGTATAATCGCTGCAGCCGTCAAGTAATCCCTCGGGCAATTGTGCGTATGTATCAGCTGTGCCGTCAAGGACAAGAGTTTTATTTGATGTATTGGCATTGCCGAAAAGCTTCATATTTCCGCTGCCGTTTTCAAAATCATAAACAGCCGCAGGAGCTGGCATTTTTCCGCTTTCTACGGGAGTTCCGTATACCTTGACTTCGTAAACTGTGGGTGTATACCAGTTGTTGTTGGGATTGTTGTGAAGTGTGGCATTCTTAACATTAAGGCGGATATATCGTGCTGTTCCCGACAGCATATCGCTGTTAAAGCCGTATGTGGAGTTGACTATATCGCTGTTTTTGTCGGTATGGTCAAGGATTTGTTTCCAGTTAACGCCGTCAATACTTCCCTCAACGGTGTATGTGTAGTATCCCTCAGAGCCTTTGCAGATATACCAGGAAGTCTGAATATTTGACAATTCGCAGACATCTTCAAGGTCAATCTGAATGTAAAAGGGCCATTTCTTAAAATCGCCGATTGCCGTGAATGACGACTGATATGAACCGTCAACTGCTTTTTCAGCGGAATTGCCCGCTTTCGATGCTATTGAAGCTGTGACAGGCTTATCCTGTGAAAGCAGTTCCCCCTGACGGACGGGATATAACGCACCTGTGGCTGTGCTGTATTTGAATGAGGGGTAATAATCGTAAAATGCAAAAGTGTTGTCAAAATACAGCGGACAAAGTGTAGTTCCGCTTGTAGATGATGCTCTCAGCCAGCGATATGCGTGCATTAGATAATTTTTATTCTGCAAATTTACAATCCAGCCCGACTGCGAGGAGAATGTGGAGGTATTGCCTATACTTCGCAGTTCGCTCCACTCCCCCGATATGTTGTCGGTTACGCTGTATGCACCGCTGCTGGGATACCAGCCTGCCGCCTGTGAGGTGAAAAGGAAATAGCAGCCGTTCTGCTTAATCATATTTGGGAATTCACGATACTGATTGTCAAAGAGAATATTGGCAATTTCAGTAACATCGCTGTAATCATCGTTAAGCTTGAAAATGTAGAGAGTCGCATTTGCTCCCTGTCCCTCTTTATTGGCGGCGGCAATGATATAACCTGTTCTGTTTGCGTCATCGTCAAAGAATACCGCCATATCACGCACTTGAATTCCCAACGGATTATATACGTGATGAACCGTAAAATTCCCCCCTGGTGTACCTGTAATTACAAGTGCTTTTCCGTCGCTGTAGCCGCTGGGCTTTTCCCAATGTGCCCACACAACGACTTTATTTTTTTCGGGAACATATTCAATGTGGATTGACTCAATTTTACAGCTTGCCATAGCACTATTCTGGCTTGAATCCGCAACTGTACGCTCTGCTCCGAAATTTCTGCCGTCATTTGAAACTGATTCCGCAAGGTAAATGTCATTCTGCCCGGGGTGTGCTTTCAGAGAATAGCTGTAATACTTATCCCCCGATTTAAAGCCGCTTGTGGAATATACAAGGCTGCTGCCCTTTTGGTTATCGTAGGTATTGAGTCCCTCAGGCAGCAGTTCGGGAGTTACGGACTTCACGGAGGAAAAATATTCCCTGTCCTCTGTTTTTACTTTCAGCTGATAGTAATAAGTTTCGCCGATTTTCAGATTGCAGTCGTCAAAAGAAGTTCCCGTTCCCTCATAGACAGGGATGAAATTCCTTTCTGCATTTTCTGAACGGTAAAGGGTAAAGTGCTGTGCATCAAGAGTTGTTGCCCATTGAACAGCCGTATTATCTGCGGTATTTTCGCCGCTGATGTTAAAAAGATTACACGCAATACCCACTTCATCGGAAACATTTTTTGAAGCGTCAACAGCCTTTGACTCATTCCCGATGAATGGGAGAGATGCGGCAAGAAAGACCGTTCCACAGACAGCGGAAACTATTTTTTTGAAAAAATTCATTAAGATTCACATCCTTTTAGGGCATCTCTAAAAACCCCTTTTGAGAAAAAAACAGCTATGCACGACATCTGCTTCGTCAACCTCCCTTGGAGTGCGACAGCACGCCTTCAGAAGGTTTCCTTGCAGCTGTCATACCTATCTGTTTTTTCTTTAATCAAACGAGTTTTTAGAGATGCCCTTTATTTATTTCGAATTATGCTGACTATATTATATCATATAATTTATTCAAAATCAAGCAAAATATTGCGATTTTACGTTATAATAAAATCAGAACTTGAATATCCGATTATTCCGTTGTAATTCACCACATACCAATCGGGAATTGCTCCCGTAATCAGCACAGCGGCATTGTCGGGAATTCTTCCTATAATTCTGCCCTCTAATGACGGATAACTGCGGATATTCAGATTACTGCCGTCTGTGTTGACCATACCGTAAAATTCGGGTACAGGCTGAATATAAGGTATTCCGAAATAATCGCACAGGGAGCGTACAAGATTTTCAGCAATAGCGTCAAGATTATTTTTCAGCCACGCTTCATCAGATGTATTGTCGTGATACCCCAGTTCACAAAGCACCGCAACCGCCTTTGTACGCAGCACCTCTCCAAGGGAATTTGTCGGGATTGCCCGTGATTTTTCGGGAATGGGATAAATTTCTTTCATATTATTTGCAATTATATTTGCAAGCCTTTCGCTGTCTATACTTTTAGGGGCAAAATATATGTCAACTCCCCTTAATCTGCCCGACAGGCTTTCTGGTGCGGCATTGGAATGCAGTGCAAGGTGAACGTCATAATAATTTGCATTTGAATCGGCAATTGCTCCCTGAACATTTCTGTCGGGGTCATTCCGCACATATCCTATTCCGCTTGAACGCAGATATGGTTCCATTTTATCTGCAAGTAGATTCATATAAAGCTCCTCGTTGCCCTCTGTGGCATACTTGTTCCACTCCTGTGTGGAGGGACTTAAAAAAATTACAGGCATAAATTTTCTCCTTTGGCTTATTTTACCACAAATCTGTGACAACTTATTATATGCGAATAATCTTATTTGTGTCTGATTTGAAATAAATTGCATTTATAAAACGGCTCTAAAAAATTTTTTCAAAAAAATGTAAAGTCCACTTGACAATTAATGTAAAGTGTGCTATACTATAAATGTAAGGTGAACTTTACATCAATTTGAAAGGAGAATTATTATGCTTAATCAAAAAGTCAGAAGTATTGTTAAAAATATCGGAACAATTTTTGTAACTGCAGCGGTTATACTCCGTTTGAGCAGCAGTCATATCGGCGGTGCATTTGCTGAATTTACCGAAGCTGCATTTCCGTGGATTACTATGGCTGTAGCTATTGCAGTTATTATAGTATACAGTGGAAATAGTGAGGAAAAGCCTTGAAAAACAAAATACAGGAATTGAGAAAAAGCCGAAAAGTCACGCAACAGGAGCTTGCCGACGCTCTCTGTGTAACACGACAGACTATTATTTCCCTTGAAAACGGGAAATATAACGCTTCATTGACCCTTGCCCACAAAGCCGCACAATTTTTCGGCATTACCATTGAGGAGCTTTTTATATTTGAGGGCGATGAAAATTTAATAGGAGAATAAAAATGGAAGAATTCAGAAAAAAATACGAAAAGAGATTCAGATTTACTTCAATTATGTGTTGTATTCTGCCTGCTGCTTTCTTTGCAGCACGTCATTTTTCACAGAATACAAGCGAGTTCGCACAGGGATTAGTTCATGGTATGTTTGTTGCCATGATGGTGGCTGCTATAGCTGCCTGCACAAGTATGGGAGTTACTCTCCGAAATGAAGAATATCTGAAAAAGAAATACATAGAGGAAAACGATGAGCGAAATGCTGAAATAGCCAAGAAAACCATGCATACTTCAAGCCTAATTTCACTCTATCTGACTGCAATTGCTGTTATTGTAAGCGGATTTTTCAGCGAAATCGTATCAATTACACTTTGTATTGATGTTTTGGTCGGAGCAATTATTACTGTTGCAGTTAAGACATATTACAAAAAGAAAATGTAACTTCAGCCTGCCATTTCGGCAGGCTTTATATGAGCTTTTTCACCAAAAACACAGCAGGGATTTTTGTGCAAAAGTGGCTTTGAAAAGAATTCCCAGAAGTGGTATAATTATATTATACACTTTATTGCTCTACCAATTAAAACTTGCCAAAATGCCGAGTATTTGACGGCAAGGTTTAGTTGGGGGAGCAATATGAAAGGGGCAGATTATTTGAATTTTAAAAAAGGTCAGAATGTGATTTATGGCGGCACGGAAATATGCTGTATTGGCGATATGGTAGAAAAGGATTTTGACGGAAACGGCAGCAAAGAATATATCGTTCTTACACCTCTTGAACTGAATACAACTTTTTATGTTCCCTCGGAAAAGGCTGACGAAATGCTCCGTTCACTGCTTTCAAAGGAAACTCTTATTGAAATTATAAAAATGATGAAATGCGGCACAGCTGCTCCATATGATAAAAGCATAAATTTCAATGACGCTGTAAAAAAAGGCGATTATAAGGCATTAATAAGCATTATGCAGGAAATTTACTGTAAAAAAATCAGCCGTGAAAAAAGCGGAAAACAGCTTATAAAAGCCGACAGAAGAAATTTTGAACTTGCAAAAAAACTCATTGACAAGGAGATTTCCATAGCTTTCGGCATTGAACAGGACAAGGTTGAAGATTTTATATCAAAATTCGAAATTTAACAGACTACCGCACGGAATTTCTGTGCGGTATTTTTGTATAAAAAGTCTACATAAAATATTAATGACAGTCGCATAAAACTGAATAATACATAGAATATTTTTTTATGTCTTTACAAATTGAAATCAAAGGAGTAAAATATAATATGATAGTAATATGCAACAAAACAGAGATGTAATATTTGTACATCTTGCACATAAGGAGGTTTTCATATGAACAGCAAATCCATTGATATGACTCGTGGTCCTCTGCTTAAACAAATCATAACATATACAATTCCCATAATTCTCACAGGTGTTCTGCAGCTTCTTTTCAATGCGGCGGATTTGGTCGTAGTCGGGCAATACTGCGGAAGCGTTTCAGTTGGTGCTGTAGGTGCAACAGGCCCCGTTATAAACCTCATTACAAATCTTTTTATCGGTTTTTCCGTAGGCTCAGGCGTTTCCGTGGCTCACGCAATCGGTGCAGGAAAAGACGATGATATTCACCGAATTGTACATACATCAGTTCCCCTTGCCCTTATTTGCGGCCTTATTCTCACTGTTGTGGGAGTTTCGGGAGCAAAAACAATCCTCAGACTTATGCAGACTCCCGATGATACAATTCGCCTTTCAACCATTTATATGCAGATTTATTTCTGCGGAATTATCGGAAGTATGCTTTACAACTTCGGTGCATCAATTCTCCGTGCCGCAGGTGATACCCGCTCCCCTCTCATTCACCTCACAGTTGCAGGCGTTGTAAATGTTCTCCTCAATCTGCTTTTCGTAATCGTCTTTAAAATGGACGTGGCAGGTGTTGCCCTTGCAACTACAATTTCACAATGTCTTTCATCGGTGCTTATTATCCGCACTCTGATGAAGCGTACAGATTCCTGCAAATTCATTCCTAAAAAAATGAAATTATATATGAAGCCCCTTTTGAAAATTCTGCGAATTGGTCTGCCTGCGGGTATTCAAGGCTCACTTTTCTCAATTTCAAATGTGCTTATTCAGTCCTCTATCAACTCTTTCGGCTCAATTGCGGTTTCAGGCAATTCCGCCGCCGGAAATATTGAGGGATTTGTCTATACTGCAATGAATTCCGTTACTCAATCGGCTCTCAACTTCACAGGTCAAAATCACGGTGCAAATAATTTCACCCGTGTGAAAAAGACAGCTTTTATCTCCCTCGGATTTGTATTTACCGTCGGTACAGTTCTCGGTGTATCTTCCTATATTTTCAGCCGTCCTCTCCTTTCCATTTACATTCCCGATTCGGATGAAGCTATAAGATACGGCATTACCCGTCTGCTTTATATTGCTGTTCCATACTGTTTCTGCGGAATTATGGACGTTTCCACAGGCTTACTCCGTGGACTTGGCAGCAGCGTCCTCCCTATGATAATTACCGTTATGGGTGTTTGCGTTTTCCGAATTATCTGGATTTACTCCGTATTCGCAATACCCGAATACCACACTCTTGAAGTCCTCTACATCTCCTATATCATTTCTTGGACAATGACTTTTACGGTACAGATAATTCTCTTTGCTATTCTTTTTCACCTCAAAAAGAAAAAGGCAGTCAATCCGCTATAACACAAATTCTCCTTTTTGCATATAATGTGCAGAAAGGAGTTTTTTGCTATGGACGGAATTATTATAACAGCTGCGGTAATTCTCGCAGTTATTGCCATTATCGAAATCGTAAACCTGTTTACGGATATTTCAATTGACGGTGCACCTGCTTATGTGACAGTTCTTCCTGTCTATGCCGACGATAAACTTTTCGATATGCGTCTGGAATATCTTATGCGTTGGGGATGCGGCAGAAGAAAGGTTGTACTTGTGGATTTTTCTGCAAATAATCGTCAGATTGACCTGTGCAGCCGCTTTGTTGACAATAATCCCGATGCCGCTTTTATTCATTATACCGAAATGAAAAATTTTTTTGCTGAAATATTTGCATTTCAGGAAAAAATGTAGTATAATAGAAATGAGTGAATGATTGAATAAACGAAAGGAATTTGGAAATGGCTGGAGAATTTCTTCATATTGAAGGTTCAGTTGAAAATATACTTTTCAAAAACCCTGTAAACGGCTATATCGTTCTTGACCTTGATGCAGGCGGAGAACTTATCCCTGTTTTCGGCAACCTGGGCGATATTGAGGAGGGCGAAGTGCTTATTCTTGAGGGCAACTATACAACTTCTCAGAAATACGGCACTCAGTTCAAGGCTGAATACTGCGAAAGAAAGCTGCCCGAAAATGCTGTGAATATTGAAAAATATCTCGCCTCAGGTGCTATTAAAGGCATAGGTCCCGGACTTGCAAAGAAAATCGTCAATATGTTCGGGGCAGCTTCCCTTGAAATTATCGAAAATAATACATACCGACTCAGCGAAATCAAAGGCATTTCCCGAAAAAAATGCGACGAAATCGCTGAGGAGGCTAAAAAGCTGTTTTCCCTCAGAGCCGTCACTTCTTTTCTTTCTCAATTCAATATAAAGCCTAAATTTGCTATGAATCTTTTTCGCAGATATGGCGGAAATTCTCTTGACCTTATAAAGCTGAATCCATATATTCTCTGCTCCGACGGTATTGATGTGGAATTTACACGTGCCGATTCAGTTGCCCGTGAACTTGATATTCCACGAAATTCCGACAAGAGAATTATTGCAGGAATTCAATATATTCTCCGTGCATTTTCCGAAAGAGGTCACACCTGTATGCTTATTGAACATCTGCTTAAAGTTGTTTCAGATAAGCTGAATATTTCCGAAAAGGAATTTTATGATTCCTATAACGCAGGGCTGGAGGATAACGAGCTTTTCAACTATATTATTGATGATAATGAGTTCGTGTTTCTCCCCGATTTCTACTATGCGGAACAGCTGATTGCGGATAGAATTAACGTAATCCGTGATTTCATTTCTCCCGAAGATTTCAATTACGATACCCTCATTGATATGGAGGAAGCGGAGAAAAATATAAAATATGAAGCAAAACAGCGTCAGGCTATTACAACTGCCGTTTCACGTGGACTTATGGTGCTTACGGGCGGTCCCGGTACAGGTAAGACTACTACCCTTAACGCTATAATTTCCATATTTGAAAAGCGTGGTGACAAGGTTTTCCTTGCCGCCCCCACAGGCAGAGCCGCAAAACGTATGTCTGACCTGACAGGCAGAGAGGCTAAGACAATTCACCGACTTCTTGAAGTGGTTTTCGATACCTCAGACAGGCTTGTTTTTGCCCATAATGAGAATAATCCCCTCGATTGCGATGTAATCGTAATTGATGAAATGTCAATGGTTGATTCCATTCTCTTTGAAAAGCTTTTAAGGGCATTAAGGCTTGGCTGCCGTCTTATTATGGTTGGGGACTTTCACCAGCTGCCCTCAGTTGGTGCAGGAAATCTTCTGAAAGATATTATTGCAAGCAAATGCGTTCCCGTGGTGGAGCTGACTGAAATTTTCCGTCAGGCTCAGCAAAGTTCAATTGTTATGAATGCCCACAAAATCGTATCGGGAGAATATCCCGATGTTACACGCAAGGACAGCGATTTCTTTTTCTTCAAGAGAACTGAATTCCCCAATGCAATAGATTTAGTGGTTGACCTTGCGAAACGCCGTCTGCCCAATGCCTACAAGTATTCGCCAATGGACGATATACAGATTATTGCTCCCTCTCGCAAGGGAACGGTAGGCACAGTTGAACTGAACAAGGTTTTACAGGAAAAACTCAATCCTCCTGCAAGGGATAAAGCTGAACACAAAGGATTTCTCTATACTTACCGTGTAGGCGACAAGGTTATGCAGATACGCAACAACTATGACATTGTGTGGAAAAAGGACAATGAGCAGGGAACAGGCATTTTCAATGGCGATATTGGCAGAATTATAGCCATATCCCCTGCCGCACAAACCGTTCAGATTAACTTTGACGGCAGACTTGCGGTTTACACCTTTGAACTTCTGTCACAGGTTGAACTTGCCTATGCAATTACCGTTCACAAAAGTCAGGGCTGTGAATTTGAAGCTGTAATTATGCCTGTTATGGGCGTATTTGAAAAGCTGTGCTACAGAAATCTGCTGTACACCGCTGTTACAAGAGCAAAAAAACTTCTGATTCTCGTAGGTTCGGAAGAATACATAAACAAAATGGTTGATAATAACAGACGGACAGGCCGTTATACCTGTCTTAAACATATGCTGTCACACAGAAAGGAAGAAATATGGCAAACACAGATATCGGAATAGACCTTGGTACATCCAATATAGTTATGACAATGGGCAAAAAGGGCGTAATTCTCAGCGAACCCTCAGTTATTGCCTACAACACACGCACAGAACGAGTTCTTGCAGTTGGCAAGGAAGCTTATGAAATGATTGGCAAAAATCCCGATTATATCTGCGTTGCAAGACCTGTCAGCAACGGAGTTATTTCCGATGATGACCTTGCTCACAGTATGATTCGTGAATTTATCTTAAAAGTTACGGGAAAACAGCTTATAAAGCCAAGAATTATTATCTGCGTTCCCTCATTTATTACGGATATTGAGAGCCGTGCCGTTGTTGAAGCCGCTAAAAGTGCAGGTTCACGTCAGGTATACCTCATTCAGGAGCCTATTGCCGCTATGATTGGTGCTGGTGTTAATATCGCCAAGGCAAAAGGACATATGATTGTTGACATCGGCGGCGGTACTACCGATGTGGCTATCGTTTCAATGAACGGTGTTGTTACTTCTCACACAATTAAAAATGCAGGAAATACCATTGACAAGGCTATTGTCAAGTATCTCCAGAACAAGTACAAGCTTCTCATTGGCGAGCGTACAGCGGAAAAGCTGAAAATCGAGCTTTGCAACCTCTATGACCCCACAGATGAGGTAACATATACTGTCAAGGGCAGAAGTCTTGCAAAGGGACTCCCTGCACAGATTCAGCTGAGCGAAATTGAACTTTATCAGGCGATTGAGGACGAAACTTTCCTCATTATGGAGGCAATAAGAAAAGTTCTTGAAGATGCTCCACCTGAACTTGTAGGCGATATTTACGACAACGGACTTCTTCTCACAGGCGGCGGTGCGTTATTGGGCGGTCTTACTCAGCTTATCAAGCGTACTCTCGGCATAAACTGCACAATCGCCAAGGACGCTGTAAACTGCGTTGCCAAGGGAACAGGTATGGCATTCGGAAGTATGACAACTCTCCTTGACGGATTTGAGGCTGCTACAGTATATAAATATCGCTGATTTTCCGCACTTTTTTCACCTCTGACACAAGTTGCACTCAAGGGCATCTCAAAATACACAAAAGACCAATGTAATTTTTGGTATAAAAGTATATTGAAAATGCACAAAAAATGTGTTATAATATTATTAGCAATAGTATATTTGTACATAATATAAACAAATCAAAACATTTACCAATCAAGACGAATTATAGACACAAAGAGTAATTTGTCGCAGACTCAACAAATGGTGGTGATTCTTGTGCAGAAAAACAACACAAAAAAATTAGATAATCTATTCAACGCTTTAAGCATCTCGTCTGAGGGCACTTATGTCTATGTGGTGGATGTAAAAAACAATATCTCCCGTTGGTCTGATACTGCCGTTAATTACTACGGACTCCCCGACAGATATATCGTGGATACCGATAAAATCTGGCTGGAGCGTATTCACCCCGACTACGTGGAAGCCTATGTGCAGAGTATCAAGGACGTTTTTGCAGGAGTAATTGCAGAACACAACATTCAGTATAAGGTCAAGGACGCAAGCGGTGCGTATTCCATTTGCACCTGCAAAGGCTCCATAATCTGGGATGAAAACAACCAGCCCGAATACTTCTGCGGTGTAATTCGTAATCACAACGACCTCAACTGTATTGACCAGGTTACAGGATTGCGAAATTTATACGGATTCCTCGAAGACGTAAAAGGCGTAAGCTTCTCAGGTCATCCGCAGCTTATCATTATGGTCGGACTTTCAGCATTTTCCAATATCAACGACTTATACGGGTATACTTTCGGAAATCGTGCTTTACAGATACTTTCAAGAAAAATTATTGAAATGTATCCTCAGGATAGCATTATCTATAAAATGGACGGCACAAGATTTGCTATTATATCCGAAAATCTCACCATTGAAGAAGCTGAAAAAATCTACATAGAGCTGAATACATACCTCAGAACTGAGTTTTTCGTTGATGGTCAGAGAGTTGTTCTTTCCCTCAACGGCGGTGCAATCCTTTCAGAGAAATTCGACATCAGTTCACAGGCATATTATTCATGCCTCAGATACGCTTATTATCAGTCTAAGCATAAGAAGTGCGGAAGCTTTGTTGTTTTCGACAATATTGTTAATGCTGACAATCGTGACTTCATCCGTCGCATTAATGTCATCCGCAACAGCATTGCCGAAGGCTGCAAAGGTTTCTACTTATGCTATCAGCCTATTGTTAACTCAAAAAATGAGAAAATCAACGGTGTTGAGGCTCTTATCCGCTGGAAGAACGAGGAATTGGGTACTATCTCCCCTGCCGATTTCATTCCCGTACTTGAACAGGACGCTCTTTTCCCTGAGCTTGGCAAGTGGATTCTCCGTCAGGCTATGGCAGACGGAAAGAAGTTCCTTGAAAAAAATCCGAATATGACTGTCAGCGTAAATCTTTCATATACACAGCTTGAAAAGAACGGTTTTGTCAATGACCTCTTTGAAATCATTGAGCAGACAGGCTTCCCAAGCAGTAATCTCTGTCTTGAAATTACCGAAAGATGCAGAACTCTTGATATGGGACTTCTCAGAAATATGTTCGCTAATTTCCGTCAGAACGGCATCAAGATTGCAGTTGACGACTTCGGAACAGGTTTCGCTTCTCTTGATTTTCTCCGTGCCGTTCCTGTTGATGTTGTAAAAATCGACAGAGAATACGTTAAGAATATCAAGACTGACAATACCGATAAGAGTTCAGTTCAGTTTATCTCCGATTTGGCAGGTGCATTTTCAGCTGATGTATGTGCAGAAGGAATTGAAAATGATGAAATCCGCCTCTGTGTAAGAGAATACAATAAGATTGGCAGTTTGCAGGGATATTTCTATTCTAAGCCGATTACAGCTGAAGAAATTCTCAAAAAACTGAGTGAATAAGGTCATTTTTCGCAATTACACTTTTAAGTAAAAATATTAACGGGATGTTTGACGCATCCCGTTTTTTATGGGCATACGGCTATTGCATTTTCAGAGAAATTCTGATATAATATATATGTGCAGTTACGCCTCAATTTTGGCAAAATGGTAATTGCACATCAATAACAGGGCAGTAATGCCTCAGGATATGGGGGAAAATTATGAATAATACACATCACGAGAGAGAGCTGAAAAAGCTCATTGCAAAGGAAAAAAGGTTTATCGCAAGCAGAAAAAATCACAAGGAATCCGTTGTAAATCGTTTTCTTGCCGATAAAATCCCTGCAAAGCTGCACGAAAATATAAACCTCGCTTTTTCAAAGGCATTTTCCTTGATTTTCGACAAAGGCACATCAATCATCGAATTAACCTATAAAAAAGATGAACTCGAAAAGGATTTTCAGGTTGATTTATATGCCGCAAGAATACGAGGAACAGGCAAATCTCTGAAGAAGCTGTCAAAAAAGGCAGATATGGCAGGCGGTGTAAACCTCGCTGTATCGGGAGTTTCGGGAATCGGTATGGGACTTCTCGGCATGGGTCTGCCTGATATTCCTGTATTTTCGGGAATGATTTTACGCTGTATTTACGAAATTGCAATCAGATACGGTTTCAGCTACGAAACTGAGGAGGAAAAATACTTCATTCTGCTGCTTATTGAGGGTTCTGTGTCCTATGGCAGTCACCTCGAAGAAATCAACAAGAAAATCGACAGCTACATTCAAAATCCTCAGCTGCCCGCAGGATACAATCGTTCAGAGCAAATTCTCAACACAAGCCGAGTTCTGTCAACAGAGCTGCTTTATATGAAATTCTTGCAGGGTGTGCCGATTGTAGGTGCAGTTGGCGGTGCATATGACGTGATTTATATGAACAACATTTCAAAATATTCAAGAATGAAATATAAAAAGCGTTTTCTGCTCAATTATTCAAAAGAAATTACAATAACTGACATTAAGAATACATGACATCTTTGTTATTTCTTTGTATGTAACAGGTAATATATATAATTTATTAAAAAAGACTTGAAAAATATTTTCAAAAAGGTTATAATAGTATATGATAGTTTGAAATGAGATTGGTATAGGTTAATCAAAGGAGTAGGTTTATGGAAAAGAACAGAACTGTTCAGCGAAAAAAGGTAAGAAAAAAGGGCGGTCCAAAGCTTAAATTTAAATTTGGTACTGTTTTCGGCATTTTCTTTTTATCTTTTTTCTTTTGTTTTCTGATATATATGATAAATGTCAATACTAATGACGCTTTTCTTGAAGAAGAATTCGGAACATCTCTTACATCTTCCGACAGCGATGAAAGTGATGGTTCCTCCGACGTAAATTCCGCAGATACCGCAAAGCCCGATGAGGAAAATTCCAAATCCTCAAACCCTGTTCCACAGTCTGCAAAATCCGAGGACAGTTATTTTTCAGGCTGCAGTCTTATTACAGACAGCACTCTTGCAGGAATCAGCGGATTCGGATTTGCCAAAGAAACCGTTTTCGGCGGAACTGACTATAATCTTGCAGCTGTAACAAATCTCAAACAGGACAGCTCATTCGGTAATCTTTCACCTTATGAGATTATCAAGCAGAAAAAGCCCTCCGCACTTTACCTTATGTTTGGTGCGGAAATCGAAACAACTGAGGTTGACGCAGTAATTTCAGAGTATTCCAAGCTTATTAACAGCTTCAAATCAGCTGTTCCCGATATGAAAATTTACGTTATGGAGTTCCCCCCTGTTATTTATGATACAGATGAACTTTCAAATGAAAAGATAAACGACTTTAACAGCAAACTGATTACTATGTGCAATGACGCAGGTATTTACTGCATTGATACAAATACTGCACTCAAATCCGAATCAGGCAAGCTGGACGAAAAATACTGGTCATATGAAACCCTTTCCCTTTCAGAGGAAGGCTGCAATAAAGTAGTGGATTACATACTCACTCACGTTGTACAGTAATTATTACAGCTATTACTATATCTTGTGAGAAATACTATATCTTGTATTGCTGTCACAAGAATAACACAAATATTGCAAATGTCGTAATATCGGCAAAAATGTCGGATTGCGGTAAAAGTATAGTGCAGATTGTATAAAAACTCAAAAGGATTAAACATTCTCTATTGTGTAATTGTACAATTGACAAAAAGAAAATTTTGCATTATACTAATATATAACGACAATAAAAAGAAGTAGATATTAACAAGGGAGATACAATATATTGTGTTGGAGGTAAGTTGAAATGATTATTCATATTATTAAGAGGGACAGACGTAAAGTTCCCTTTAATGTGGAAAAAATAGCTAACGCTATTTTCAAGGCAGCTCAGTCCTGCGGCGGTACAGATATGTCAACCGCTATGGAAGTTGCAGCAGAGGTATGCAGTCTTTACGAAGAAACCAACGGCAGTAAAATCCCTACCGTTGAGGAAATACAGGACCTTGTAGAAAAGGTTCTCATTGAAAAAGGCCACGCTAAAACCGCCAAGGCTTATATTCTTTATCGCTACGAGAGAACACGTTCAAGAGAGATGAAAACAAATCTGATGTGCGTTCTCAATGAGCTGACATTCAGCGATGCAAAGGACAGCGATATTAAGCGTGAAAATGCCAATATTGACGGCGATACAGCTATGGGTACAATGCTGAAATACGGCTCTGTATCCGCTAAGGAATACTATGGAATGTACGTTCTCGACCCTAAACATTCCAAGGCACACCGCAACGGTGATATTCACATTCACGACCTTGATTTTTATACTCTTACAACTACCTGTACACAAATTGACCTCATAAAGCTTTTCAATAACGGATTTTCAACAGGTCACGGATTTTTAAGACGACCTAACGATATTTCAAGCTACTCCGCCCTTGCTTGTATTGCAATTCAGTCAAACCAGAATGACCAGCACGGCGGACAGAGCGTTCCTACATTTGATTACGCAATGGCAGAGGGTGTAAAAAAGACTTATGCCGCAAAGTATATTCAGAATGTGGGCAGAGCGTTGGAGCTTATCGGCGGAATCGAAAACGGAATTGAGGTTTCCAAGGAAATCAAGGCTGAAATGCTTGAAAAATATAATCTCATTCCTAATCTTGCAGATGACAACGGCTATCGTGAAAAGGAAATGGAACTTCTCGTAAAGTATACGGACAAGGATATTTCAGAGAAAATTCAGGAATTTTCAAAGAGAAATGCCGAAAAGGAAACAGACAGAGCAACTTATCAGGCTATGGAGGCTCTTATTCACAACCTCAACACCATGAACAGCCGTGCAGGTGCTCAGACTCCTTTCAGCTCAATCAACTACGGAACTGATACTTCCCCAGAGGGAAGAATGGTTATAAAGAATGTTCTCCTTGCACAGGAGGCAGGACTTGGAAACGGCGAAACACCGATTTTCCCGATACATATTTTCAAAATCAAGGACGGTATCAACTACAATCCTACCGACCCCAACTACGACTTATTCAAGCTTGCATGCAGAGTTTCTGCAAAGCGTCTTTTCCCCAATTTCTCGTTTATCGACGCTCCTTTCAATCTCCAGTATTACAAAGAGGGCAATCCCGATACAGAAATTGCTTATATGGGTTGCCGTACACGAGTTATCGGCAATAACTACGACAAGGAAAAGGAAATTGTAACAGGCAGAGGCAACCTCAGCTTTACTTCAATTAACCTCCCCCGTCTTGCTATCAAGGCTAATCACAATGTTGGTCTTTTCTTCGATATGCTTGAAGATATGATGGATTTAGCAATTGAACAGCTTGTTCATCGTTATCAGATTCAGGCTCAGAAGCGTGTGAGAAACTACCCATTCCTTATGGGACAGGGTATCTGGATTGACTCCGATAAGCTTTCTCCCGATGATACAGTAGGCGAAATCCTCAAACACGGTACACTTTCCGTTGGATTTATCGGACTTGCTGAAACTCTTAAAGCACTTATCGGCAGCCACCACGGTGAATCCGAGGACGCAAGAGAACTGGGACTTGAAATTATTACAGCTATGCGTAACCGTCTTGACGAGGAGGCAAAGAGAACAGGTCTTAACTTCTCACTTCTTGCAACTCCTGCTGAGGGACTTTCAGGACGTTTTGTGCGTATGGACGCTAAGAAATACGGTATAATCGAGGGCGTAACCGACCGTGATTACTATACCAATTCTTTCCACGTTCCCGTGCATTTCCCAATCAGCGCATATGAGAAAATCAAGATTGAGGCTCCATATCACGAGCTTACAAATGCAGGTCATATCAGCTATATCGAGCTTGACGGCGACCCCCTTGAAAATCTTGCAGCATTTGAGAAGATTGTCCGCTGTATGAAAGAATCAGGTATCGGCTATGGTGCAATCAACCACCCTGTTGACCGTGACCCATGCTGCGGATATACAGGAATTATCGGCGATGTTTGCCCATGCTGCGGCAGAACTGAGCATAACGGTGCAGCTGCATTTGACAGAATAAGACGTATCACAGGCTATCTTGTAGGTACTCTTGACCGTTTCAATAACGGTAAACGTGCAGAGGAACACGACAGAATAAAACATTCAGTTTAATAAAATGCCCTGTGATGTATTTCACAGGGCATTTATAGGAGTTAATATATGAAAATCAGAATTGCAGGTACTGTCAATGACTCAATTGTTGACGGTGTGGGTATCAGATTTACAATTTTCACTCAGGGCTGTCCTCACCATTGTAAGGGCTGCCACAATCCCGAAACTCACGATTTCAACGGCGGATATGATGTGGATTCAGCTGAACTTCTTGAAAAAATCAAGGGCAATCCCCTCCTTGACGGTGTGACATTCAGCGGCGGTGAGCCGTTTATGCAGGCTGATGCCCTTGCTGATTTAGCTGTGGAAATCAAAAAACTGGGACTTAATATCATAACCTACACAGGCTTTACGTTTGAGGAACTTTACGAAAACAGGGATAAAAACGGCTGGGGCAGACTTCTTGAAATGTCGGATTATCTCATTGACGGAAAGTTTGAAATTGACAAAAAGGATTGGGAAATAAAATTCCGTGGCAGCAGTAACCAGCGGTATCTCGACTGTGCGGCAAGCCTTGCACAGGGCAGAGCTGTTGAAATCGAACCGTAACCGCCAGAAATTAACGCTTGCAATTTCCGTAAAAATAGTGTATAATAAAAATATCAAATGGCACATCAATATTGCCGAGAAGGAGTAAATTATGTCTGAAATGAACGAGTACACACCCGAATTATTTGAGCTTATCGACGCTGAGGGCAACAAAAAGAATTTTGAGTTAATTGATGCCGCTGAGCTTAACGGTGAGCAGTATTTTGCCATGGTTCCTGCAATTGAGGACGAGGATTTCCTCAACAGCGACTGCGACCTTGTAATCCTCAAATCAATTTTTGAGGACGGCGAAGAAATCCTTGCGTCAATTGACGATGATGAGGAATTTATGCAGGTTTCCGAGTTCTTCCTCCAGAGAATGGAAGAAGCAATGGAATACGTTGACGATGAGGAATTTGAAGAAGTTTAATTATAGTGAACGTCAAATATAATTTGACATTCACTATAATTAATGATTTAAAGTGCCTCGCACATCCGCAAACTAAAGTTTGCTCCGTGCGGATCGGCAAATAGCAAACGCCAAAAGATTTTGTCGTTTGCTATAATTA
>JAFSBM010000071.1 GCA_017437285.1 Ruminococcus sp. | reverse complement strand
CATTTGGTGAGGATACCGTTTTTGAGGTATTCCATAACGGCAAGGTAATTGTGGGTGTGTTAAGGAACAAGAAATTTGCGGAAATTGACAGCAAAGCATTTCACTCCCAGCTTTTCGATTTCAATAAGATTTGGGGCATTATTCAGATGTGCTCTCGTGACGGACAGCTTAAAAAGCAGGGTGAATGTATTGTTATTCCCGAAAGCGTGTGGAAGGAAATCGCACCCGAACAGCGTGAATATGCGGACAGGCTTATCAAGGAACAGTATCACAGACTTGTGGAACACAGAAAGGCAAACAGGCTGTTGCAGTCCTTGAGTGACCTTAAAGCTGCCGCAGATGATAAAAAGAAGCAGGCTGAAGCTTTATCTTCACAGCAGAAGTCAGCAGAGCAGAAGCACATACAGGATAAAGCCAATCGTAAGGCTGGCGTTGAAACATAGAAAGCAGGTGACTAATGAAAGTTTTTATCAAAGAATACTGCCGTGATGTGACAATCAGAATTTTCGGTATGGACGGCGAGGAACACACGAAAGATTTTTTTGAAAAGTATTTTTATGATGTAATCGGCGTTGAGATTATGACCGATGAGGAACGCAGTGAATTTTTATCCGAAGCCGAGTTTTCCATTGAAAAAGCGGCACAGTTTGAATTTTTCGCCCAGCATATCGGAGCAATTCAGACCGCTATCGACTATGCTGCCGTAGCTCATATTTACGGCAAGGACGATTATCTGAATGAAAATAACTACATAGTGTAGCGGAGGTGTATTTCAATGAATGAACAGGAATTGCTCAAAAGGGTAGAAGCACTTGAAAAACGTCTTACCTCTGTTGAAAACAGCATTGATATTATAAACAACTTTGTTACAGCTATTGTCGAAAGCCAGTCTATCGAGGAAACAATGGACGAAATCGAGAGTATGACAAAGCAGCTTACAAAGTGTGAAAACGCAAAATTCTATTGCTATGACAACAGCAATGGTAAATTTTTTACTCACGGTGATTATCGTGATTGGCAGGAAACACAATCGGCAGATGAAATCAAATCAGCGTATGAAAACAAGGGCATTATATCCGACAGCAAAGAAGCTGTTATCCCTCTTGTTTCCGCAAACGGCAACTCTTTGGGAGTTATCGTTGCAGAAAAGGAAAGTGGATTTACACCAAATGATTATGATTACTTCCGTCAGGGCGGACAGGTTGTAAATACTGTTGAGCTTGGTCTGCGTAAGGAGTTTGAACATCAAGGCAGAATTACCGATGAGCTTACCCACCTTAAAAACAGACAGGGGCTTAACGAATACCTTGCAAATACACTTGTAGGAAACATCAACAGCGGACGAAGCGTAAACATTCTGATGATTGACATTGACCATTTCAAGGACGTGAATGATACATACGGACACAAATCAGGTGACATTATCCTTAAAGATGTAGCGGAAGCATTGCAGGAAGCCACAAGAACAGGTGCAGACTGTGCGTTCAGAATGGGCGGAGAGGAGCTTTTATGTATCCTTAACTGCTCTCCCGAAACAGCGGTTGATGTTTCGGAACGTCTGCGTATGAAGATTGAAAATACGATACATAATGTTACAAAAAATGATGAGCCTGTTGAAATAAAGGTAACTGTTTCAATGGGACTTCATAATATGTCACCAGAAATGGAAATGACCGCTGAAAATGCAAGAGCCGTATTTGACAGCGAGTTCAAGTATGCCGATGAAGCGGTGTATAAGGCGAAGAAAACAGGCAGAAACAAGCTTGTATGCTCCGACGAAAAAATGCTTATGTCATATCTTGCGTTGAAATCCGCAGAGTTTTTATGCGGAGATGACCGCAGTAATATTGACGAGGTTAAGCAGGAAACAGTGAAAATGCTTGTTGAGGACAAGGATATTGACACGGTAGTTGAAGCTTTGCAGGCTTATGCAGAAGAAAATCCCGAACTTGCAGATATAGCAGCAGAACTTGTTTCCAAGATAAATGAAACAGCAAATTTAATTGAAGAAAAACAAACGGAGGAAATTGATATGAGTTACGAAAGCAGAGCACCTAAATATTATAACAAGGAAGCATTTAAGGAAATCGAAAACAAGACCTATCTGAACACGGACGCAGCAACAGCGTTTCAGATTGCACAAAGAGCAACAGCGGCGAATATTGAGTTTTCCGCAAAGTATGACGGAGCAAAGTCGGCAGTTACGGTTGACGGCGTAAAGGACAGAGCCTTTGTTGAAGCTATGAGGGCAGAATTTAATATCCCCGAACAGACACATTCCGCACCCGTGCAGAATAAGGGATATTTCGGACGTGAGCAGACACAGCAGAGCAGTCCTGCATATTTCGGACGTCAGCCTGAACAGCCGAAGCAGGACAAGGGAGCTACATATTTCAACCGTGAAGGCTTTAAGGATATTCAGAACAAAGAATATATCCGTACAGACGCAAAGACCGCATACACAATTTCACAGGAAGCACAGAAGTTTGGTATCGAACATTCCGTAAAGTATGACGGTGATAAGTCAGCTGTAACCCTTGACGGTGTAAAGGACAAAGCTTTTGTTGAAGCGGTGAGAAAGGAATTTAATATTCCCGAAACTGAACGTCAGGAAAAGAAGCCGCAGAGAGCACCCGCATATTTCGGCAAGGAGCAGGCACGTCCTGCACAGTACCGCAGTGAAGCTCCCGTACAGAGAGAAAGCTCATATTCACAGCCCCAGCAGAACAGAGAGCCTACATATTTCAATCGTGAAGGCTTCAAGGATATTCAGAACAAGACTTTTATCCAGACCGACGCTAAAACAGCATATACCATTTCAAAAGAAGCCGCAAAGCACGGTATTGAGCACTCCGCAAAGTATGACGGTGAAAAGTCCGCCGTAACTCTTGACGGTGTAAAAAGCAAGGATTTTATCGAAGCTGTAAAGAATATGGCTGAATGGGCAGACAAGGTGCAGATAAGAGAAGCACAGAGTCAGAACAGGGGCAGAAATAACGGAGCAAGATAATTATGTTTTATTCCGATGAGCAGATAGAAAGAGCAAATGCACAAGGGATAACGGAATATTTCAGAATGAAAGGCTATTCCTGTGAGCGTGAGGGCAGAGAAACCCATATACACGGATTTGGCGGTTTAAAAGTTAAGGACAGCACACAGGAATATTACATACATTCCCGTCACGTCGGCGGCATAGGACTTGTGCATTGCCTGATGAACGCTTTTGATATGACATTTCCCGAAGCTGTATGTGAAGCTCTTAACGGTGAAACTCCAAGCAAAGATTATGCTGTCGGAAGAAAAAACATTTACGCTCCCAAGCCTGTCGAGGAAAAGAAACCTCTTGTTATTCCATCAAAGTCTGAAAATAACAGACGGATATATGCGTATCTGATGAAGGAAAGAAGCATATCACCCGCTGTTATTGATGAGCTTGTTAAGGCTGGACTACTGTATCAGGACGATAAGGGTAATGCTGTATTTCTTCATCGCAGGGACAATGCTCCCTGCGGTGCGGAGGTACACGGAACGGGAAGAAAAAAGTATGCTGTCGGTAATACCAAATATACGGATATTGAGGAAAAACGGATTTTATCAGTAGAGCCATACGAAGCGGAAATGCTGGAAAGAGTATTTTCAGATACAAGTCTGAACTTTGCGGGATATGTATACCCAAATGAAGCCAACATTATTTCCGATAGTGAGAATTTCAGAATATTATCAGACCTCATATCCCTTGTATCAGATAACAGGTATGAAACACCCGAAATACAGCAGACCGTAAGAAAAAAGCTGAAAAGCTATAAAGGAGTGTCGCAGGGCACAACCGACTCATATTTTCAATATGACAGAGGGATACCCGATAAAGCGTATGTGTTTGAAAGCTCCATAGACCTTATGAGCTTTATGCAGCTTTATCCTAAAGAAAATAACTGTAAATTCGTTGCAATGGCAGGCTTGAAGCCTACTGTTGTAGAAGATTTGCTGAATAAAAATCTGACCGTTATTCTTTGCGTTGACAATGACAGTGCAGGCAGTAAGTTCAGAAAAAGCTTTGGCGATAGATGTCTGGTTGTAACAGACTGTATAAAAAACGGAGTTAAGGATTTTAACGAGCTGCTGCAAATGCGTTTCCCCAAACGTGACTTTTACAAAGCTGTCGGAGATATGGTGCAGTGGAGCAGACAAGTTATATCCAAAGAGAGAGAAAAGGAGGTGCGGAATGGTACGCACAGAAATAAATCCATATAGGCGGAACATTTCCGTCACCGAACAGATAAATGAGCTTGGAGAGAAAAGAGCAAAATTTGTACAGCTCCGACAGGAAAAACAGTTGGAGCTTGACGTTATAAACTCGGATATTTCAAGTATCGAAGCACAAATCGCAAACATTCTTATGAGAAAAAGGAGCAGAAAGAAATGAACGCTGATGTAAATATTAAGGCTGATATTATTCAGCAGACGGAAGAAAAGAAGCCTGTCAGCAAGAGTGATAAGGTTGCCGAAAAACTTAACGCTCTCCGTGAAAAGCTGGGCAAGGCTGTTGAAACACAGACTGCCGCAGAAAAGAAAACAAAGGATATAAAGGGCGAAATCGCAAAGTGT
>JAFSBM010000008.1 GCA_017437285.1 Ruminococcus sp. | reverse complement strand
TAAAGAAAATTTCTCTGCGTCAGAAAAACTTGAAATGCGGTAGCATTCCTGCATTTTTCTTCCTTGATAAATTTCCTTTCTACTTTCGTCTTTTTGGCAAGGTATAATTGGTGGAGCAATAGCTTCTTTATAAAAGCAACGGCAGGCGAATGAATTACAGCTTACTCAAAGAATATAAATTCGTGATATTGCACTAATATACAATGGCATTTTTGTGCAAAGTCACAAAGTTTTGTTCATATTTGCCAAATTGCTTGAAAAATATATGTAATTGATATATAATATATATGTATAAGTATAAATACAAGGCAATGTGGCAATAGCCTGTGCCATACTGCCTTTCCGCCCATTGACAAAATTATGAGAGGAGTATTACTATGAAAAAAACCGAAAAAACTGCGTTGACTGCCGCAATTTTCGCAGCCGCTATGTGCGGTACAGCAAATACAGCGTCCGAACCTGTTGAAGCTGCGGCTTTTACTTCAACTACCACATCTGTTGTCGGTTCTGAATTTGTGGGAAATCAGCCTGCAATTTCTCCCGATGCAATCAAAGAGCTTAATTCAAAAATGTCACCTGTATACGGCCCTCCGCCGTCATATGAGGATAGTGAAAATACGGAAGAAGATGTTGTCACAACAACAAGGACAACAACAGTACCTCTTTATGGCCCTCCAAGAACTACAACAGTTACTCCCGTTCCTGATGAGCAGGAAACTACAACTGACTTTGTAATTGCCGAATTAAAGACAAACGGTCAGCCTGTATACGGCCCTGCCCCATTCTACGGCGATGTAAATGACGACGGCAGAACAGATGTTTTCGATATGATTCTGCTCCGTGAGCGTTTTGCAAAAAATGATACAAGCTACAGCTTTATGGCTGATGTCAACTATGATTTGAAAATCTCCGTTGCTGACCTTGTAGTTCTCAATAAGTTCCTGCTTGGTAAAATTGATAAGGAAGAGCCTGTTAAAACAACTACTTTCGAGGAAGAAGATGTTGTTACAACAATCAGACATACTACTCAGCCTCTTTATGGAATTATGACTACTGTGACAACAGTTTCTACCGATGAAGAAGACATAGTTCAGACTACAAGAGAGGATATACAAGATGTTTACGGTCCTCCGTCGTGGTTTACTACAGCTGTTCCCGAGGATGAAGAAGATACAACAACTACTTCCAAAGAAGATGATGTAGTTACTGAAACTACAATGACTCAGACTGTATACGGCCCTCCTTCGTGGTTTACTACAACTGTTCCTGATGATGAAGAAGATACAACTACAACAGCTGCTGACGATGAGGTTACAGAGATACCTACAACATTTGCCCCATTATATGGACCACCGCCGTCATATAATTAAGTTGTCATTTAATTAAGGAGAATCAAACCAATGCTTGATGTAAATGTTAAAAAAGACCATATGAAAACAATTGAGGCTTACAGAGCAGGTCTTATGATTAAGCCTGAGCTTCGTCACCTGTTTCTGGAGCTTACTATAAAATGTAATGAAAGATGTCTGCATTGCGGAAGTAACTGCGGTGATGTCTTTTATGACGAGCTGACTCCTCAGCAGTATTCAAAATTCCTTGCTGAAATCAAGGGCGATTTCGGCGTTCATGACAAAATGCTTTGTATCACAGGCGGTGAGCCGCTTCTCCGTAAGGATTTCTTTGATATTATGGCTCCTGCTCATGAAATGGGATTCAGCTGGGGTATGACAAGTAATGCAACTCTCATTGACAAGCAGGTTGCCAAGGATTTGAAGCGTGTGGGAATGAACACAATTTCCGTTAGTATTGACGGTCTTGAAGAAACTCACGACGCTTTCAGACGCACTCCCGGCGGTTACAAGCTTGCTATGCAGGGTATTGAAAATCTCCTTGAAGTAGGCGGATTTCAGGCTGTTCAGGTAACAACTGTTGTTACTCACGAGAATATCGGTCAGCTTGATGAGCTTTACAAGATTTTTAATGAAATGGATATTGACTCATGGCGAGTTATCAATATGGAACCAATGGGCAGAGCTAAGCAGTATCCACAGCTGCTCCTCACTCCCGATGATTACCGCTATATGTTCGAGTTTATCAGAAATAAGCGTATTGCAGGTGAGCCTGTAACTTACGGATGCAGCCACTATCTCGGATTTGAGTATGAGCGTGAGGTTCGTGACTGGTATTATCTCTGCGTTGCAGGTACATATATTGCAAGTATTATGGCAAACGGCGATATTACAGCTTGTCTTGATATTGAGCGTCGTCCTGAGTTTGTCCGTGGAAATATTCTGAAAGACCGTTTCAAGGATGTATGGGAAAATAACTTTGATATTTTCCGCAAAGACCTTGCAGATGGAAATGAAAAGTGCCGCAACTGTGCTGAAAAGTGCCGTTGTCACGGTGATTCATACCACAGCTGGGATTTCGATAAGAACGAGCCGCAGCTTTGTTTCAAGGATATTTTGTTCTGATAAATACAAAAAAGCTATCCGATTTTCGTTTCGGATAGCTTTTTTATTAATCACTATTTTCTGAATTATCAAGAAAATTCATTCGCATATAAATAAGGTCAAACACATCAACTCTACTGTCAAAGTTGAAATCATACAGAATACTGTTTTCTTCATCAACAGGTTCAGCACCAAGAAGATAACGATTCATTTTTACAATATCTGCCACAGATATTGAGCCGTCTGTGTTCAAATCGCCAATCTGATATTTACATTCAGGTGTTCCTTCTTTTTGGAATGTGTGAAGTGATGAAGGTATATCCGCATTCCATTCAGCGTGAGCATCTCCGTGGGCTATGAATTGGCTGTCAGATTTAAGGAAATTATCCCGATTAATTTTATCTCCGTCGTCCCATGTTGAATCTGCGTGGAAGTAATGTCCGCCAATTTTTACAATATTCCATGCATGGTCGGGATTATTTACGTAGTACGTTTCAATTCCGGCTTCGTGGTATAGCAGATTACACAATTTTGCATACCCCTCACACACTACGGAATCAATCATTAAAACAGATGCATCCGTATGATATTGCGGCAACTCCGTGTCATCTGTTGTATATTTTGTATTATTACATACCCAGTCGTGCAAAACCCTTACTTTTTCAGTTTCACTCATATTGTCAGTAATGTTTTCACGTACTATTTTCGCTACATTATGCATTACAAATTGATTTACAAATCCAACATCATCTGCTGCATAGAAGTTTCTGTAAATAAAATCTTTATATTCAGGAGCAAATTCGCCATTAACAAAGGCATCAACTCCGTTTATCTGAGTAAGAGATACGCAGCTTGTGAAAGCTTCGGGGTTATAATTTTTTGAAATGTCAATTGTAATATCTTTTAGTGCTGAACAATCAAGAAATGCGTTGCGTTCAATGCTGACATCACCGTTAAATTTTGCAGATTGCAGAGAAGAACAGTCCAGAAATGCGTTGCCTATTATATTGCCGTTTTCAATTTCAACAGTTTTAAGATTTTCACAATGTCTGAACGCTGCAAAATCTATATTGCAGGATGAGGGAATTGAAATTTCAGAAATTCCTGTAGTGTCAAATGCGTTTCTTCCTATGTTTATTTCCTTATAATCCTCGCTGAATGTTACGCTGTCAACTGAACGAAAGCTTTTAAAGGCGTTGTTAGCGATATTGAGAGTTCCGCTGCCTGTGAATTCTATTTTTTTCAGGTCGGTGCAGCCCTCAAAGTTTTTAGCTGAAATTTCATTGACAGGCAGGGCTATTTCTTCAATTGATGTATTGTAAAAAGATGTGTTATTCAGATTTACTTTATCGCTAAGAAAAGTGACCTTTTTAAGCTCAAAATGGTTGCTGAAATCAACATTTATTTCATTGTATATTTTGGGGAAAGTTACTGATTTCACACTTTTTCCGTTGAAATTAAAAATCTTGTCAATACCGTCTACAGTTTCTCCGAAAAGTGAATCGGGAAAAACGATATCAGAATTTGTTCCGATGTACTGATTAACATATACATATAATTCGTTGCTGATTTTGTCAGTTGAAACTGAATAACTCCAGTTGCCGTTGGGAAAGTCCACCACAGTATTGGAGTTTTTTATTGTACTTCCCGAAACACGTTCAAACAGCAGCTCGGGAATGGCAATATCTGTTTTTTTAAAGGCAGTATTTGAAATAATGAAAATATCATCGTGGAATTCTACCGTTTCGAGTTCCTGACAATTGTTGAACGTGTAACTGGGGATTATTCGGAGTTCCTTTGGAATATTCACGTCAGAAATGGAAGAATCACGAAAGACTTCGCCGCCGAAATAGTTGATAGTATCGGGAAGTTCAACCCTTGATATTGCCGTATTTCCGTTAAAAACCTTATCACCTATTGCTGTAACTGTGCAATCACCGATTTTTTCGGGGATTACTACATTTCCCTTTGCGTCGGTGTATTCTGTCAGAATAAGTTCATTCTCATTATTCTCACGGACTTCAAATACCATACCGTTATATTCTGTTGTGTCAGCAGAATATGATATGAAATTAACAGGAAGAACGGCTTCAGCTGCTGATAGGGCAACTGCTGCTGTTGTAATAGCTGATAATAATTTCATAATAATCCCTCCTTAAAATAGGGCTGTTGTTTCTGTCTTATGGGAACTCCTTATGCTTTACGGTTATAATGTTTCTGCAACTATTTCTCGCAATAAAATCATATCGTAAACATCAAGTCTGCCGTCATTGTTCAGGTCTGCGTTCTGGGGATTGGACGTTTTTAACAGATGAAATCTCTGCATGAGAATTGCTCTGTGTAAGTAAAACCGATGAAGAAAGCATTACAGCAGCTGCAACAGTATTTTTTCAGCTTATTGTTGGAATATACAATTCTCCATATTATAATAGTATCACAAATTATATTAATTGTCAATAACTTTTTTGCAAGAATATACAAAATATTCTATTAACGAGATGTTAAATTAGATTGGAAAGGTTAACAAGTATAACTGATAGTTACAATAACAAAAAGGCTATCCGATTTAAAATCAGATAGCCCTTAATTTTTATAGCTTTGGGTTTAGAACTGCCCTTTAATGATTTCACGTAGATTGTGATATAAATATAATTATCTGTTATTGATAATCTTTGTAAGCTCAACAGGATCAACGATTGTGTCACCCTTGTATACACGCATATTACCTGAAGCGATTTCGTCAATGAGAATAACTTCGTCGTTGTTAAAGCCGAACTCGAACTTGATATCCCAGAGGTCAAGACCAAGAGTCTTGAGGTCGTCAGCAACAATCTTTGTGATTTTGAGAGTCTGTTCCTTCATGCTTGCAAACATTTCAGGAGTCATAACACCAAGAGCAGCAAGACCTTCGCTTGTTACGAGAGGATCGCCCTTTTCATCGTTCTTGAATGTACACTCAACATAACCGCCCTCAAGAACTGTACCGTCAGCAATATACTCGCCATATCTGCGGATGAAGCTTCCTGTAGCAACAAGGCGGCAGATTACTTCAAGACCGTGACCAAAAACAGTTGCAGGAAGAACTTCCATAGTAGCGTTGTCAATGTCAGCGCTTACATAGTGAGTCTTAATACCAGCTTTTTTGAGAAGCTCAAAGTAGTAAACAGATGTCTGGAGGTTAGCCTTACCTATACCGTCGATTGTAAGACCAACTGTATTCTCACCGGGATCAAAAACGCCGTCCTTGCCTGTACAATCGTCCTTGAACTTGAGCATTACGTTGCCGTTATCGAGTTTGAATACATCCTTTGTTTTACCTGTATAAATTTTTTCCATTGTGAAAATCTCCTTCACCTTATAAAATTTTATTGCATTATAATTATAACCTATTTTTTTTATGTTGTCAAGAAAAATTTAAAAAACTTTTGTTTCAACAAATGAACTAACTACTTGATTACGCAAGGGTTATTCTGATAAAGCTTGCTTTGGTCTTGTTACTTCTTCCAGAAGTAACGCAAAGATACTTTCGACATCCGCACAGGCTCCTATCAAAAGTATCATTGCGGCAGTCGTTCCTACTGCACTCCCTATTCGACAATGCTGCCTCAGATTATCTATGAAAACATATCAGAATTCAATTCTGAACAATATTTTTCCATCGTTTCTATTTTCTGCTTTGATATTTCCTTGATGATGATGAACTATCGACTGGGCTATTGACAATCCTATTCCAAAACCTGTGCCTGCAGTTCTTACATTATCATCACGGTAAAAGCGGTCAAAAAGTCTGTTCAGTTCCAGTTGTTCAACATTATTATATGTGTTTTTTACAATCAGAATAGTATGCTTTTTCTTTTTCAGTGAAACTTCAATTACACCATTTTCGTCGCAGTATTTGACTGCATTATCCAATAAAATAGCCATCAGATGACGAATCTGCACTTCGCTTCCGCAGATATTGATATTTTCTGCAATATCAGAGATAAGCTCTTTTCCTTTAATTTCGGCAAGCTCGGAAAACTCAGAAACGGTTTCCTTTACACAATCGCTTATACTAAAATTCTGATGATCCGAATTATCATCACACTCATCCATGCGTGAAAGAGTAACAAGCTGATTTACAAGCTGACTCATACGCTGTCCTTCACTCCGTATATCGGAAATCCATTCGTTCTGTCCGAATTCAGACTCAGCTATGTCTGTATTCGCAAGAATCAGAGTCAAAGGTGTTTTCAATTCATGATTTGCATCTGTTACAAACTGACGCTGTTTTTCATAACTTTCAGCAACAGGCTTTACTGCCTTCTTTGATATAAAAATAATAAGAAGCATTACAGCTACACTGCCTATTATAAACACGCTCATAGTTGAAAATAAATATGTTCCCGTTGTAGAACGTAAAATGCTGCCATTTATGAATATAATAGCTTTATTGCCGTTTTTCTCGTAAATTTTATAACGATAATTCTTATACCAACCTCTTTGTCGTTTTTTATCCGCAACTTTTTCAGCGTATTCCTGTGCTGTTATCTGTGAGATTTCTGATATAAAAGATGTATCGGCATTTAAAAACTTACCCGATTCATCAAAATACACGTGAAAAAATCTTGCGATAAATTTAGTTTCGGTATTGATGAAATTCGGCATCGGCTGCCGCTTCTCAAGATGATGAAATTCAGGTGTATCATGTTCAGGAAATGAACCATCATTTTCTGATATTGCATCTGCCATCATATCAAGCATACGATTCTGGCGTATTTCATTATTGATGAAAATTGCAATAAACATTATCACAAGCACAAGCAAAAACGATAATGTACAAGTACGGATAAATCTTTTACGGAGGTCATAAATCACGTAACCGCCTCCATTATATAACCTGCATTACGCACGAAACGGATTTCAACAGGTGCTTTTATTGAATTGAGCTTTTTTCTGATATTGGAAATATGAACCCATACCACACTTGCATCGACATCGCTGTCCCAGCCCCAGATGTGTGAGATGAAATTTTCGGTCTGAATAATATAGTTCGGTTGCTGTATAAGCATTTCCATTATCTGAAACTCCTTGGCACTTAACGGCTGACTGGCGTTTCCGAATGAGATTTCGTAGGTGGAACGATTCAGACAAAGTGTGTTGAACTCAATTATATCCGGAACGTAGTTGTTTTTCCTGCGGAGCATTGCACGAACACGGGCAAGAAGTTCAGATGTAGAAAATGGCTTCGGAAGATAATCGTCCGCACCTGCGTCAAGTCCTTCAACACGCTGATACACTTCTGTTTTTGCTGTCAGAAACATTACAGGAGTTGTAATTCCCTTTTTACGTATTTCTTCAATCACAGAAATACCATCCATTCCGGGCATCATAATATCAAGTACAATGCCGTCATAATTTTCTGTAAGTGCATATTCAAGAGCATCTGTGCCGTTTGAAACTCCGTCAGCAATAAAATGGCTGCGTTCAAATATATGAACCAAGGATTTGAGAAGCCTTGTATCATCCTCTGCAATAAGAAGCCTCATATTTACACCTCCTCATATTATGTGCTTTTATTTTATCATATTATTCTAAAGTATACCTAAAGAAACAGTGTTGAAATTTTGAAAATTATATGATTAATATTTCATCATCATTTCACTATAAAATTTAGTGTGGATTAAGCATAAAATGGTATGCTATCATTAACGAAATGTAATTTACATTTACGAAATTCATACTTTGGAAGTGATAGGATGAAAAAAGTGATTTCCGACAACAATAAAAAAGTTGCCAGAAAAAGGATTGTTGCTATTGCGGCTTTGCTTATTATTGCAGGCGGTTCTACAGTCGGAATTGTTTTTTCACAGAAGAAAAAGCCTCAGGCAGAAAAAACAGCAAATAATATACAAATAAATGCTTCTGCTATGGAAACGGGCGGAACAATCAGTGCAGGAGGTACAATTACATCAGCACAGCTTTATGATTACATCGGGCTGGAATCGACTGCCGTCAGATTACAGATTGAAGAAGTATATGTGGAGTCAGGAAATTCGGTAACAGCAGGTACACAGCTTTACAAGCTGACAGACGAAACTGTAACCAAAGGTAAATCAACATTGGAAAAAGAGCTGAAATCGGCTGAAAACGCATTACTCGATCAGAAATTGTCTTATGAAAAATCAAAGAATTCTGCATACAGCTTGTATCAGTCAGAGCTTTTGCTCGGTGATACTGCCCAAAGCGACTATAACGACGGAATTGCACAACTTAACTCAAAGCTCGAAGATGCTCTGAATGATTACAATGACGCACTTAATACTGTAAATACAGCTCCGAGCGAGATAGAGTCAAAGCAATCGGAGTTTGATTACCTTAACAGCGAAATATCTGATATGGAAGAACGTCTTTCAGAGCTTGAGAGTGAAAAAGAAAATAAAAAATCTGCATATACACAGGCTTCCGATAATCTTAATGCTGTTGCTGCCGAATATAACTCTATTGCAGGAACGGTAAAATATATCGGCAATTACATCGGAATTGATGTATCAGATGTAGAGCTTTCGCAAGGTGCTGCAGCAGATATTCCACAGCAGGACAAGGAGAATAACGATAACGGCGGTGACAGACCTTCCGTAGGAGATATGCCTGAATTCGGCGGTGAAATGGGTGATATTCAATTTAAATCTGTTTCATCATACGGCATTGTAAAAGCGTCGGGTGTGGCTGAAACTGATTCAGCAGAAACCATGCTTATGTCTCTTTATGAAGACGCAAGAGCAGAATATGAAATGCAGAAAAATATTCTTGCAGAAGCCGAAAACACATATTCATCTGCCAGAACCGATTACGAAATTGCAGATAGTACATTCAGTGAATTACAGAGCAGCATCAACGAAAATAAATCAACTGTAACTTCGCTGAAATCTGAAATTTCAAAGCTTGAAAGCAGTTATTCAAGTGCAAAATCCAAACTTTCATCACTGAAAGCGGAATATAATTCTCTGAAGCTTTCTTATGAAACAGATAAGCTGACGCTGAAAAATACATATGATACTTCAATGGCTTCATACGAAAACGCTCAGTATCACTACGATCTGACTATGTCTACAATTGAAGAAGAACTTGAAGCGGCAAAGAACGCAGTTTCGGTATGCGAAGAAAATCTCAGAGTATTTGAAGAAACCCTTGCAGACGGAATCATTGAGGCACAGCAGGACGGAGTCATATATTCCTTGTCCTATGAAGCTGAGGATATAGTGAACATTTCATCTCCGCTTGTAAACTACGTCGATGATACAAGCTTCGGAACGACAGTTGAGCTTGACCAGTACGATGTAACGGAAATAGCAATAGGTGACAGCGTTATAATCTATTCTTCCGAATCGGGAATGACAAACGGACGGATTACATCTGTTTCCGCCGGCGAATCGACAAGCCTTGCCAATGTAATATTCAATGTAACCGTTGTTGCTGAAGGCGAAAATGTTAATCTTTACACAGGACAATCCGTAAATGTATATTTCAACGCTATGTCTATGGATACATCAAAGTTCAGCGATTACGAAAACAACGATGAAAACGGCGAAGAAGGCAGCTTTGGAGGCTTTGGAGACTTCGGAGATTTCGGCGGTGAAAGACCTGATATGGGCAGTTTCAATCCTGGAAATATGCCTGATATGAATTTTGGCGGCGGAGAAAGACCCCAGCGTGGAAATTAAGGAGGCAGACATTATGAAGAAAATTATAGCTGCCGTATGTGCTGTACTTATTGTGGCAGGCGGTACAGGATACGGCATTTATCGTTATAAAAAAGCTGATAAGAATACAGAAGGCATAATTAAGGAGGTTTCTGTGGAATTCGGCAATGTTACCGCAGGTGTAACCGAAAGCAACTCTGTCAATGTAAGCGCATTATCGCAGACCTACGATCTTACTCTTGCTTCAACAAGCGTATCCGCATCAGTTGAAGCAAGCGGAGGCGGTTCATCCTCAGGCGGCGGTATGAGTATGGGCGGAATGGGAATCGGCGGCGGAATGGGTATGGGCGGCGGTTCTTCAATGCCCATGGGTTCAACCAGCGTTTCGACATCGTCATCTTCATCATCAGTTGAGCTTATTGTTGATGAAGTATTTATCAGTGCAGGACAGACTGTTTCAGAAGGCGATATTATAATGTCCATTACACAGGAAAGCATAGACGCTGCAAGAACTGAACTGACAGACGCTGTTTCTGATGCAGAGCTTGCTCTTGCACAGGCAAAGATAGAAGAAAACGAAACACTTTTATCTGCAAAATATGAATATGATACAAGGATAGCCGAGGGCAGTTCGGCGCTTTCGACGTATAACGCAAAGCTTGATGAAATAGCCTCAAATATATCGGCTCTGAGCAGTCAGATTGCTGAAACGGAAAGTGAAATTGCTGAACTTGAAGATGCTGTTGCAAACGGGAACTCACAATCTGAAATGCAGCTTACACCGGCAAGGTCACAGCTTGAAAATTATCAGTCACAGCTTTCTTCGGCACAGAGTACACGTTCCTCAGATGAACTTGCGGCAAAGCAGGAATATGAAGAAGCCCTTATGTATTATGAAAATGCACAGCAGCTTTACGATATTGCAGTAAGCGATATGGGAGATGCAACAGCCTCAGCACAGGAAGCAGTTGATACTGCAAAGGATAATTTAAAAGCATTTGAAAGCTATATTTCTGACGGAAACATCAAGGCAGAGTACAGCGGAACTATTATGTCTGTGGGCTACGCTTCGGGAGATACTCTGTCCGCTGATACTGCTATTGCCGAATATGCCGACGCAGAAACCATTACAGTAACCGTAAATGTCACAGAGGATGATATTGCGGCTGTGAGACTTGACGAAGTTGTTGAAGTTACATTCCTTTCATATCCCGATGAAATCTTCTCAGGATATGTATCTGAAATAGGTTCATCCTCATCATCTGCCAATTCTTCAACAGTAAGCTATCCGGTAACTGTTGTTATAACTACTGTTCCCGAAACAATTCTTACAGGAATGACTGCCAATGTTACTTTTATAACAAAACAGGTTAAAGACGTTCTGTATATTTCAAACAGAGCAGTAATAACTGACGGTACTGATTCCTACGTCACCAAAAAGCTTGCTGACGGTACAAAAGAGAAGCTTCGTGTGCAGACAGGCTTTTCAAACGGCAATTATGTTGAAGTATCAGGAGAGCTTTCTGAGGGTGATACGATTCTGATAGAAAGCAAGGTGGAATGATATGAAATTTTCAGAACTTCTTCATCTTGTCAGACTTAATCTTACACAGAATAAATTCAAGGTTATTCTTACATCAATCGGCATTATTGTCGGTGCGGCAACTATTGTAATAGTTATTGCTGTCGGCAGAGGAGGTAAAGCTGACGTTGCCGATCAGTTCCGAAATCTTAACGCAGGTGCTGTTGATATAAGCTATGAACAGGCACAATCGGGCAGAAGTTCCTTTCCTTCATCTTCATCATCGGGCGGAGGTATGCCCTCATTTGGCGGCGGTATGCCTTCGTTCGGCGGCGGAGATTTCAGTCCTCCGTCAGGCGGAAATAGTTCATCAGGGGGCAGTTTTGCACCTCCGTCAGGGGGGAATAGTTCATCAGGCGGCAGGGGAAACAGACCTGATTTCTCAGGAGGCGGCGGTTTCGGCGGCTTCGGAGATATGTTCGGCTCTATATTCGGCGGAGAAGAAAACAGATTAAACACAGAAAAAATCACTCTTTCAACGGAGGATATGGAAACCCTTGCAACATTTGTTCCCGGACTCAGTGACACAACAATTTCATACACAACAAAGCAGGACGTATATGGCGGCAATATAGAAGAAACCGAATCATACACCATTGCAGGAACTCTGGCGGATTATGCTGATTTATCAAATCTCACGCTTCTTATGGGCGATTACATATCAGACGCAAACGAAGAAAACAAGGAAAAGATATGTGTGCTTGGATATAATGCAGCAAAAAGTATATTCGGCAGTACAGAAGAAGCATACGATAATCTTGTATATATTGATGACAGACCGTATACCGTAGGCGGAGTTTTTGCTGAACAGGGTACGGTTGAATCAGGTATCAGTGCTGATGACGCAATCTTTATTCCATACAGTACGGGTATAAAATATCTTACTGGAAGTGATATCAGTCCGACAATAACAGTAATAGCAGAAGATGTTGACAACATTGACACGGTTATTGCAGATATTAAAACTGTTCTTGCAGAAAGCTATCCCAATGCAGAATTTACTATTTCAGATGCAGGAAGCAAAATGGAAGCGGCATCAAAATCAAATGAAACACTTACGCTTATGCTTATTGCTATGGCATCAATCGTATTTATTATCGGTGGCATAGGAATTATGAATGTCCTGTTTGTATCAGTTAAAGAACGTACAAAGGAAATAGGTATTCTCAAGGCAATAGGCGGCTCACAGAAAGATATATTAATGGAATTTCTGATGGAAGCCTGCTGCATCAGTTTTATCGGAGGTATTCTTGGTGTGATTATAAGCTTTGCAGTAAGTCCTGTTATTTCAGGTTTTAACATAAGGCTGGAAATGACTGTTTCCGGTGCAGTACTGGCACTTCTATTTTCCATTGTTACAGGAACAGTATTCGGATTTTATCCTGCGTGGAAGGCTTCAAAACTCGTACCTGTTGAAGCACTCTCATCCGAATAATTCTGAAAGGGGTTATTAAAAATGAAGAAACATATTGCAATGTTAACAGCACTTTTGCTTTCTGCGGCATTGTGTGCCTGTGATAATTCAGAGAAGACAGCCGCAGATATTAACTATCTTTATGGGCAGATTTCTGAAATCAGCGGAAATGACCTGACATTGCTTGTAGCTGAATATGATGAATCTGACGAAAAAACAGAGGAAAAAGATAAGGAATCCTCTGATAACAGCGAGGACAGCAAATCGCAGAACAGAGGAAATAAGGGAAACAGACCTCAGGGCGGTTTCGACCGTGAAAATATGCCCGAAGGCTTTGATCCTGAGAATATGCCTGAGGGTGGCTTTGACCGTGAAAATATGCCCGAGGGCTTTGATCCTGAGAATATGCCAGAGGGTGGTTTCGACCGTGAAAATATGCCGGAAGGTTTTGATCCTGAGAATATGCCAGAGGGTGGTTTCGACCGTGAAAATATGCCCGAGGGCTTTGATCCTGAGAATATGCCAGAGGGTGGTTTCGATCGTGAAAATTCAAAAGCTCCTCAGAGTAATGTGAAAGGATATACGTTTACAGGAGAAGAACAGCAAATAAGAATTCCTGTGGGAGCAACTGTTACAACTGCTCTTGGCGTTGAAACAGATTTTGACGTACTGAAAACAGGCGATATGATAAAGTATACTACCAAAAAAGATGATGACGGAAACGAAGTCATAACCGCCGTATGGATTGTAGAATAAGGTGAATCAGATTATGGACGAAAAAACAGTTACTAATGTAATAACTATGCAGAATATCTGCAAAAGTTATACAATGGGAAATGATACTCTGAATGTTTTAAAGAATGTCGGATTTACCGTTCAGAAAGGTGAATTTGTTGCTATTCTCGGTCCGTCCGGTTCAGGCAAATCAACGCTGATGAACATTATCGGCTGTATGGACAGATTTGATACGGGTGAATATTTTTTAAGCGGCATTCCGATTCACAGTACGAAAGAAAAAGAGCTTGTACGCATACGAAATCAGGAGATAGGTTTCATATTTCAGAATTATCATCTGATTCCGACATATACTGTTATGCAGAATATTATAATGCCCCTGCTTATGAGAGGAATGGACAGGAAAAAAGCTGAACGTGAATGCAGCGATGTTGTGGAAATGCTTGGGCTTTCAGATCGTATTCATCATAAGCCTTCTGAATTATCAGGTGGTCAGCGTCAGAGAGTAGCAATTGCAAGAGCATTATGCAGTAAGCCATCAATTCTGCTTGCTGATGAACCGACGGGTGCTCTGGACCAGAAAAGCGGAACTGAAGTGCTTAAGCTTTTTACCAAGCTTAATGAAATGGGCAATACAATTGTAATGATTACTCACGACCTTAATGTTGCTCAATGGGCAAAACGAACTGTAAGAATAATTGACGGCGAACTGTTTGAAGAATCCGTCGAGCCAACTGAATAATTAAAGGGCATCTCTAAAAATATACCGCATGCGACATAATCCATGCGGTATTTTTATGATTAAAGGAGTTTTTATAAAAGCAGCTCGTTCTGTTCCAGGATATAATATCAATAAATTTAAGGGACTTAAGCAAAGTCACTTATAGTAAAAGCTTTTATCACAATTTATTAATCGCAGAGTTTTTAATCAAATCCAACAACTGTGAATAAATTTTATACTCCTTTTCAAGACAAACACCGCTGCCTCTTTACAGAAAACAAGCGTTGTCGAATTATAATTAATTTCGTCTTTGATTAAGTTAGCGTCACCATCTTTGTATTACCAAAAAGATATCAATCGAGTAGGGCGGAATGAACCGCCCTCTCACACCACCGTACGTGCCGTTCGGCATACGGAGGTTCAATTCAAAATTAAATATGGTAACTATTCAGCCCCCAGAGAATCCAACAATAATGAAAGGAAAAGGGTGGAAGAAAAAAATCGTGAATTTGTCAATTTACAATAGTCCTCAAATGTGATGTTCAGTCCTTCCCGAATTTTTTCGGTACTATGACCTC
>JAFSBM010000070.1 GCA_017437285.1 Ruminococcus sp. | reverse complement strand
TATTTCCAGTCCATTTATTACTGCACCATTTGAGAATTTCAGAAATTCTCTGTACGCTTCGGGCAATTTAAAGCCAAGACGGCTTTCATATTCCTCTAACTCCTGTATTTCTTTTTCTGTTAAAGGTGGGTTGAACTTTGCATACTTTGAATATCCGTATTCATTTTCAAGTGTTTCGCATGCTTTTTTAATTCTCTCAAAGCATTCCTGCAAATTCTTTGGCTTTTCATCATTCATAAACATAATAATCATCCTTTCAACTTGATATTGTTTGTTTGCACCATTTTTTATTCATTCATTTTTTTTATTTCTTTCTTTAAAGAATTGATTTAATTCTGCAATAAAATTATCTAATTCTTCTTCATCTCGCTTTATTTCATCAGGACTCTTTTTTGCATTTTCCTGCTGTTTTCTTTTGCTTTCATACTCATAAATGTCGTTTTCACATTCTTCAAGCACATTTTTGAGCTTATGTGTAAAGTTCCATTCCTCTGGTTGTAATTCCCAGAAAAGACAAACTCTGCCGTCCTCTTTTGAAATTGCAAGACGTTCACTTGTACGATCTGAATAGCTTATCGCATAATAACCGTCAGGAAGCCAGCTGTCCTTAACAATAATACTATCTGTTCCGCAAATTACCGTATAATCAATAACTGCACCATTTGCAAGCTTCAAAAATTCCTTGTAGTCCTCAGGAAGCGGAAATTTCAGACTTTTTTCCAGTTCTTCAATTTCTTCATCTGTTGCAGGTGGAAATACCTTTGCCCACTCCTCTGGATGATCAAATTTTTCAACAAGGGTTTTGCATCCTTTTCTCAGCTTTTCAACACATTCCTCGATTTCTGTCATTCCTTTATTATTGTTCATAATAATCATCCTTTCAACTTGATATTGTTTATTTGCTGTACTATTATGTATGGTATTGCTTCATATTTGAAAAATTTTTGCTTGGTTTATCTTCATTCTATTATACCATAGATTTGAAAAAAAAGCCATACTTTTGATATAATTTTTCAGATTAATTCTGTATAATTATGATTGTAAGGGATAGTTTGTTCGCCGACAGCTGCAATATCCCTAACCAACATTTTTGCAGCTGTCGGATTACCCCCTGAATATTTTTGATAATCCAATTAATAGAAAGGAGAGTTTGTATGACAAAAACGTATGATTTAACAAAGGGAAATACAAAATCGGTTATTTTAAGATTTTTCTTTCCCATGCTGCTTACTAATATGTTACAGCAGATTTATACAATAGCAGATACAATGATAGTCGGCAAGGGTTTGGGTGATGACCCACTTGCGGCGGTAGGAAATATGTCATCGCTCACTTTCTTTATCATAGGATTTTCCCTTGGACTTACAAACGGATTTTCCGTAAGTATCGCACAGGCATACGGTGCAAAGGACGGGGAAAAGCTGCGTAAAACAGTTGCCTCATCTGTATTGCTTTCCGCAGCCATTACAATCCTTTTAACGGCAGTCAGCGTTATTTTCCTCCGTTCAGTTCTTGTAATGTTACAAACCTCGGAAGTGATAATGTCTGACAGCCTTTTATACGGATACATCATTTTCGGCGGATTATTCAGCACAATCGCATATAATCTCTGTGCAAGCATTCTCCGTGCATTAGGCGACAGTAAAACACCATTTATAGCCATTGTATTCTCCACAATTTTCAATATTGTATTTAACTGGGTATCAATTTACGTGCTTCATATGGGCGTTGAGGGACCTGCAATTGTAACAATTGCTTCACAGGTAATTTCAGCGGCTATATGCTATGCAAAGCTCCGCAAAATCGAGGAAATCCGACTTGCAAAGGAATATTTCAAAGGCAATTTCCGTGTATATATGGATTTGCTGAAAAATGGCGTTCCTATGGCGATAATGAATTCAATTACAGCAGTTGGCTGTATGACTGTTCAGTATTTCGTAAATGGTATGGGAGTTGCCTATACATCGGCATATTCCGCTTGCAGTAAATACATAAACCTGTTTATGCAGCCTGCCTGCACAGCAGGAAATACAATGTCCTCATTCACAAGTCAGAACTACGGTGCAAAGGAATACCGCAGAATATACGAGGGCTTCAAGGTTTGTATGGCAATTGCGTTTATAACATATATTGTATTCGGTTCTGTTATGGTATTCTTCCCACGTTTCCTTGCATCTCTTATGCTTAACGGCGAACAGCAGATTGAACTTGCTATGATTTACCTTGTAAGAAGCGGAATTATGATATTTGCCGTTGATTTCCTTTTCGTAGTGAGAAACGGCTGTCAGGGTATGGGAAAGCCTTTATTCCCCATGATTTCGGGTATTATCGAAATGGTATTCCGAGTTGCTGTAATAGTGATATTTATTGATGATATCGGATTTGCCGCAACATCATACGCTGAAATTGCAGCATGGGTTGGTGCAGTTCTCATAAACGGTGCAGCATTCTATGTATATCTCAGAGGATACCTCAAAAAGGACAGTACAGGCAGATTCTTTTACAAAAGACGCTTGAAAAGGGCATAATTATAGTGAACGCCAAAAAATTTTGTCGTTTGCTATATTTATTCTGAAAACTTCAACTCCATTATATACAAATAGGGCAGCTCTGAAATCCATTTTTTCGAAAGTGGGTTTCAGGGCTGCTCTTTTTGTATATTTTAAGCGGAATTTAACAAAATCTACTTGATTTATCTTTTGAAATAAGCTATAATTAAAGTGTAATTCTGATAGCTGTTTATCAGCTTTAAGAGTTATTGCTACATCAATTAAACCTTGCCAAAAAGACGAAATCAGAAAGGGAATTTATCAAGGAAGAAAAACGCAGGAATGCTGCCGTATTTCAAGCTTTTCTGACGCAGAGAAATTTTCTTTATGTCGAGTATTTGCTGGTAAGATTTATTTTGGGGAGCAATGTAAGTAGTATCATAATATTTAAGGATTGAGAGTATGAAAAAATTAATTTTAATAGCGGCGGCACTGGGCTGTCTTATCTCTCTTTCAGCCTGTGAAAACAGAAAATCTCAGATTACTGCTCCTGACGGAAAACTGGATAAATGTACTCTCCGTTTTTCGTGGTGGGGAGGTGATGACCGTCACGAGGCAACCCTTGATGCCATTGAACTGTGGAATGAACGGCACCCCGATATTACTGTAATTCCCGAATATGGCGGCTGGGATGGCTGGACGGAAAAGATTACGGCACAGTTAAGCGGCGGCACAGAGCCTGACATAATTCAGATAAACTACGACTGGCTCATATCTTTTTCACAGGACGGAAAAGGCTTCTATGACCTTAATCTTCTTTCTGACAGAATAGAACTTGACAATTTTGACAGCGAAATTCTCCAATTCGGGCAGGTTGAGGGCAAGCTGAACGGCATTGCAGTTTCTGTAAGCGGCAGAGGCTTGTTCTACAATTCCGAAACCTATAAGCGTGTAGGTGCGGAATATCCGACGAATTGGACGGAGCTTATTTCCCTTGGCGAAAAATTCAGCAGTCACGGGCTTTATCCCCTTGACCTTGACGCTCAATCAGGGGGAACTGCTTGGTATCTTGCGGTGGTCTATGTTCAGCAGAAAACAGGCAAGCAGTTTATTTCCCTTGACGGAAAGCTTGGATTTACTGAGGAAGATATAAAAATGGCTCTTGATTTTTATAAAACTCTTGAAGATAATAAGGTAATCCGCACAGTTGATATACGCACAGATGAGGACGGAACAGCGGCATTATATCAATCTCCTGAATTTATTCAAGGGAGGATTGGCGGAGTTCTTGAATGGGGCAGTTCTGTTGGAAAATATGAAATGTCACTTTCTGAGGGAGTTTTAGAAGCAGGTGCATTGCTGTCGGACGAAAATGGAAATAATGGCGGCTGGATGGTTAAACCGTCGCTGCTGTACACTATTTCCGCAAATACGGATTATCCCGATGAAGCGGCGGAATTTCTTAATTTTATACTCAACGACGGGGAAGCGGCTAAGGTGCTTGGAACTACAAGAGGTATTCCTGCATCTCATACCGCTGAAAAAAGCCTTGAAGAAAGCGGACTTCTTACAGGGCTTGCAGAAGAAAATGACAGGCTTCTTGATGAACTTGATACCGTAACAATAAGCCCTTATATGGAGCTTGCACAGATGAAATCCTTCTATAATTCCGCAATAGAGCAGATTTCGTTTAATGCGGTAAGTACGGAAGAAGCCGCCCGTGAAATGTATTTTTCAATCAACGACTATCTGGAGAGAATTAAAAAATGAAGAAAAAGTACCGTAATCCCATTGGAGTGAAAAGTTATACGGGTTTACTGCTGATACTGCCGTTTATAGCAGGTTTTATCCTGTTTACGGCATACCCGTTCATATCATCATTTCTCCTTGGACTGACGGACTACAACGGCATACGCAGCCCCGAATTTATCGGCGGCGAAAATTACAGCCGTATGCTGACGGACAAAGGCTTTATCAATGCCACCGCCGTGACGCTGAAATACACGGCAATACTTGTGCCGCTGAAGCTTATATTTTCGCTGTTTGCGGCAATTGTGCTGAATATGCAGATAAAGGGAATGGGCGTTTACCGCACAATTTTCTACATTCCCTCAATACTCGGCTCAAATCTCGCAGTTGTAATTATGTGGCAATTTTTGTTTACCGCTGACGGTCTTGCAAATCAGCTTCTTGAAGCTGTGGGACTATCTCCCATAGGCTGGTATGGCAATTCAGCTGCGGCAATGGGAATAATAATCCTGTTAAGGCTGTGGGAATTCGGCTCAACAATGGTAATTTTCCTCAACGCATTGAGGGATATTCCAAAGGAATACTACGAAGCGGCAAGAGTTGACGGCTGCGGCAGAATACGTGGATTTTTTGCAATTACTCTGCCATTGCTGAAAAATGTGTTTTTCCTTAATCTCATATTGCAGATTATTGCGGCAATGCAGGAATTCAACGCTCCCTATATGATAACAGGCGGCGGACCGCTGAAAAGCACATACACCCTCGGAATGTTGGTTTACGACGAAATGTTCAGCTATCACAATATGGGATATGCCAACGCAATATCGTGGGTAATGTTCGTGATTATTGCCTTAATCGTGGGAATTATGACAGCTGTTACAAAGAGGGGCAGGGCGGAAATATGAAAAAGGCTATTATTTATATTCCCCTTACCCTGTGCGGAATTATCATGCTATATCCTCTTTTGTGGCTTGTAGGGGCAAGCTTCAAATCAAATGAGGAAATATTTTCAACAATCTGGTTTATACCGCAGCACTTGGATTTTTCCATTTACAAAAGGGCATGGCAGACGGTGACGGATTACACTATGGGGCATTATTTCCTCAACACATTTGCAATAATCCTGCCGAAAACTGTTTTTGCAGTTGTATCATCGGTTCTTACGGCATACGGCTTTGCACGTTTTGATTTTCCATTAAAAAGGTTATTCTACGCACTTTTTATGGGTACAATGTTTATGCCTGCCATTGTCACAATTATGCCTATGTACCTTATGTGGAGCAATCTTGGAGTTCTTGATACATATATTCCCCTGACAATTCCTGCACTTTTTGCGGCAGAGGGTACATTTGTATTTATGATGATTCAGTTTTTCAAGGGCGTTCCAAAAGAATTTGACGAAGCGGCACGAATTGACGGCTGCAATTCAATGCAGATACTTGTGCATATTCTTATCCCATGTATCCGCCCTGTAATTGTATCAGTCTGCGTATTTACATTTTTATGGACGATGAATGACTTTCTGACTCCACTTATTATGATAAGCTCTGTTGAAAAATATCCCCTTTCTCTTATACTGCGGCTATCCGCTGACAGTACGGGAAACGGCTATGAGCAATGCAAAATACTGGCAATGTCCGTAATTGGTCTTATACCCTCAATTGCAGTATTCGGACTTGCACAGAAAAAATTTTTAAGCGGTATTACCGCAGGAGGTTTGTCGGGATGACGGACAAAACCCTGATTGAACAGACTGCCCGTGAATATATTGAAAAGCTTGTTTTAACCTCAGCTCCTATGCGTCCGAAATGGAACAGGGAAAATTATATATTCCGCAAGCAGTCGAAATGGAACTATATGGACAGCTGTATTATACGTTCTTTGCTGATGTTCGGCAAAGATGAGTATATTGATTATGCTGTGAAATTTACTGACAGCTATGTTGACGAATACGGAAAAATCCCCACAATGAATATCACGGATTACAACCTTGACAACATATGCGGGGGAGTAAATCTTATAAAGCTGCACAGGATAACGGGGGACGAGCGTTATCGCCTTGCCTATGAGTGGCTGTATAACGAACAGCTGAAAAATCACCCACGGCTGAAATGCGGCAGTTTCTGGCATAAGGCGATTTATCCTAATCAGATGTGGCTTGACGGTGCATTTATGGTGCTGCCCTTTATGGCAATGTACGGCAGAATAAAAGACGACAGAAGTATAATAATTGACGCTATTTTGCAGATGATGAATATTCGTGATGTTATGCTTGATAAGGAAACTGGTCTTTACTATCACGGCTACGACGAAACTAAAAGTATGCTGTGGGCTGATAAAAAAACAGGTCTTTCATCACAGTTCTGGCTGAGGTCAAACGGCTGGCTCTGTGCAGGTCTTGCGGAATTGTATGAAATCACGGAAAATAAGGAAATCGGGGAAATGCTGAAAGAGCATTTAACTGCCCTCAGCCGATATGTTACCGATGAGGGCATGCTGTTGCAGCTGCCCACGAGAACTGACCTTGCAGGGAATTATCCCGAAACAAGCGGAACTCTCCTTTTTGCCTACGGAGCGTTAAAGGGGTATAATCTTGGCATTGTTGATAAAGCTGCGGCGGATATTGGCGAAAAGGCACTACTGACGGTTACTGAAAAATATACTGACAGAAGCGGTGATATTCCCGTGCTGAAAAATATCTGCCTTATGGGCGGATTAGGTGGAGCAAATAATCGTGACGGCTCCGCTGAATACTACCTCAGCGAAAGAATTGTTGAAAACGAAGCTAAGGGAATTGCACCGTATCTTATGGCAGCGGCGGAGTTAATTAAGAATTAAGAATTAGCTTTGCGTTGGTTGTGATGTTGTTTTAGGGATTGGTATGAATACAAAATAAAAATCCAGAGAAGACTGTTTTCTTCTCTGGATTTATTTTTATGCGGTTGCTGCCGCTCATAACTCAGTTTTTGAATTTGTAGGGATAAATTTACTGCTTAACTGAATCGTTGTCTACGATACCTTTAAGACCAGCTGCAAGACCTGCAAGTCCCTGAATTTCACTTGGAATGATAATCTTTGTGGACTTACCGTCAGCTGCCTTTGCAAAGGCTTCAAGAGATTTAAGCTGAATAACCTTTTCAGAGGGGTTAGCCTGTGAAAGCTTAACAAGGCTGTCTGCGAGAGCCTGCTGTACAAGCTCAATAGCCTGAGCCTCACCGGTAGCCTCAAGGACTTTCTGCTCACGAACAGCGTCAGCACGGAGAATCATAGCCTGCTTTTCAGCCTCAGCCTCAAGAATCTGTGACTCTTTCTTAGCCTGCGCACGGAGAATCTGCGATTCCTTTTCACCTTCTGCAACGAGAATCTGTGACTTCTTGTCACCCTCAGCCTGAAGAATCTTTTCACGTCTTTCACGCTCAGCCTTCATCTGCTTTTCCATAGCGTCCTGAATTTCACGGGGAGGAAGAATGTTCTTCAACTCTACACGGTTAACCTTGATACCCCAGCGGTCAGTAGCCTGGTCGAGAATAGCTGTAATTTTTGTGTTGATAACATCACGGGAAGTAAGTGTAGCGTCGAGTTCAAGTTCGCCGATGATGTTACGGAGTGTTGTAGCGGAAAGGTTCTCAATAGCTGCGAGAGGACGCTCAACACCGTATGTGTACTGCTTAGCATCAGTAATCTGATAGAATACAACAGTATCAATCTGCATTGTTACGTTATCCTTAGTGATAACAGGCTGCGGCTTGAAGTCAACAACCTTTTCTTTAAGTGAAACACGGCTTGCAATTCTGTCGATGAAAGGCACAAGAACGTGGAAACCTGTTTCCCATTCTGTTTTGAATGAACCAAGACGCTCAATAACAAAAACGTGAGCCTGTGGTACGATTCTAAAGCATCTGATGAAAATAATTACTGCAAATACAATAATTGCAAGAATAATAATAGTACCTAAATTTTCCATAAAAATAATCTCCTATACTTAATTTTTCTTTTCAACAATGAGTTTTGTGCTTATGATTTCCTTGACAACAACAATGCTGTCCTTTGGAATAATTCCGTTATCAGCTGAAACAGCACCCCAGTCAACACCGTTAAGTGTTACACGCCCTGTTCCCTTATCGGGATTAATTTCCTCGATAACAGTAGCGTTTTTGCCGATTTCAAGCTCGGAATTTGTTGCAATGTGCTTTTTGTTGAGTCTTTTTTTGATTAGCGGCAGAGTTGTCGTCACAAGTATCGCTGATGTTATGACGAAAATTGCCAGCTGACCGATGAGAGAAAGACTGTCAAAGCAGAGTGAGCATATCAGCGTAATCAGGGATGCAACAGCAAGCCAGATTGAAACAAGCTGAACAGTGCAGAATTCTACAATGACAAATACAACAATAAGTACCGCCCATAGGATTATGTCCATAGTATACCCCCTTTGAAATTTTTGCATATTTTTGGTATGCGGTAAAGTGATAAATCCCTACAATGATATTGTATCATAAATCGACAAAAAATGCAATAGGTTGTGTGTGAAATTTTTGTAAAAAATATTTCCCCGAAGTATTTTTCGGGGAAATATAATCTTTAAGTATTATACATTAAATCTGAAAAGAACAATATCTCCGTCGTTCATAACGTATTCCTTACCTTCAAGGCGAACAAGACCTTTTTCCTTTGCAGCTGCCATTGTGCCGCATTCCATAAGGTCGTCAAAGGCAATAACCTCTGCACGGATAAAGCCCTTTTCAAAGTCGGTATGGATTTTACCTGCTGCCTGGGGAGCTTTTGTACCCTGCTTGATAGTCCATGCACGAACCTCAGGCTTACCTGCTGTAAGGTAGGAAATAAGTCCGAGAAGTGCATAGCCCTCCTTGATAATTCTGTTGAGTCCCGAAACTTCAAGTCCGAGTTCAGCAAGGAACATTGCCTTGTCTTCCTCGTCCATTTCAGCGATTTCAGCCTCTGTCTGTGCGCATATCGGGAGTACAGCGGAATTTTCTTCCTCTGCAAGCTTGCGAACCTTGCAGTAGTTCTCGTTATTCTCAATATTTCCTGCAAAATCAGCTTCACAGAGATTTGCAGCATAGATTACAGGCTTAGCGGAGAGCAGGGGAGTTGACTTTATCAGTTCACGCTCTTCATCGGTGAAATCAAATCCTCTTGCGGATTTACCGTTTTCAAGATGCTCTTTGAGTCTTTCAAGAAAATCAATTTCAATAAGATATTTCTTGTCGCCCTTAGCTGCTTTTTTTGCACGGTCAATACGGCGGTCAATCATTTCAATATCGGAGAAAATAAGCTCTAAATTGATAGTTTCAATGTCACGGAGAGGATTGATATTTCCGTCAACGTGAACGATATTGTCATCCTCAAAGCAGCGAACAACGTGAACGATTGCGTCAACCTCACGAATATCGGCAAGGAATTTATTTCCCAGTCCCTCGCCCTTTGACGCACCCTTTACAAGACCTGCAATATCCACAAATTCAAGAGTTGCGGGAGTAAATTTGTCAGGCTCATACATTTCTGCAAGCTTATCAAGTCTTTCATCGGGAACTGAAACGATACCGATATTCTTCTCAATTGTGCAGAACGGGTAGTTTGCAGATTCAGCACCTGCATTTGTAAGAGCGTTAAAAAGTGTGCTTTTGCCGACATTAGGCAGTCCAACCATACCAAGTTTCATAATTTTTAAAATACCTTCCTTTTATGAATTGCGTATCAGTTGCTGTTGTGTTCGATACGCTTATTATTAACAAGAGAATTAATTGTTGAATTCTGAATCTGAACATCTCCGTCAGCGGAGCAGATATCACGGGGATTGCCGCAAGCCATTTTCAGATTGATTGAAGAATCCATAATAAAGACATTTCCGCTTCCCTCGGAGTCACCGATACCAACGGCATAGTCACCCTCGGAGTCGATGTGAATATCGGCGTTCATAATCTTAGTGTTTACACTGCCGCCGATAGCACCGATACAAGCCTGTTTAGCGGCATTCATCTTAGCGGTGATTTTACCCTTGCGTACAAGGATGCTGCCCTCACCGTCCTCGATAACACCGATACCTACGGCTTCCGCACTGCTGCATGACATAGTGATGTCAGCAGATGTACCGATTGTGGAAATACCTGTAAAGCTTCCGATACCTGTAATTCTCTTACCTGCAAGAGCCATATTCAGCTTGCAGTTGTCGGAAATTTCAATATTTGCGTCGCCGTTGAAGCTTCCAACGCCGATACCGTTGTGAGTGTGCATATCAACCTTGATGTTGCCTGAAACAAGCTTAATATCCGAATCGTCATCATTGAAACCGCCGCCGATAGCTACAGTTTCTGTGCCGTTGCATATAATTTCAAGGCTGCCGTCCATATCAATTGTAATGTCACCGTAGCTGTGTTCGTAGTCGTTTCCGATACCAATGCCGTATGTAGCATAGCAGTCAAGCATAAGAGTGCCTTTGCCTTTAAGTTCAAACTGAGAACCCATAGGCACGTAAATACCTGCATAGGCAAGCTTATTTGTCTTTGAAACATTGAGTACAAGACGGGCGTATTCGCCTACGGTAATAGTAGGTTTGCTGTTTCCGCTTACGATATTTACATTTTTAAGGTTGAGTTCACAGCTGTGGTTGTCCATAATAGTGATATTCATTTTCACAGTCTTATCTGGGTCACCTACAATAGTGAGTTTGCTCTGATAAACGTGAATATCGGTATACTTTTCAAGGGCAAGTTTCAGCAGGTCAATTTCAGCGTCATTCTGAGCCGCATAGACCTTTTTGGAGCCATTGGGACGGGTTTCAAGATTTGTCTTGATAATTTCATCCTTAATGTCCTTGGAAATGCTGTCAAGAAAAACAGGCTTAGGCTTCGAGGTGTAGTAACCCTGAATAAGGTCAACACCAAGGCGAATAACAGTTTTCATTTCCTGTGCAGTTTCAACGCCCTCTGCAAGAGTTTGCAGCTGATTGTCACGGCAGAAGTCAATAATCTGTGTAACAAGCTGCTGCTTCTTCATATCGTTGTGAATATCCGAAATAAGTGAACGGTCAATTTTAACGTAATCAGGGCGATATTTAAGGAGATTTGTGCTGTTGGAATAGCCAGTTCCGTAATCGTCAATGGCAAGCTGTGTATGGGCAAATGCAAGACGCTTTTTGATAAGGTCAATTGCTTCGGGAGTAACCATGCTGTCCTCCACGATTTCAATAACGCATTTTTCCATAAGTTCGCCGTATGTGAGGTATAATTCGTTGAAATCCTCATCATTAAGGCTGTATTCGCACATTGAGTTGATAAACAGCTTTTTATTTTCAAAAACGCTCTGATTTTCGCTGATAAGCTTCATTGTATTGAAGAATGTCAGCTTTTCAATTGCGTAAAGTGAATTCTGATTTGCGGCAATGGAGAGAATTTGTTTCGGCTCCATTTTAAGGTCCCCTGTACTACGCATAAGAGCCTCATATGCCACAATATTTCCCGTTGTTGTTTCAACAATAGGCTGAACGTGATATGTGAAAAGATTTTCCGTAATCATTCTGCTGAACAGCTGAGCGTTCTTGTATGCGTCCTTTTCACGGCTGTAATTGCTTTCGGAGAACCAGTTTATAACGTGTCTGCGGTCAGTACGTGCCTCATAGAGGGCAAATTCGGAGTAATTGACAAGCATATTGAAATCAGTTGCTTCGTTGGGATATGAGGAACAGCCGATATAAAGGCTGAGTTTACTCTTGTCGGAAATATCAATAATTTCGCCGAAATCATCGGTAAGAATACAATTCTGCACCGCTTCGTCCATACTGTTGAGAATGTTGTAGATGAACATTCTGTCACAGTCCTTGAAAAATGCCAGCATTTCATATCCTGACTTTGTGCCGATGAGAACATTTTCCCCTGCAAAGCTGTTGAGGATTTCCGCAACTGACGCTATACAGCTGTTTGTGCTGTCAACGGGGAGGAATGAACCAAGTTTCTCAATTCCGTTGATATAAAGCGTAGCAAGGCAGCAATTCTGCACATCGGGGAGCAGCTTTTTAATCTGCTGTGAGAAATAGGGATAAGAGGGGAGTCGTGTTACAGGGTCATATTCCACGAAATCATTTTCACGCATATTTGAAATCTGACGTGTATAATCCTGTACAAATCCAAGCCATTCGTCGCTTGACTCATAAATATTCATTTTAATGTATTTTGAAGTATTGTTATTTGTAAAATGGTATATATGCTTCTGACCTTCCACGGGCATTTTTGAGATTTTTTCAAGGAGATTGAAAAACTCAAATTCATTAAGTTTATTGCCGGAGCAGGAGAGCATATGGCAGGCAACATCGTCAAGGTATGCGGTTTTACTTTTTGCGATATATGTAAATGCGCCTATATTTCCCATAAACTGCTGAAAAACCTTCCAGTCGTGGCTTAATTCCGGAGGCTCTGTTGAAAGATTGAATATACTCATAGCAACTCCTGTATTCCGCTGTTGAACAGCCAACGGTAATAATCCACCGTCTTTTCGGGGCGTTCATATGCGGTGTTATCTTAATGGTGACAACTTACCATAATATATCATTTTTATTATACAATATTTCGTGAATAAAGTCAATATAATAATTGTTATTAAATTATAAATTTTGTCAGAAAAAAGGGCAGACATAAAGTCTGCCTTGGTTATTGCTCCACCAATTATGCCTTGCCAAAAAGACGAGAGCAGAAAGGAAATTTATCAAGGAAGAAAAATGCAGGAATGCTGCCGCATTTCAAGTTTTTCTGACGCAGAGAAATTTTCTTTGTGCCGAGTATTTGACGGCAAGGTTTAGTTGGTGGAGCAATATGTATCTGCCGCAAATCATTCATCAAGGAAATCCTTGACCTTTTTGCTGCGGCTTGGGTGACGGAGTTTACGGAGTGCCTTTGCTTCAATCTGACGGATACGCTCACGGGTTACCTCAAAGCGCTGTCCAACTTCTTCAAGAGTACGAGCCTTGCCGTCCTCAAGACCGAAACGGAGTTTTAATACCTTTGCCTCACGGTCTGTAAGTGTGTTGAGAACTTCGTTAAGCTGTTCTTTGAGGAGAGTATGAGATGCAGCCTCAGCAGGTGCCGGAGCGTCATCATCGGGGATAAAGTCGCCCAGGTGGCTGTCCTCCTCCTCACCGATAGGGGTTTCAAGAGAAACAGGGTCCTGTGCCACACGCATAATCTCACGAACCTTATCAACAGGCATACTGAGCTTGTCGGCGATTTCCTCGGGACTTGGGTCGTGACCGTTTTCGTGGAGAAGCTGTGAAGAAACCTTTTTAACCTTTGTTATAGTTTCAACCATATGAACAGGAATACGGATAGTTCTTGCCTGGTCGGCAATTGCTCTTGTAATAGCCTGACGAATCCACCATGTAGCGTATGTGGAGAACTTAAATCCCTTTGTGTAGTCGAATTTCTCAACAGCCTTGATAAGACCGAGATTTCCCTCCTGAATGAGGTCGAGGAACTGCATACCTCTGCCCACATATTTCTTAGCGATACTTACAACAAGACGGAGGTTAGCTTCACAAAGACGCTTTTTAGCGTACTTATCGCCGGTATTCATACGCTGTGCAAGTTCGATTTCTTCCTCTGTTGCAAGAAGCGGAACTCTGCCGATTTCCTTGAGGTAAACCTTAACAGGGTCGTCAATGGCAATACCCTCTGTGGAAAGTGCCATTTCAAGGTCATCTGTCATAGCTGAATCAAGACCGATTTTCAGGTCAATATCAATATTCATATCCTCAACGATTTCGATATTGAGTGCCTCACAGCGGTCATAGAAGGTGTTAATCTGGTCAACGTCAAAGTCCAGTTCTTCGAGAGCGTCGGTAATTTCCTTTGTGGTAAGCTTACCGTTTGCCTGTCCTATTTCGATAAGAGCGTCAATTGTGTTTTTCTTTGAATCCATAATGATTCCTCCTTATTATCCTGGGTTTTATACTAAATGATACATAATAAGTATCAATGCTTTTTGGAATACAATGTATTTAACACATCGTCCATAGTTAATTCCTCCGCTGATTTCTTTTCCTTGTGATTTTTCAGCACATTGACACAATCGGCAATAGAAGAAACCGAAATTTTCATTTCACGGTTTTTAGCCTGTATGCCGTATATTTTACCCATTTCATCAGCGGAAAATACCTCATTGAGAGCCGACAGAGAAAAATTCTCCTGTGTTTCGGCGATTTCAAGAATTGCGGTGTAAACTTTCCTGTTGAAATCGGTGACAAATATTTCTGGAGGAGCTTGCTGACGGAGTTTTGACGCTTCCTCGTGCTGATACATTAAGTAGCAGATGATAATTTCCTCCGCCTTTGCTTCCTTTCGGAAATCCTTAGCCTGCGGATTGATTTCATCTGTATGGCGTGTAGTCTGATTTTTAATTTTCTGCCATTCGTCTTTTTTCTCGGAATAGCTGTTTTTCTTCACCATATCGTCAATGTGGGCTTTCAGCACATCAACGGGGAAGTCGTATTTCGCAGCTGTTCTTGAAATGTAAACCTCACGCTCCAAGGGTGAAGGAATATCCGCAAGAACACGGGAAACACGTTTCAGCAATTCAACTTTTCCTGCCTCAGTGTCAATATCCAAATCATTTTCGCATCGGTCAATGAGAAAATTATTAGCGTCATCGGATTTGTCAATTAGCATACGGAAACGCTGAACGCCGAATTTTTTTATATATTCATCGGGGTCTTTTGCACCCTCCATACGTAGAATACGGGTGCGGAGTCCCACATCTGAAAAGTGTGAAATAGCTTTGCGGGCAGCAGTCTGACCTGCACCGTCGCTGTCGTAGGCGATTATTATTTCCTCGGCATAACGCTTGGCAAGCCGTGCCTGATCGGGAGTAATTGCAGTTCCCAGAGTAGCAACGGCATTGTCAAAACCTGCCTGATTTACAGCAATTACGTCCATATATCCCTCGCAGAGAATAAGCCGCTTGCTGTCGGAATTTTTCGCAAAATTCATAGCGAAAAGATTTGAACCCTTGTCAAAAACAAGAGTCTGACTTGTATTGAGGTACTTCGGTTTTGAGTCGTCAAGGACACGTCCGCCGAAACCTATGACATTTCCACGCATATCCACAATGGGGAACATAACACGCTTGCGGAACATATCGAAAAGCCTGCCGCTTTTCTGTGAACGTCCTGCCAGCCATGCGTCCATAATTTCATACTCGGTGTAGCCGTTGGCAGTAAGCATTGTGCAAAGCTCATCCCACGAGTCTGAGGCATAACCAAGACCGAATTTTTTGATAGTCTGTGGACTTAGCTGACGGCTGCGGAAATAGTCAAGACCTGATTTATCCCTGCCGCTTACAAGATTTTTATAGAAAAAATTGGCGGCAAGGCGGTTCATTTCGTAAATTCTTGTTCTCCTGCGGCTGTTGTCGGGAGAACCGTTTTTTCTTTCGGGAACTGCCATACCGCTTCTTTCGGCAATAAGTCTGACAGCCTCCATAAAGTCAAGATTTTCGGCTTTCATCACAAAGGTGAATATATCGCCTCCTGCACCGCAGCCGAAACAGTAAAAACTTTGTGTATCGGGGAAAACCGTAAATGACGGCGTTTTTTCGGAGTGAAAAGGGCAGTTGCAGATTAAATTTCTGCCACGCTTTTTCAGTTGAACATATGAGCTGATAACACTATCAATGGGATTTGCACTTCTCAGTTCATTGGTAAAATCATCATTATATGCCACAGCTCACACCTCCGTTTATTTCCAGAATTTCGGAACAAAAAGTTCCGTATAAAGGTCAACCGCATATTCATCGCTCATACCCGAAATGTAATCGCAGACAGCACGGTCAATATCCGATTCCTCCGCAATATTCCGATAAAGAGTGGGGAGCAGAGAGGAATTTTCCTTGTAATAGCTGTAAAGCTTGCGGATAAGCAATTCAGCCTTGTACTCCTCCTGTTTAGCGGCAGGATTTGTATAAACCGTCTTGAACATAAAGCTGCGTAAATCATCGTGAGCCTTGCGGATTTCGGGTTCAAAGTCGATAACTTCGCTGCCATGGGCAATAACCGAGGCAATGAGTGAAGTAATACGCTTTGTTTTTGTATTGCCGAGGATTTCAACGCAATCCTCAGGCAGCTGCTCTGCATGGAGAACATTTGCACGGATTGAATCCTCAATGTCATGGTTTATGTATGCGATAGTGTCCGCCAGCCGCACTACACAGCCTTCACGGGTAGCGGCAGTCATATTAGTATGACATTCAATGCCGTTTCGGACAGCCCATGTAAGATTAAGGCCTTTTCCCTCTTTTTCAAGCCCTTCCACAACTCTCACGCTCTGGAGATAGTGCTTGAAACCGTGGGGGCAGATTTCGTTGAGAACAGCCTCACCGCAATGACCGAATGGGGAATGACCGAGGTCGTGACCAAGGGCAATAGCCTCTGTGAGTGCCTCGTTTAAATTCATACAACGGGAAATTGTACGGGCAATCTGGGAAACCTCAAGGGTATGGGTGAGCCGTGTACGATAGTGGTCGCCGACGGGGGAGAGAAAAACCTGTGTTTTACGTTTAAGTCGTCGGAATGAGTTGCAATGGAGAATTCTGTCACGGTCACGCTGAAAATCGGTGCGGTAGGCACATTTTTCCTCATTGCGTTCACGCTTTGTCATTTCGGAATCGGTGCTTGAACAGGCAAATTCGCTATGAACCATAGCTTCTGCAAGCTCAATATTTTCACGTATGCTTTTTTCCATAATGAACTCCTTTCCTGACATCGACTAAAGACTTTTATATACTTATACTGTCGAAAGTACAAATATACTTTATTTTTTTGAGGAAAAATCAAAAGTTTGTCATAACTGATGAAAAATCCTCGTATAATTCACCGAGGTCTGTAACTTCTGCTGAATCGTTGGTAACTTCCGTCAGCTCTTTGCGGAGAGCGTCAAGCTTTTCGGACATTACAAGGATTTCAAGAGTTACGGCATCGGCAAAGTCGGAGTTAACGGTAATAACATCGAAATTCGGCAGAATATAGTTGATTTTGCCGTATAAGTTGTAATCGGTTTTTATGGTAAGGCGGTGACAAAGCCGCATATCCATAATATGTGCGGCATCGCAGGCAATAGATGCGGCGTGGGAATAGGCACGGAGCAGACCTCCGCCGCCAAGGAGAATACCGCCGAAATATCGTGTAACAACTACGCAAACGTCGGTAAGTCCACGTTTCTGGAGAACTTCAAGAACAGGCACACCTGCTGTTCCCTGTGGCTCGCCGTCGTCGGAATATCGGGAAATATTGTCCTCACGGAGAATATAAGCGTATACGTTGTGCCTTGCCTTGCGGTGCATTGCTTTTATCTCATTAATAAAAGCGACAGCCTCATCGTTTGTCTTTACAGGGGCGATATATCCGATAAATTCGGATTTTTTCTCGATGAAGGAGTCGCTTGCAGCTTTTGAAATTGTGAAATAGTTCATAGTAAATCCTCAATCTGTGCAAATAAGCCGCTCATATTGAGCGGCTTATTAATGATTTTACTTATCGAGATTGAAACGCTTCTTGAATCTGTCAACACGTCCGCCTGTATCAACAAGCTTCTGCTTGCCTGTATAGAAAGGATGGCACTTTGAGCAGATTTCAACCTTGATGTTCTCCTTTGTAGACATTGTCTCCATTACGTTACCGCAGTGGCAAGTAATAGTTGTCTTAACAAAGTTAGGATGGATTCCCTCTTTCACGATTTTCACCTCATTTTATTAAATTTTCTGTAAATCGTGCAGCCCATCAGTTACCTTAGACAGTAGTGCAATCATACATCAATTATATATTATATCACAGCTTATCCAATCTGTCAAGAGTTTTGGAAGAAATTTTTATTTTTTAACTTTATCCAACGCATTTTGCAATGTAATACCCGTCAATTTCGCAGAATTCCACATCATTTCCGCAGTTTTCAGATGCAAGAATATAATCTTCCTCATTGTAGAAAACATATAAAGCATTCTTTTTCCCGCTGCCGTTTATGAGATTTTCGTATTCTGCTTCGGAATATTTCCACAACTCGTTAAAATCAACACGTACTATATAAAAGGAACTCATGGTCAAATTTTTTTCAAGGCTGAGAAGTGCGAAATCGTAGTAAAGTTTGGTGTAGGCATTGTGGTCACGGGGCATTTTCAGGAAGATTATTTCATTGGCTCCCTCGGTGTATTTATCCCATTTTTCGCTTGAAAGCCGTGGTTCATAGGTGACAGTTCTGTTGTATTTGTTGTGCTGGAACGTAATACGTTTATTCATATCTGTGAATTGCAGGGGGATAGCTATAACGAGGATTACGGCTATAAATCTGCCTTTCATTTTTGAAATTATGCCGAGGAAAAGCATTGTCAGCAGAAGTCCGCTAACCCATACAAATCTGCCCGATGAACGGAAAAGGTTGCAGACAGCTATAAGTTTACCAGGTATGAAATCGAGGTTTATAAGCACAATATCATTGAATGCAACGATATGACTTACTGCAAAAATAAAGCTTACAAGAAATACGGTTAAAAATGAATAGACTTCAATTTTGTGGATTTTCAGCCATTTTACAAGGTTTTCTGAGAATTTTCCCTCTTGAACCGCAATGTGAATTATGCCGTAAATAATAGAAATTAGACCGCATAGCAGCACACCTGCACCAAGATAGCCGTAACCTTCGTATTGCCCCTCACGGAGGGGCAGGGGAGGGATAAGGTCGGAATATTTGTTGCTGTTGAAGAATGTGTTGAGATTAGCGGAATACAGCCCGAAACCGCCGTCAGGCTTGCCGCCGTTGCCGTAAAATGCACCAATGAGCCACAACACAAGCAAGGTCAGAGCAACAGAGCTGAAAAATGTCACAATTGCCCTTTTTTTATTTTTGTTGCGGAATATTTCAATCACAATCCACCCCAGCATAACAATATAAATCATAGGCAGGAAGTACATATGAATTGTGACGGAAACAGCACATAGCACCGACCATAGAATGACAGGCGTAAAGCGGTTTTTCCATTGAGTTTTGCTGTTTAACAGCAGAATAAATGCCGCAAGAATGAGCCAGATTGCAATCAGCGAATCGTGGCCGAAAATTCGCTGCAAAGTGGGAGGATACATAATAAACAGCACCGAACAGGCAGATGAAAATGCAATATTCGGCTTGATTTTATACATAAGAATTGCCGAAAATCCGCCGTTTAGCATATAGCAAAGGAATGCCCAAAGTCCCATATACTGAAAAGTTTCGGGGAGTATGGGCGATAGAAGTTTAAAAAATATAGCTAAAATCGGGAGTGAATCGGTGTAAATGCAGGAAACTGAACCTGCACTTGACAGCCCGTCCATAAGTCCAAAGGGGAAATGCCAGGGTGAGTGTCTGAAAAAAATCCAGCCCAAATGATGCTGTACGGAATCGCCTCCACGTTCAAAAATCCAGTCATCATAGGTGGGATTAAGGACGTAAATTCCGTATATCAGAATGAAAATCACAGCCCCGATTAAAGCTCCCGATAAAAATACAAAGGTCTTTTTTAAGTGTGAATTTTTGTTTGTCATCATATTCTCCATTTAATGATATTAATACAAAACCGCACAAAGCTTTTAATTCAAAGAAATTCCTTCACGAATTTATTCTGGGCATCTCTAAAAACTCGTTTGATTAAAGAAAAAACAGATAGGTATGACAGCTGCAAGGAAACCTTCCGAAGGCGTGCTGTCGCACTCCAAGGGAGGTTGACGAAGCAGATGACGTGCATAGCTGTTTTTTCTCAAAAGGGGTTTTTAGAGATGCCCTAATATTTTTTAGAAAGGGAATTAATTATGAAAAAAATCATCTCATCAATTTCAGCAGCTGCTTTGCTTACACAAAGCACTTGTTTTGCCGCAGCGGCTGAATCTGCGACACCTGCGGATATTGACAAAGCCGCATACAACTACATTTTAGAAAATTCAAACTATACAATTGACAAGAATCGTGATAATGTTATAACAAACGAGGAGCTTGCTGCTGCTGAATATATTACAGTTGACCTTGACGGTGTTGACGACATCTCGTGGCTGGCTGATATGGCAAGCTGCGAAAATTTATTTTTGTATAACGGAACTATAAAGGATTTTTCAATTCTTAAAGAAATGCCTGAGTTAAAGAGTGTTTCAATGGGTTCTGTCCCGATTACTGACCTTTCATTTGCAAAAGAACTTGACCTTGAAGAACTCTCACTCAGTAATATGGACCAGATAACAACAGAACAGCGTATTGAATTATTAAAAGCTGATGATGTTATTATTGAGGAGGGATTTTCAAAGTATGTTGAAATTCGTCCTAAAAATATTTTCGGTCTTGGCAATGAATTGAATATTACAATAGATAATGAGGACTGTACAGAAATTGTTCCCTACGGCATTTCAAATTATTTTATTAATTTATATGCAGCAAAGCCAGGAACTGTAAACTTCCACGTTTATTATGAAGATGTGGAAATCCGCACGGGTACAGTAACTGTAACTCCCTCAACTGCCGAAGATGTTCCGCTACACGACACTCCCCTGCCTGAATTAGAAACATTTTACAGCCCATATCTCAAAGCACCTGCTGTTCTCAAAGGAGATAAAATCTATAAGGTGGGATTTGATGAAGTAACTCTGCTTCATTCCGATGTTGCAGAATATGAAAGAGCAATAACTCCTACAGGCCGTCAGAGCTATTACGATAACGATTTAATCCTTAAAAAAGATGGCACGCTCTATGTGAACGATACCGTAATTGAGGGGCAGAAATTCGTTGATATTGAGGAAAACTACATTATTTCCGAGGACGGTCATATTTACACCGTTTACAATCCCGACAGAAAAGTAACTCTTATGGAAATAGGCGATGATTTCGGCAGTTTTCCGCCATATAATGATTATTTCTACATTAATAACGAAGGAGAGCTTATCCGTTTCCAAATTGATATAACTGACCGTATTGATGATGAAATTTTCACGCTTACAAAAGAAAATACAGGTATTTTCAACCCTGTTCAGATGAATAATTCGCTTATTCTCGATGAAAAAGGCGATGTATGGCTTATCGAATTCAGAGGTAAAGGTGTGCGAAAAGTTGCCGAGGGTGCTGTGGAGATTGACGAATTCTACACTGAGGAAGAAGGCACTGTTGATGTATATAAAACCGAGGACGGTGTATATCACTATTGGTTCGACGGCACACCTGTAACTAAAGCTACTGAGCCTTATAACAACGATTATTACATTGCCCAAGGCAGTATACCCACATTCCGTTATGAGGGAGAAACCGCTGTAGACTACTATATTTCCAATGATAATCTTCTTACAGTCGAGGCAAATAACGGCAATTCTTTTGCAATGACTGATGTTTCAGATATTATGAACCTTTATAAGGATTCTTCAACAAATTATTACTATTTCTACTTTGTCCGCACAGATAACAGCTTATGGCGTTATAACTGTCAGACAGATGAATATGAGGAGGTTATTATACTTGATTCGGCTGTATCTCCTGTAATGACTACAACTACAAAACCTGCAACAACTACGACAACTAAACCGAAAACTACATCTACAAAACCTGCTGCAACTACGACAACTAAGCCAAAGACTACAACTACAATGCCTGCAACAACTACGACAACTAAGCCAAAGACTACGACTACAAAACCTGCAACCACAACTACACAGCCTGTAACAACTGCACCCAAACCCGTTGTAAGCGGTGATGTAAACGGCGACAACAAGCTTACAGTTGCTGACCTTGTATCACTTCAGAATTGGCTTCTCGGCAGCAAAAAAAGCACTATATCAGACAATGGTGCGGATATACTCAATGACGGAATTATTAATGTTTATGACCTTATCTGCCTGAGAAAAGAAATTATAAAATCCAATGAAATCAAATAAAATCAAATAAAAAAATCGGAGCATTTCACTACGAAATGCTCCGATTTTTTGTGGGCATCTCTAAAGACCCGTTTGATTAAAGAAAAAACAGATAGGTGCGGCAACTGCAAGGAAACCTTCCGAAGGCGTGCTGTCGCACTCCAAGGGAGGTTGACGAAGCAGATGACGTGCATAGCTGTTTTTTCTCAAAAGGGGTTTTTAGAGATACCCTTGTTTTATTGTATTTCACGCTTTGTAAATCCGTCCCACGCAATAAGCCAGAACACAACAAGATGAATAACTACAACTGCAATTGCAAATCCAAGGGAATGATTAGCAAATCCCGTTGAACCGTCTATTACTGCACTTAAATCAGTATTTGCAAATACAGTATATCTTACCCAGTCGATATTTAAGTTCTTTTTCAGAATTGATACCATAGTATTTCCTGAAAGCATTGCGAAAAGGGAAACGCCGATAGATAAAGTGGAATTTTTGCAAAGAGATGAAATTGCAAAGGCAAGAGTTGCCATAACAAGTACCTGAACGCTTCTGAACATATAGTTCTTGAATACAACTACAAAGCCGTTTTCAGCTGTTAAAATTCCGTTGGAAATTGTAAGCTTCTGACATCCGATGTCCTCTACACCAAAGAAAATCATTGAGAAAATTACCGATAATACGTAGAGAAGTACAATCATAATAAATCCCAGAGAAACACACATAGCGTATTTTGCAACAAGAATTTTCCAACGCTTTACAGGGTTTATAAGGAGAAATTTAATTGTGCCGTGTGAAAATTCTTCTGAAATTGTACTGCCTGCTATTACTATGATAAGTACGCCGATTACTGTAATAAGCGACGCTGACTGACCTAAAATATTCCAGAAACCAATATTATAATCTACAAAAATACTTGTGCTGTCTGCAACATTTACTTTTATATCGTTTTCAAGTCTGTAAAGTCCGAGGGCAATCTGGTCTTCAAGTTCACTATTGTTATTTTTCTCACCCATTCCCATTTCAGCGGAATTTGCAAGCTGCATTTTTGCATATGAAACACTATCTATAACATCATTGGGATAAGTGAACCCTTCAATTGTATTTGCAGGCAATGGAATATCATTTGCCAAACGGTACTGATATTGCCACAATTCAGCGTCGGTATATCCGTACTTCTTGCCGTTTTTAACTATATATTCACAGTATTTCTTCCAGTTGTTATCTACAACAAATTTCTTAAATTCGGTTCTTTCTTCCTCTGTAAAGGTATGAATTACATTATTATGCTCACCTGTTTCATAGCTGAAAATCTCGTGTGAAGCCGACATCTGCCAGCTTCCGTATTGAAAATTATTATCCATAATGAAATTCATTCTTTCAATATCGGTTTCATAGCCGGGATACTGCATTTTTTCAGCTTCATTTATTTCATAGCTGTAATCAATGGTATCTTCGTAAATATAATCTATGTTTTCATTAATGGCATACTGTGCAAATTTACCAAGCCCCATAAGTGCAAGAACACTTACTGCAATGAGAATAAAGATTACTTTCGTTGTTACTTTTTTACCTGTCTTAATATATTCGTTCTGAATCAGCTTATGCATTTTAGCCAATCTGAACACCTCCCGACTGTGTGATTTCAATAAATACATCTTCAAGCTTCTTTTTCTCCTTAGGAGATACAGTATAGAGCTTTACGCCGTTTTCAATAAGTCTGCGGTTAAGCTCTGCAAGCTTTTCTTCTACATTTTCCACCTTGAAAATTACGTCAAAGTGAGTGTCATCTGTAAGTGTATATTCAACGCCCTCCAACAGTTCAGCAGCCTTTGCCGCATTATCCACATTGTAGATGAATTCGGAGCTGTCACCTGCATTTGCACGAATCATTTCTTCAACGGTATAAACTCCCTGCATTCTTCCGTTGTTGATAATTCCTACTCTGTCGCACATAAGTTCCATTTCAGACATAAGATGACTTGAAACAAGAACGCATATATTTTCCTCATGGGCAAGGGTTTTAAGAATGTCACGAAGTTCCTTGATACCTGCGGGGTCAAGTCCGTTTGTAGGTTCATCAAGGAGAAGAAGCTGCGGACGGTGGAGAAGTGCCTGTGCAACTCCAAGACGCTGACGCATACCGAGAGAATAACGCTTTGTTTTTTCATTGATACGATTGGAAAGACCTACAAGCTTTACAACCTCATCAATTCTTTCCTGTGAAACACCACGTATTCTTGCATAAAGTTTAAGGTTATCCATACCTGTAAGATGCTTATACATTTCAGGGTTTTCAACGATACTTCCGATACTTCCAAGAGCCTTTTCATAGTGCTTTTTAAGATTGTATCCACCGATTTCAATACTTCCCTCGTCAATGTCAAGAAGTCCTGTGATAACCTTGATAGTTGTAGTTTTACCTGCTCCGTTAGGGCCAAGGAAACCGAAAACCTCGCCTGCATAAGCCTCAAAGTTTATATCGTGGAGAATGTGACGCTTGCCAAGTGTCTTATTGAGATTTTTTACAGTAAGGGCAGCAGTCTTAGTCGCTGCCTCATTTACTTTGATATTTTCTTCCATTACGCTGCTCCTTTCTTAGTTTTCGCTATTGCTTTCGCTGTCGGATTCCTGTACTTTTGATACGTTTACATCCATATGACCATAAGTTTCGGATTTTGTAATCTTCCAGCCATCTGCTTTCTTTTCAAGAAAGAATGTGATTTCCTCTGAAAAAGTTGTCTGCATAAGCTTAGGTTCAATGGGGCTTTCATTATCGAAATATGTATAGTGGCTATTATATCCGCCGGGAGTAAAAATGCCGCTGTTTTCAAGTCCCACATAATAAATATTGGCAATGCAGTTCATAACAGCCGCATTAGGGCCGTCTTTTTTAATCTTGCAGTCAGTTAAATCAATTGAAATATCGGTTACATAGCCTCTCTGTTTATCTTCGATATAAAAACTCACATTTTCCTCTAAATTACTTTTATCATCATAATAGTAAAAAATATCATCTGTGGGAGCTTTTTTGTCTATCCAGTATTCATCAAGTATTGCCTGCCAATCAGCAGAAATTTTCTGCGAATCTTCTGTACCGATTGTTATATTATATTCTCTGTATTTTTCAGGAGTTATATTGAATTTTGCAACAGCCTGAGTATATTCGGTTACCCTCTGTTCAACAGCAGGCTTTTCCTTTTCAAAGTTTTTAAGGTCGGCTATAATATAAATTGTTGTACCAATAATGAGAACGCCGCCAAGCACTAACCCCCTGTTCACCTTTCTGAGAAATTTTTTCATATAAATCCGTCCTTTCGTTGAATGTTAAAGATGTGTTATGTGTACTACGTGATTTAGTACACTTATTATTATACACTTTTTTTAAGATTTGTCAAGTAGTTTTTTGAAATTTCTTGAAAAAATTTTTTTATTTGGAAATGCCTTTCAAAAACAAATGCCGAAAAATATGGGATAAACTCTTTTTTGCCGTTGACAACAAGCCTTTTTTATGATATAATGTATTGAGCAGACGGACAGTTCACGGCTCATACCTGTCCTAAAAGAAAACCGTGGATGTGTTCTGCTTGTCAGGACACTTTTTTATTGCCCTGTCAATTAATCCTTGGAGGAACTCTTATGTATAAATTAAAGGCAGCCGCCGCTTTCGACTCCGCACACTTTTTAAGCGGATACAACGGCAAATGTGCTAATATTCACGGTCATCGCTGGACGGTGGAAGTTACAATAAACGGCGAGGAATTACAGCAGACAGGCGAAAAGCGTGGTATGCTCATTGACTTCGGAGATTTGAAAAAAGCTCTCCGCACCCTTGCCGACAGCTTTGACCATACCCTTATTTACGAAAAAGACAGCCTCAAAGGGGCAACTCTTGCAGCCTTAAAGGACGAAAATTTCAGCCTTATTGAAGTGCCGTTCCGCCCTACTGCTGAAAATTTTGCCCGTCATTTCTACGAACTGCTCTCATTTCAGGGACTTCCCGTATGCTCCGTTACAGTATACGAAACTCCCGATAACTGTGCAGTTTATGAAATCAGCGAATAATGGAGGTAAAATATGATTTATCCCGTAGCGGAAAGATTTACAAGCATTAACGGTGAGGGCAGAAAAGCCGGAGAACTGGCGGTTTTTATCCGTTTCAGAAAATGCAACCTCAACTGCTCCTACTGCGATACAAAATGGGCAAATACCGATAACTGCCCTGCGGAAATGCTCTCCGCTGAGCAGATTGCAGGCTATGTCTACGGCACAGGAGTGAAAAATGTCACCCTTACAGGTGGCGAACCCCTTTTGCAGGAAAATCTCGGCGAACTCATTGATATTCTTATGGAGCAGGGTAATTCCGTGGAAATCGAAACTAACGGCAGCATTTCCATTGAGGAACTGAGCAAAGGAAAAAATCGTCCCTCATTTACCCTTGACTACAAGCTCCCCGACAGCGGAATGGAAAGGGCAATGGAACTGAGAAACTATAATTTCCTCCGCAAAAAAGATACGGTGAAATTCGTTTCGGGCAGCATTTCCGACCTTGAAACTGCCGTGAAAATCATTGAAAAATATGAACTGCTGAAACGGTGCAATGTCTATATAAGCCCTGTTTTCGGCAAAATCAACCCTGCTGATATTGTGGAATTTATGAAAAAAAATAATCTCAATGGCGTAAAACTGCAATTACAGCTGCATAAATTCATCTGGAATCCCGAAGAAAGAGGTGTATGATATGGATATGGAAAAAATTGAATACCACATACGTGGACTTCTTGAAGCTATCGGGGAAAATCCCGACAGAGAGGGACTTGTAGAAACTCCCTCCCGTGTGGCAGGTATGCTGGCGGAGGTTTTAGAGGGTACGGCTTATACAAATCACGAAATAGCTGAAATGTTCGGAAAAACCTTTACTGCGGAAATGTCCGATACGGAAGAAGCGGTGGTTATGAAGGATATTACCGTTTTCAGCTATTGTGAACATCATCTTGCTCTGATGTATGATATGACAGTAAATGTGGCTTATATTCCCCACGGAAAGGTGCTTGGACTGAGCAAAATTGCCCGTATCTGCGATATGGCGGCTAAGCGTCTGCAATTGCAGGAGCGACTTGGCAGGGATATTGCGGAGATTATCTCCGAAGCCGCAGGAACTCGTGATGTAGGGGTAAAAATTCTCGGTTCCCACAGCTGTATGACTGCAAGAGGTATCAGAAATGCCTCTGCAAGAACAGAAACACGTACATATACAGGCAAATTCAAGGGCAACCGTGATTTGCAGAATTTACTTGATTGAGGTGAAATATGAAAGCATTGGTTTTATTCAGCGGCGGAGTTGACAGCACAACCTGCCTTGGACTGGCGGTAAAGGAATACGGTGTGGAAAATGTAATCGCCCTTTCCATTTACTACGGACAAAAGCACGACAAGGAAATCAAGGCGGCGGAAAAAATTGCGGAATACTACGGTGTAACGCTGAAAACACTTGACCTTACCCTTATTTTTGCGGATTCCGACTGCTCACTTTTAAGCAGTTCAGACAAGGAAATTCCCACGGGAACTTATGCAGAACAGCTTGAACAGGCTGAGGGTAAGCCTGTTTCCACATATGTGCCATTCAGAAACGGACTTTTCCTTTCATCTGCCGCAAGTATTGCTCTTTCCAATGACTGCGGAGTGATTTACTACGGTGCTCACAGCGACGATGCCGCAGGAAATGCCTACCCCGATTGTTCATCGGATTTCAACAATGCCATAAATGATGCTATTTACATTGGCAGCGGAAATCAGCTGAAAGTTATTGCTCCCTTTGTGGAAATGGCGAAAAAGGATATTGTAAAAATCGGCTTGGAAATCGGAGTTCCCTATGAACTTACGTGGAGCTGTTACGAGGGCGGCGATAAGCCCTGCGGTATATGCGGAACTTGCCGTGACAGAATTGCGGCATTTGAAGAAAATGGGATTATTGAAATATAACATTATTTAAGGGGATTTTATTATGAACAGCGAATATGAAAACGAATTTGAAAACGAACAAGCATTACAGCAAAAGGAACAGGCTGAACGTGCGGAAATTGAAAATCAGCTAAGTACGTATCTTTTAAACGATGAAAAAATACTCTGGTGCGGAAAACAGCAGCCCGGAACACCTACAGCTACGCCTTTATGGGTAAAAGCAACATTATTTCTATTATTGTTTGCTTTTATATATTTTTTCTTCTTTGACTTTTTTACATTTTTCAACAGAATAATTCCGCTGATCGCTGCGGCTGTTATTTCTGTAATTCTGTATATTAAAATACCCAAAATACTTTCAAATCCAAACAGCAAGATTAAATTTACCACATACAGCTATGCGATAACAAATAAAAGACTTATCACTTACTCCAATAGCGGAATTAAATCAAATGACCTCAAAAAAATCAAATATGTCAAATGCTTTCAATCCGACAACGGCAGAGGAAATGTTTATTACTCCGATTTTTCTGATTTTAATGTAACAAAAAACGGTACTGCAATTGTAGTCGGTAAGAGCAGAAAAAGAGATAACATAGAAGTAAAGAATTTGTACAACATTATTAATCCAAAAGAAGTTTGCGAAATTTTACAGAACGCTGTTAACGGCTATGCAGACATCTCGTATTACAGTAATTCTGAGCCTGTCCATAAAGCACCCGCAGCTGAAATCGCAGCTTCACAGTATATTCCGCCACGCTACAGTTACAGCGAGTATTCCTATGAGTTTACGGAAAAAACCGAAAGTGATGAGGAAATTCTCTGGACAGGCAACGTCAAGAATTTCTCCAATCTTAAAATTGTATTTCTTTTATTTATGAGTTTGATTCCGCTTTTTCCGTGTATCATTATAACTATTTTTGTAAAATCTATAATGGCTGCAATAATAGCTATTGCTATAGCTGCCGCAGATATTTACGGCTATATTAAAATGAAAAAAGAATCAGAATTTCTTGTTGCAATTACAGACCGCCGACTTTTAATAAAGAAGAAAAATGATACATACACTTCCATAAGTTTTGAATTCATAAACAGTATAAGCCACGACAAAAATGCCGTTTTAATCAAGGTACTTTATAAAAGCGATGTAATTAAATATCAGAGAGAAATACAGAACTCAAACCCCAATAGTACTGTATTTGAACCTTATACCGACTATGTTTTTGTCATTGAAAACGGTGCAGAGGATTTTTATAACACACTTTTAAGTTTAACATCATCTAATACCAAACAGCCGTATTAACGGCAGAAAGAGAGGTCCGCTATGGCAGGCAGAACAGATAACGAACACGGAGATATTACTCTCCTTGGCAATCAGCACACAAAATACTCTTCGGATTACTCCCCCGAAGTGCTTGAAACTTTTCCAAATAAGCACCCCGACAGGGATTACTTTGTAAAATTCAACTGTCCCGAATTTACAAGTCTTTGCCCTATTACAGGTCAGCCTGACTTTGCTGCAATTTACATTTCATACGTTCCTGCGGTGAAAATGGTTGAGAGCAAATCTCTGAAACTCTATCTTTTCAGTTTCCGCAATCACGGAGATTTCCACGAGGACTGCGTGAATATCATTATGAATGACCTTATCAAGCTTATGGAGCCGAAATATATTGAAGTATGGGGAAAATTCCTCCCCCGTGGCGGTATTTCCATTGACCCGTACTGCAATTACGGTCAGCCGGGAACAAAATGGGAGCAGGTTGCGTGGGACAGACTAACCCAGCACGATATGTACCCCGAAACTATAAATAACCGATAAAAACAACCGCACACAGCCGAAATGCCGTGTGCGGTCGTTTTTTTACAGACTAATCAAGAAGTCCCATTTCATTTTTCTTTTCAAGAATTCGGATTACGCTTTCATCAATGCGTTCCTCCGACAGCTTGCCCGATTTTACGGCTGCCTCAACATCATCAACAGCTGCACGTAAATCATTCGGCATAAGAATTATGTCAACTCCTGCCTCAATGGATTTTATAGCCGCTTCGCCGCTTGTGTAATTGTTGGTAATTGCACCCATTGACTGTGAATCGGTAATGACAATTCCCTCAAATCCAAGCTTTTCTCTCAGCCAGTCCGTAACAACCACCGATGACAAATCCGCAGGCAGCTTATCCCCTGCCGCTTTCACAATCTGATGACCTACCATTACAAAATCCGCACCTGCGTCAATTCCGCCCTTGAATGCGGGAAATTCCGTAATTTCAAGTTCTTCAAGACTTCTGTCAATTTCAACGGTTTCATAGTGGGTATTGCCCGTACCTGCTCCAAGTCCCGGGAAATGTTTCAGCGTAGATGCAACTTTCTGGGATTTCAAGCCCTTTATTATAGCTGTACACATATCGGAAACAACAAGTGGGTCACTGCTGAAAATTCGGCTGCCCAGCTCATTTGCTTCGCTTATATTTACATCGGCTACAGGGGCAAAATTCACGTTAAATCCGCAGGCATTGAGATAAGTACCGATTGTACGCCCTGCCTCATATGTGGTATTGTAATCGTTAAGCTTTCCGTAATAGCTCATATTTTCAACGGGAGTTTTCCACAGCATTTTCTGAACTCTTGTTACAGAGCCGCCCTCCTCGTCAACTGCCTGAAACAAACCTATACCGTTATTGTACTCCGCTGCCATTTCCTGCGAATCGCTCAATAAATCACAAAGCTGCTGTTCCCAGACTATATTTGCATCAAAGTAGATATATCCGCCGATTGGATATTCCTCATAGCACTTTTTATACCAATCATCAACATATGTAAGCGTATCATAGTAATATGTTGTCTTTTCGGGAACTGCCATAAACATTTGGCACACCTTTTCGTGAATGTCCATTTTTTTCAGTTTCCGCTGCACTCTTGGGGAAATTTTAACTTCTTCCTCGGTGGCAGTGGTAGGCTCTGTTGGAGATTTTGTTGATTTTTGTGTTGTTGCAGCTTCAGTTTCAACAGAGGAAACACTTACGGGAGTAAGCTCCACAACCTTTTCCTCCTCTTTACAGCCAGCCATTAAAAGTGATAAAAGCAGCATTGGTAAGATTAATTTTTTCAAAAAATTCCCTCATTTCTTTCACTTCCGCTGTCGTCTTATGTATGCAAATGTTGCGTCCTCGCCCTTTTCTGCAAGCATTTTAAGCAGAAATTCCAGTTTTCTCTCTGTTTTCGGATGAATAAATCTTGTATTTTTTCCCTGCATGAAATATTCAAGAGGACAGCTGTCGTTGTATTTTTCTTTTTTGTAAATCTTTGATGCGGCAACACGGTCACAGAACATTTCAAACAGGTATTCATTGGGCATTTCTATGGGCATATGACTCTTTGTAACCATGGAATAATCAGACCAGTATTCGAAATGGTGACGATTTCTTCCCTTATGGTGAAGCCATGCCTTGGAATAGCCTCTTACTTCCCTTTCACGCTCATTGGGGCTTCTCATTCCCTGATAATATTTCACTCCGCAGAGAAATTCCGCAGGGGAAAATTTCGACAAATCGTGAAGAAGTCCACGTTTTATAATGCCTGCTTTGAAACAATGAATCATAACAAGATTTCTGTGCTGCATAACTGTGGTGAGATGACCAAAAAAATTTTTTATCAGCAATTTCCTGACTCCTTTTCAGACAGTTTTTCCGCCGTGACTTCTGAGGTCAAGAACGCTGTCTTTTTCAATAAGTTTGCCGCTGATTATTCTTCTTCCCTCGGTATATTCGGGATTATCAAGCTTTTTCAGCATAAGTTCAACAGACTCCGACGCCATTTTCATAAGGTCAACCTCTACTGTTGTAATGGCAGGAATACAGATATTTGAAACGGTATAATTATCATATCCCACAACGGAAATATCTTCGGGAACACGTACTCCCTTTGATTTAAGAGCCGAAATTATTCTGAATGCAGTTTCATCGCTGTTGCACACGAATGCTGTAGGCATATCGTCGGGGAAATCAATATTGTCATAGAGGATTCCAAGCTCGTCACGGTCCTCCAGAACCCATTCCTTTTTATAAGTAAGATTGTTCTCCATAAGGCATTTTCTGTAGCCGAGATAACGGTCATTGATACTGCTTGTGGTATTGAGAGAACCGACAAATCCGATGTTTTCGTGTCCTCTTTCCACAAGGTAATCCGTTACCATATATCCGCCGTGGTAGCTGTCGGAGTTGACAGAATCCACGCTGCAGCGGCTTACATAGAAATCAACGAAAAGAAGGGGAATTTCAATCTTGCTCAATGCCATAGCGTAATCGCTTCTGAGCTGACCGATGACAATTGCACCGTCAACTCTGCCCTCCATTACAGATGTGGGGAGAACAAGATTTTTTTCATTTGCTCTTGAAATGCTCTCATAAACCATTACCACATTTGCGGCGGAAAGCTTATTGGAAATATTTGCAGTAAGCTCCCAATAGAAAGTACCCATTGAGCCGATAAAACGCTCGGAAGTAAGAATTGCAACGCTTTTGCCTGTTTTCTGAGAATCCATTTTCTTCTTTGAGCCTGCCCCTGAGGGTTTATAGCCCATTTCCTCAGCAGTTTTGCAAATCTGCTGTCTGACCTGCTCGCTTACGCCGTCCCTGCCTGCAAGAGCATTTGACACCGTAACAACGCTGACTCCCAGCTTTTCGGCAATGTCAATCATACGAACACCATTTTTCATAAACAACACCTTCACAAATCCGACAGCCGTTTTACTTAAAAAACGCTGTCTTATATTTAAGATGATACCGCTGACATTTCCCATAATTTATGCCTGCATTGTCACCTTAACGCACATAATAACCTACATTAAATTATATCATAATTTAAGAAAAAAATAAAGGGTTTTTTAAATTTTTGTTAACTTCGATAATTTCAACAGAATATTAAATAAATATTGCACAAAAAAATCAAACCGCACAACTTTCAAAAGAAGTTATGCGGTTTTCTCTTTGTATTAGTCGATTAATTTACACTTAGGCAAATAAGGATAAAGCTTGTCGTAATCCTCGGATATGGTTTCCTTGGAATTATTGGAGGGTATCAGCCCTGTCATATCTCCCCACGATGCCGCAGGACAGATATATTCCTCATCTGTTGCGTCAGGCTCTTTCACAGGAAAATTTTCATTCATTTTTATCACCTCTTTATAATTTATCATTTTTATTGTTTGCAAAATCGGTTTTTTTATACGCAAATCCGCTGTCAAATCAAGAAACTTATTAACAATATTAAATTTATTTTTTCAACAAACATTTCATCACACATATTCTTTCGCCAAATTACAGGCATTTATGTGCAATTTAAACCAAAATATGTATTTTTTGCTAATTTTAGCTTTTACTTGACATATTGGATTTATAATGATATAATATTCATAACAGTATATGGGATTTCCTGTTGCTAATACGAAAACCCTAAAAAACAAGCAGGTCTGCCGATATCCTCTCTAAAGCCTTATGGCTTGCCTATTGTCAGATTCTGCAAAAGGAGTTATTAATGAAAACCAAGCTTACCGACAGCGTTATTAAAAAAATGCTCTTAGCATTTACTGACGCACTCATTGTCATTTTCTCCGCACTTATCACTAACTATTTCTTATCATTCTTCAACTTCACCCTTTCAACCTCGGAGATGCTCACCCCAATCGTCCTCGGCTCTGTATGCTGCATTCTTTTCCTTTACATATGCGGAGCATACAGCAAATTATGGCGATATTCACGAAAAAGAGATTATTTATGCTGCCTGCCGGGTACTTTCCTCGGAATTGCTTCAATGTGGATTTTCCACCTTATTTCCTCAGGAAAAGCCCTTTCCCCTGCTTTTACAATTATCCAATGCGGCATTTCAGTTACAGGCATCTTTATGCTGAGAATTATTCTCCACAAAGTCCTCAGCAGCAATACGCAAAAAACATCTTCTGAATCATCAGCACCCCGCACAATGATTATCGGCGGCGGACGTGCCTGCAAAATGATTCTCGAAGAAATCAAAAGCTCCCACGAAAGAGATGAAAAAGAAAATCCTGCTTCAATTTATGAACCTGTCTGCATTATTGACGACAATAAGACAAAAATCGGCACATCAGTTGACGGAATTAAAATCGTAGGTTCAACTGACGAAATCGACAAATACGCAAAAGAGTATAACATCGACCTTATTATCGTTGCTATCCCCTCCTGCATCGGTGACGAGAGAACACGTATTCTCCGCCTTTGCCACGAAACAGGCGTAAAAACCCGTGAGCTGCCATTTATCGGCAACCTCATTTTCAATGACCAGAGTTCTCTCCTTAATCAGGTTCGTGAAATCAATTTTGAAAAGCTCCTCGGTCGTCCTCCCATTACCTTTGACCATACCGAAGTTCAGGACTTTATCAGAGGAAAGGTTTGTATGGTAACAGGCGGCGGCGGCTCTATCGGTTCAGAGCTTGTACGTCAGATTGCAAGATATAACCCAAAGAAAATTATCATTGTGGACATTTACGAAAATAACGCATATGAAATCCAGCAGGATTTGAAAATGAAGTACAACGGCGACCTTGACCTTACGGTGCTTATCGCTTCTGTTCGTGATTACGACCGTATGAATCAGATTTACACCAAGCACAAGCCTCATGTTGTTTTCCACGCTGCCGCACATAAGCACGTCCCTCTTATGGAGGATTCGCCTATGGAGGCTATTAAAAATAACGTAATCGGAACTTTCAATGTTGCAACCCTTGCACAGTTCCACCAAATCGAAAAATTTGTTATGATTTCCACTGACAAGGCGGTAAATCCAACAAATGCTATGGGTGCTTCAAAACGCTGCTGTGAAATGATTGTCCAGTACCTGGCACAGCAGAAGGACGGCCCTACGGAATTTGTTACAACCCGTTTCGGAAATGTCCTCGGCTCAAACGGCTCTGTTATCCCTCTTTTCAAGAAACAGATTGAAAAAGGCGGACCTGTTACAGTTACGCATAAGGACATTATCAGATACTTTATGACAATTCCCGAAGCTGTAAGTCTTGTTTTACAGGCAGCTTCTATTGCTGAGGGCGGTGAAGTTTTCGTTCTTGATATGGGCAAGCCCGTCAAGATTGTCACACTTGCCGAAAATCTCATTCACCTCTACGGCAAAGAGCCATATACCGATATTCCGATTATTTTCACAGGTCTGCGTCCGGGCGAAAAAATCAGAGAAGAACTTCTTATGGATGAGGAAGGTCTTAAAAAGACAAGCAACAAGCTCATCTTCATCGGCAAGCAGATTGAAATTGACAACACAACATTCCCCACTCGTCTGCGTACTCTCCGTGATGCCGCCGCAAAAAATGACGAGGCTATTGCTATAAAGGAACTTCACAATATGGTTCCTACATTCATAACTCCAAACGAATTCAACAACAACGAAATCAGAAAGAAGAAAATCAAAAAGACCAAATCCGCATAAAATGTTCATTCAGCGATAATCAACAAAATATTCTTCTGACTGTTTTCGCTTAGTGAATTTCACTAAAAATTTATCAAGTTTTACACAAAGTCAACAAAATTTACGTTCAAAAACGGGATTTTGTTGACTTTTTTCACATTGATGATATAATAGTATTAAGGGCATCTCTAAAAACCCGTTTGATTAAAGAAAAAACAGATAGGTGCGGCAGCTGCAAGGAAACCTTCCGAAGGCGTGCTGCCGCACTCCAAGGGAGGTTGACGCAGCAGATGACGTGCATAGCTGTTTTTTCTCAAAAGGGGTTTTTAGAGATGCCCTTAAGGGAAAATTAAATCAACAAATCCGCTACAAGAGAAAAAGAGTGCGGAATATCAGAGATGCGTTATATCATCTCTGATTACGGAGGTAGTATGAATATTTGTAAAAAATCTTTATCTTGTTTTCTGAGTGGTATCCTATGCGTTACAGCTTCGGTATCCCCAACAGCCAATGCGGTTAATTCCGATATTGATATTGATATCATTGAACAAAAAGGAGGTCTTCAAACTCTCCATACCAGCTGTTTGACGTCATACAACTCATCATTGTCCTCAGCCGATGGATATAAAGCTGTTTATGACGCCTATGTCAAGGTGGATTCAGAAGGCTTTGCATTGAAACAACCGCCAGGATTAGCTGAAATTCACGATGAACAGGTAACAAGTGTACGTGCCTTTATTGATAACAAGGACGGCTCATTCATAGAAGCTGATATTATTGACTTTGAACCTGCACAAATGGATCACTTTTATATCGCTTATCCCACAAACGATGACTATACTTTAAATATTATGGCAACTACAGACATAAATGTCTGGCATACATACACTATAACTGACGCTCGCCTACCTTATAATTCAGCTGATAAAACACCTCCGAATCTTACAGTTAAAATTCCGCAAATTACCGAATACAACCCAAATGCAGGATTATTGATAGACATATATTCCGATGAACTCTGCTATATGAAACTCAGCAATTATGACTTCAAAATGAGCAACCACGCTACTTGTACAGTGCGTTCAGACGGAAAATATTCAATTTCCGCCGTTGATTTAAACGGCAATTCGACTAAAGTTTCATTTACCGTTGATGTTATCGGAAAGTTAACAACTACCACAAAGACTACCACCAAAACTACTACAACCACAACAACTACTACTGCCGCAACAGCACCACAGGCAAAACCTGTATACGGTGATGCAAACTGCGACAGCGTAATTTCAATCGCTGACGCTGCGTGTATTTTCCAGTATCTCGCAAACCCCGACAAGTACAATCTTACAGATGAGGGACTAATGAATGCTGACTGTGCAAATCCCGGAAGCGGAATCACAGCTAACGATGCTATTGTTATCATTCAGTACGATGCAGGGCTTATTTCTTCATTCACGTAAAAGCTACCAAAATTATTAACTTTGAGTTCATATTTTTCGATTGACATATATCGCAATAAATGATATAATTATAGTGCAAACTTTATAATCATATGAAATATAGCTATTTCCTAGGCTGTACCACCGCAAAAAATGACCATTAGTATTTATCTGTATCATAATTACTTTTTGTATCACATCGTATAAGATTAAAAATTATTACTGCTTATGGTACAGTTAAGGGTATTTCTAAAAACCCGTTTGATTAAAGAAAAAACAGATAGGTACGGCAACTGCAAGGAAACTTCCAAAGGCGTGCTGTCGCACGCCAAGGGAGGTTGACGAAACATCTGTCGTGCATAGCTGTTTTTTCTCAAAAGGGGTTTTTAGAGATACCCTAAAGGAAAAGCACAAGGAGGATACTATGAGTATACTAAAAAAAGCAATTAGTTTTTTTCTAAGCGGAGCAATGGCAGCATTTCTCCCCATTTCAACATCCGCAAATTGCATATCACCGCAAATTTCAACTGACAGCAGCTATACTTCTATACTCGACAATAACAAAAATTTCGTCCTGCCCAAGACATGTATTTACCAAAGAGAAAATCTTGAATTAGCTGCACAGTATAACAATCGTGTAATGGCATATGATATTTATGTTAAAATCGACACAGCTGATTATGTTCTAAATGACCCTAACCTTGAAAGTGTTGAAACTGTATTAGATGAAGTAATTGAAAGTTTTTCTGCCGAAATTACAAACCCCGACGGCAGTAAGGTAAAAGCTCAAGTTCTTGATTTTGAACAAAAACAAGTAGATAAGTTTACTGTGCTTTACCCCAGAAATGGAGTTTATAACCTTTCTTTTATCGTTTCAACAGGTAATAACGTTTACTCTACAAGAACTATTAATAAGGTAAACGAATCTCCGGACCCAAGCGATGAAACACCTCCGCAAATAAGACTTACCGCTAGAAGCAAATCTTTATACAAGCCCGGCGATAAAGTAACTATGTTTGTTGATACATCGGAAATCTGTACAATCCAAATGGGTGATAAATCTTACAGTAATTGTAATTACGCAACATTTGATATTCCCTGCAACGGCAAATACGGTTTTACCGCTACAGACGCTAACGGAAATACATATACCAAATACGCCACCATAGATTATATGGTAGACGAAAACGCAACAACCACTAAACCCACTACTACCACTACCAAGCCTACCACTACAACGACACAACCACCAACTACGACTACTACCACTACTACCACCACAACTACAACGACCACCACTACCACCGCACCACCAACTACAACAACTACCACAACAACGACCACTACTACCACTACAACAACTACTACAGTTCCTACCACAACAAAAACCACAACATGGTGTTTAGCTGTTAATCCGCCAAGCAAAAACCAATATGCTTACGGTGAAGCCTTTGATCTATCAAGTGTAACAGCTTCCATTTATTCCAATGAAAATTTTTATAAAGTTAAGGACAAACCAATTTCCAGCGATGATTTTATAGTTGATACCTCACGATATAACCCATACAAAGCAGGCGGATATCTTATATATATCTACGATGCCGATGATAGTTCAGTTTACTCCACTATCTATGTAACAGTAAAAGAACCAGAAACTACTACCACCATTACAACAACTACAGAGCCGACTACTACCACGACAACTACTACAATACCTACTACAACCACGACCACAACTACAGTGCCTGTCACTACTACCACGACAACTACAACAATACCTACTACAACTACGACCACAATCCCTACCACCACTACCACAACAACTACAGTGCCTGTCACTACTACCACAACAGCTCCAAAGCCTGATTATCAGCTGATTGTTCCTGATAAATCTCAGTTCTACGCTGGAAACAGCTTTAAAATTGACGTAAAATCTTCCGAAGGAAAGTCAATTCAGATATATTGGGTAGAATCAAGCGACTACGGAAAAGCAAGCTGTCAGAATGGCACATTATCACTTTACAACGAGGGAAATGTCACTCTTACAGCCCATTGTCAGGATAATATCATAGTAAAAATTAACTTTGATATTGCTCCCAAACCCGCTGATACAACCACTACATCGACTACTACAACTACAACGACCACCACTACTACAACTGCACCTCCAACCACAACTACTACCACCACTACTACAACTGTACCTCCAACCACAACAACTACAACAACTACAGCTCCTCCGCCTATAACGACAGAGCCTGCATATACCTTGGGAGATGCAAACAATGACGGAGTTGTAAACTCATCAGACGCATCAATGGTTCTTATTGAATATGCAGAAGTTCAAACAGGCGGCAATTCCACTTTGACAGAAACGAGCAAAAAAGCTGCTGATGTCAATAAGGATGAAAAAATAGATGCCTCTGACGCATCAAAAATCCTTGCATATTACGCAATGATTTCCACAGGAAAAAATCCCACTTGGGATTAATAACGATTCAAGGCGGCAGAAAAATCTGCCGCTTTTTGCTGCAATTTGTAAACTTTTAATACAGTCATTTCTTAATATTCTTTGAACTTTGTTGACAAAATAAATTATCAGGTGTATAATATTTATATGGATATTCCACATTGAAAGGACGGTTTATATGTCAAACATTAAAATAACTTTTGCAGTTATTTCTGCAATTTCTATAATCTCAACATTCAACAGCACATTGCCTATGCAGCTGAATATGCAATGCTCCGCTATATCTGCCTCAACTGAAATGAAAAAAGCTTATCCCAACAGCAAGGAAGTTTATGACATTTTAATGTCATTTGAAAGCAAATATCCGCAAGGTACACCTTGGGGAAACGATAAATATTTCACTTGGAAAGGCGGTACTTATTCCACAGGATATGGCTGTGCAGGTTTTGCCTTTATGCTAAGTGATGCTGCTTTCGGCAATCTGCCTGCAAAATTTCTGCGTACTTTTAACCCGTCTGCTGTTCAGGTTGGCGATATTATCCACTATGACAACCATTTTATTGTAGTTCTTGAACGTGACAGCAATGGATTTATTGTCGCTGAGGGTAATGTTAACAATCAGGTAATGTGGGGCCGTTTGATTACAGATGCTGAAATCAGAGCGAATTTTCATGAGCATATAACACGATATCCTGAAATTATTTCAGGCGATGTCAACGCAGACGGCAGAATTGACTCCTCCGATGCCTCACTCGTTCTTGCCAATTATGCTCTTGTTCAGACGGGAAAAACATCTCTATTCAATGACAGCACTCAAAAAGCCGCAGATGTGAACAATGACGGCACAACTGATTCAATTGACGCCTCAAGAATTCTCAAATACTACAGTATGCTCTCCACAGGTCAAACTCCCTCCTGGAACTGACTAAAATGAGCAGGCATATCACTATTTATCTAATTTCTGTCATTCCATATACATGAATCGGCATTTATATGTTGTCAACCTCGCCAATCGCTGAATTCTCCCCTATCCACTCCAGAATAGCAATTGTTAAAAATCTCACTGCATCAAAAAAATCCTTTTATAATACGCTTTTCTCACTTCTACAATCTCAGCTAATACAATCCTCTCTCACGAAAAATCATTCCTTGCAAAACTCATACTCCCCACATTTCACACCAACTCCCTCTATTTTCCGCCAATTCTCCCCTATGCTTGACATTCCCCTCCTTCGATTTTATAGTTAAATATAAAAAATATCTCAAAAACCCTTGACAAAACTAAAATTCTTTGATATAATATTATTGTTGCTTACGACAAATACTTTTAGGGGTATAGCTCAGTTGGTAGAGCAGCGGTCTCCAAAACCGCGTGCCGAGGGTTCAAGTCCTTCTGCCCCTGCCAAGCGATAGAAAAAGCATTAAGTGAAAGCTTAATGCTTTTCTTCTAAAGAAACACCTGAACAAATGTAAACCGCAATTTACACTTGTTCAGACAATTCTGAAAATAAGAAAAGTCTGATTTATATTCAGATGTCAACATCGTGTAGTTTGTGTGGACACGCAGCTCTTTGGAACTGGGTGCATCAATCACTTGCTACGGCTCGTGAAACCTTATCTACAAACAACGAATTGATTCGGCATTGCCGAACAGACTCACTTAATTGCACGTTCCCTCGACTTATTCAGTAGGAGGTATGGGTGATTAATCACGATGTATCAAATCTATATTCAGTTGTCAAGTTTCTATTTGAAATTGTTGTAAAAAGAATCAAGTCCCTCAGACAAATGAAGCGTGACTGAAGGACTTGACAAAATCTATTGAATGTGCTATAATTACAATAATGTTGCTGTTACAGCACACAAATAGCATTCTCACTAAGTCATTCAGATGTTGCTTTCATCTGTCTGATTACGAAGCATAGTTTGTTTGGCGACAAAGTATGCTTTGTGGGGGTGCTTTAATTTTTACTATTATATTATATCACAAAATTATAGATATGTCAATAGTTTTTTAAAAAATAAATTCATGTTTTTACTACGGAGCATCATACAATGCTCCGTAGTATTTTTTACATCATTCAGATGTTAAACCTCTTTTGATTTGGTCAATAGCTATCATATCGACAGCTAATACCAAACCAGCAATAAATTCTAAAATTGTCATAATTTATTGCTCCTTTCTATAATATTCTCCCTTTTGGGTAGGAGTTCCCTTTAACCTCCTTTCTTTTTTCTATATATACAGTGTAACCAGTTCTGGAAAAACCGTTTGTGAAGCCATTTTATAACAAAAAACCGCCCTTGAAATAGGGCGGTTTTTTTGACTAGTTTATAGTTTATTAGTTGTTGTTTGGAAATAATGTTATTGCAACCACAACTAAAAGCATTACTAACACAAAAACAATAAACCAGGCTGTTACTATCTTAGTAAAAGGAGATGTCCTCTCTGTAAGGTCTTTTCTAT
>JAFSBM010000069.1 GCA_017437285.1 Ruminococcus sp. | reverse complement strand
TGATTAAAGAAAAAACAGATAGGTGCGGCAGCTGCAAGGAAAGCTTCCGAAGGCGTGCTTTCGCACTCCAAGGGAGGTTGACGCAGCAGATGTCGTGCATAGCTGTTTTTTCTCAAAAGGGGTTTTTAGAGATGCCCTATAATAAATAACGCTGATGTATTTGAAATGATTGAGCATAAATATGCCCTTTTCGGCTTGTTTTTTGCATTTCACAACCGCTTGCAGGCTACAGGGGATTCCTTTTACGAAGAAATCACCTGCAAACAGTTTTTCCTTATGGCTTGTATGAATTTATTTTCCGATGAACCGCCTACTATGAACGATTTAGCAAAAACTATGGGCTGCTCACGGCAGAATGTAAAGCAGATAGTGAAAAGCCTTGAAAATAAAGGATTTTTGCAGATTTCCCGGAATGAAAATGACAAGAGGAAACAGCAGATTTTTATGACGGAAAAGGCATTTTCTATGGCTGAAAAATACCGTAAAAAAGAAACCGAATTTATGGATATGCTGTTCAGCGGAATTTCAGATGAAGAAATCGACAGCACATACTCGGTAATTTCAAAAATTGAAAATAATCTAAAATCTTACGGAGGTAATAAAAATGAGTAAAACGGCAGTTATTTACAATTCACAGACAGGCTTTACAAAGCGTTATGCAGGTTGGATTAGTGAGGCACTTTCCTGCGACTGTTTTGAACTGAAAGCGGTAAAAAACAAGGATTTCAAGGATTACGACAGAATTATTTTCGGCGGCTGGGCTTGTGCTGGAAGTGTCAGCAAAATCAAATGGTTCAAGGGGAAAATGAAAGACTGGGAGAATAAAAAGCTTGCGGTATTCTGCGTTGGCGGAAGTCCGAATGATAATCCCGAACTTGAAAAGGCAATGAAATCATGGTTTACCGAGGAAGAACATAAGTATGTTGCAGTTTTTTATTGTCAGGGCGGCTTTGACTATGACAAAATGTCTTTGGCGTCACGACTTATGATGAAAGCCTTTGTTTCGGCTCTGAAAGCAAAAAAAGACCAGTCAGAAGAAGAAAAGGTAATGGCGGAAATGATTTCAAAATCCTATGATATTTCAGACAAAAAATATATTCAGCCTATTCTGGAATGGGCTGAAAAATAGCGTTTATCTATAAGGCATCTGTAATATTTTCCATTTCTGTGTAATTTATTTGGCATTTTATTACATAACAATTACATCATTGTTAAAATACAACATTTTATATTGACTTTATCGAATTAATATGCTATCATATACACAACAAATATAACTCACAGGAGGGAATTCATATGAAAAACAAATCAAAATTACTTATACCCATACTTATAAGCTCACTTCTTTTTACAGGCTGTGGTGCAAACGAAAAAGCCTCTGTAAATGAAAGTATAAGATATGACAATGGGGCAGAGGAATATTACGAAACTCCCCAAGAAAATTTTGAAGATGAGGAATTTGTTCAAAGCGAATCTGCGGAGATTTCGGGCGATTCTTCAAGCGGCGAGGAGAAACCTGTCAACACTTCAAAAATGGTAATCCGCAAGGAAATGCTTGTCTATTCCTGCAATATGACAGTTGATGTTCTCGACTTTGACACCGCTATAGATAATCTGAGAGAAAGCCTTGATACCTACGGTGCTTTCCCCGAACACGAAAACTATACCGACGGAAAATCCTCTGACAAGTGGGTTTATGACGATGTAAAAAGCTGGAAAACCTACAATGCTACTCTCCGTGTTCCAAGTGAGGATTATGATGAATTCTGCGATTATATCGCAAATCTCGGCGATTTAAGAAGTAAAAAAGCAAGCGTAGATAACCTCACAAGAGAATACAACGACTTATCCACAACTCTTGAAATCTATCAGGCTAAAGAGCAGAGATATATTGAATTGCTGGCGGAAATTGATGATAAAGCAACTGCAATTGCCGTTGAAAATGAACTTACAAATATTCAGATTGAAATTTCAAAGCTGACAACTCGTATGAATGAAATTCAGACAGATGTTGCCTATTCCTACGTTCATCTCACAATCAACGAAGTCCGTGAATATGTAGAAGATGAGCCTGTTGAGGAAGAACCCGACACATTTTTTACACGTCTGAAAAATACTGTTTCTTCATCGGCAAAGGGATTTCTTTCCGTTATGGAATCGCTGCTTTTTGCATTGATTTATCTTCTCCCTCACGCAATTGTAATCGGACTTTTTGTTTTTGCAATTGTTTCAATTGTGAAGTTTTTCAAAAAACGCAAAATGAAGAAATATCAGAATTATAATCCCACAATGGCAAATCCCGTCAACGCTCCAATTCCACCTACAAGAACTCCTGCAAATAATCCACCACAGACAACAGCTCCCGTAAATAATCCAACTCCCACAACAAAAACAACTCCGACAAAAAATTCAACTGAAACAAAAACTACAGCAGTTGATAAAAATAACGATAAATAGCCAAAAAGCTGTGCAGAAAAATCTGCACAGCTTTTTTATATTCCGTTTCCTATTCTTTCAACCTTCATAAGATTTGTAGTTCCTGAAACTCCAAGAGGTACGCCTGCGGTAATTGCCACAAGGTCGCCGTCCTCCACAAGACGATGTTCCTCAGCCGCTTCTACAGCTGCCGCAAAAAGCTCATCTGTGCTGTTCTTTTCGTCAATGATATAAGGCACTACGCCCCAGCTCATATTCATCTGGCGGCATACAACCTCGCTCATTGTACAGCTGATAATAGGACAGCATGGGCGGTATTTCGAAATAAGTCTTGCAGTCTGACCGCCAAGGGATACAGTTATAATTGCACTTGCGTCAAGGTCATGGGCAGTTGTAACTGTAGCGTGGGCAATTGCCTCCGCAATACTTCCCTCAGGATTAGAACGACGCTCTGCAAAACGTCCCTTATAGTCAATGTGATTTTCTGTATTTTCAGCAATAAGTGCCATTGTCTTTACAGCTTCAACGGGATATGCACCTGCGGCAGTTTCTCCCGAAAGCATAATTGCACTTGTTCCGTCATAAATAGCATTTGCCACGTCGGTGATTTCCGCACGTGTGGGACGGGGATTTGTAATCATTGATTCAAGCATTTGTGTAGCTGTAACTACCTGTTTTCCTGCGTGATAACCCTTTTTAATGAGTGTTTTCTGAATTGCGGGAATCTGCTCAAAGGGAATTTCTACACCCATATCACCACGGGCAACCATTATTCCGTCAGCGGCTTCAAGGATTTCGTCAATATTCTCAACGCCGTCGCTATTCTCGATTTTCGCAATAATACGCACATCAAACCAGCCAAGGCTGCGTGTGAATTTTCTGAGATAATTTATATCTGCGGCTGTTCTTACAAAGCTTGCCGCAATGAAATCGAAGCCCATTTTGGAGCCGAATTCCAAGTCGTCCATATCACGCTCGCTGAGGTATGGCATTGAAAGCTTTACTCCGGGTACGTTGATACCCTTATTATTTGAAAGAACTCCTCCGTGAATAACACGGCATACAATATCGGTCTGTGTTACCTTTTCAGCAACAAGCTCCACCACACCGTCATTTATGAGAATTTTTGTACCGATACTCACATCTCTGGGAAGCTTTTTGAAGCTTACACTTCCGATTTCAGCTGTACATGGTACATCATTTGTGGTGAGAGTATAAGTATCGCCGTCGAAAATCTCCACAGGCTTATTATCCACAAATTTTCCAAGACGAACTTCAGGACCTTTTGTGTCAAGAAGTGTAGCAATGGGCAAATCCAGTTCCTTGCGTAACTTTTCTATCTGGCGGAAACGCTTTTCGTGAGTTTCATAATCGCCGTGGGAAAAGTTAAATCTTGCTACGTTCATACCTGCAAGCATAAGCTCACGCATGATATTTTCGTCATCTGTTGCGGGTCCGATAGTGCATACAATCTTAGTCTTTCTCATAATGTCCTCCTGTTAGTTAAGCTTTGTAAGCTTTGCAAAATTCGCCATAATCTTCTTTGTGCCGACTTTATCAAAGGCAATTTCAAGCATATAGTCATTTGACGCAGGTGTTGCGGAAATTATAGTTCCCTCGCCGAAAATCTTATGGGAAACTCTCTCCCCTGCCTCATATGTGGTATTTGTTGCCTTTACAGCCGTCTGTCTTTTTGCCATTGCAATCTGCTGCTGTAAGCTGAGGGACTGCACTTCCGTTACGGAATTGTCGTGCATATCCTTATTTTTTGTATAGTTATCCTGCTTTATGTAATGCTCCTTGCCGATTTCACGGATAAAGCGTGATGTGACATTATGCTGTGTCTGTCCGAAAATCATTCTTCTTCCTGCACTTGTCACATAAAGCTGCTTTTTCGCACGGGTAACCGCAACATATGCAAGACGGCGTTCCTCCTCCATATCGTCCTCATTGTCAAGAGAGCGTGAACCCGGGAAAATTCCGTCCTCCATACCGATAAGGAATACATTGTCAAATTCAAGTCCCTTTGCGGAATGGATTGTCATAAGCATAACCTTGTCACGTCCGCCGTCATCTTCATCGGCATCGGTAAACAATGCAGTTTCTTCAAGAAATCCGCCTAAAGTAGGTTCGGTTGATTCTTCCATATAGCGGAGAATTGATGTGCGGAGTTCCTCTACGTTTTCAACCTTGTTATCGCCGTTTTCCTGATTTTTCAGATATGTGAGATAACCTGTTTTTGTGAGAACTGCGTCAAAAATCTCGTCAAGAGGAGAAGTTTCAACCATATCAATAAGTTCGCCGAACATTTCAGCCGCAGCCTTTAAAGCTGTAACCTTTTTAGACAATGGTGCAAACTGGTCGCAATCTCTCATTACCTCATAGGGAGAAATTTTCAAATCACGGCTTATATCGTCAATAAGCGCAACCGTTGAATCACCTATTCCCCTTTTCGGCTCGCTGATAATTCTTCTGAAACGAAGCATATCGTTGGGGTTATTTATAAATGCAAGATATGAAGTAATATCCTTGATTTCCTTGCGGTCATAGAAACGCATACCGCCGTAAACTCTGTAAGGAATATCAGCCTTTACCAATGCTCTTTCAACAATATTTGACTGGGCATTCATTCGGTAAAGTATAGCGTTTCTGCTGTATGAGCCGTGCTTTTCATAGTCGGCTTTAACTGTTTTCACGATGAAATTAGCCTCATCATTTTCATCAGCCGCTTTGTACCAAATAATTTTTTCGCCCTGCTCACCATTTGTCCAAAGGGATTTTTCCTTACGTCCCATATTGTTTGAAATAATGGAATTTGCGGCATCAAGTACAGTTTTTGTTGAACGGTAATTCTGTTCAAGGCGGATTACTGCCGCACCCTCAAACTGCTCCTCAAAGCCGAGAATATTCTCAATATTCGCACCTCTGAAACGGTAAATACTCTGGTCGTCATCACCTACAACGCAGAGATTTTTATGACCTGCGGAAAGCTGTGAAACAAGTCTGAACTGAACGTGGTTTGTATCCTGATACTCGTCAACCATTATGTATTTATAGCGGCTGCGGTATTTTTCAAGCACCTCAGGGAACTTATCAAAAAGTTCCACAGTTTTGCAGAGAATATCGTCAAAATCAAGAGCGTTTGCAGTTCTCAGACGCTCCATATAAAGCTTGTAGATACGTGCAACAACCTTTTTGCGGTAGTCAATTCCTGCATCTTCAAGCATCTGTTCGGGAGTAATCATCTTATCCTTTGCAAAGCTGATTTCGCTGAGAACAGTTCTTGGAACAAACTGTTTTTCGCTTACATCAAGTTCCGCCATAACATTTTTGATAAGACGCTGACTGTCTGATGAATCGTAAATTGTAAAGTCGCTTCCGAAGCCTAAATTCTCAATTTCACTTCTTAAAATTCTCATACACGCTGAATGGAAAGTGGAGGCATTTACACTTCCGCCCTCATCGCCCAGCATTGATGAAAGACGCTCTTTAAGCTCCCCTGCCGCCTTATTGGTAAAGGTAATTGCAAGGATATTCCATGGCTTTACGGGATTAACCGCTACAATGTCACGAAGGGTGTCGAAATCATCTGTTTTTCCCTGTGCATAGTCGTTGAGAAACTGCATTTCATCGTCAGAATAAACAGCCGTGTCATCGTTATAGGCATTTCCGAAATTAATAAGATTTGCAATACGATTGACAATAACGGTAGTTTTACCGCTGCCTGCTCCTGCAAGTACAAGAACAGGTCCGTTGACTGTAAATACAGCCTTCTGCTGCATATCATTCATACGGCTGAAATAGTGTTTCAAGGCTGCTTGTTTAGCAGAAATAAAAGAATTTTCAGACATAATTATCTACTCCGATTTTTTATAGTTTTCTAAAGGGATTTCCTAAAGGGTATCTCTAAAAACTCGTTTGATTAAAGAAAAAACAGATAGGTATGACAGCTGCAAGGAAACCTTCCGAAGGCGTGCTGTCGCACTCCAAGGGAGGTTGACGAAGCAGATGTCGTGCTTAGCTGTTTTTTCTCAAAAGGGGTT
>JAFSBM010000068.1 GCA_017437285.1 Ruminococcus sp. | reverse complement strand
TTGCTTCTTGTGTTATAATATTCATACAGAAATTCCTCCGAGTTGGTTATTTGGTTGTGGTAAACTTATTATACCATATCTCGGTTGGAATTTCTTCTTTTTTTATGATGGTTCATCTCATTTTAGCACATACATTATCCCATAATATTTTTCTCCAAAACCCTTGCAAAACAGCTGTAATTATGCTATAATATAAGTTGTGTTAAAATCCAAAGACGAAAGGAACATTGTTATGTCCGATAAGAATAAAAAGAATTTTGAAATCCCACGTCCCCAGTTTCCGAAAAGAGCTGTTGTTACAGGCGGTATGCCCTACGGCAACAAGGAGCTTCACTTCGGTCACGTTGGCGGTATGCTTGTTTTTGCCGATACATATACACGTTTTCTCCGTGACAGAATCGGCAAGGATAACGTAATTTTCGTAACAGGAACAGACTGCTACGGCTCCCCTATCGCTGAGGGCTGGCGTGTCAAGGTTGAAAAGGGCGAATTTGAGGGTTCTCTCGTTGATTTCGTTCAGTCCAACCACGACAAGCAGAAAGCTACTCTCGGTAAATACGGCATTTCTCCCAATCTCTATGCAGCTTCGGGACTTGGTCGCTCCAAGGAAATCCACGCAGAAGTAACAGACTGGTTTATCAGCTCCCTCCACAAAAAAGGTCAGCTCAACCAGATTACAACAATGCAGTTCTATGACGAGGAGGCAGGCTGTTTCCTCAACGGCAGACAGGTTATCGGTAAATGTCCTGTTGAGGGATGTACATCTGAAAAGGGATACGCTGACGAGTGCGACCTAGGTCATCAGTATATGCCCGAAAATCTGCTCAACCCCGTCAGCACACTCACAGGCAAAACTCCCTCAATGAAGCCCGTTACAAACTGGTATTTCAAGCTCCGTGACTATGAGGAACTTATGAAAAACTGGATTGAGGAACTCAAAAAGCGTAAGGATGTTCGCCCTGTTGTATGGAAAACAATTGACGAATTCCTCAAAAAGCCTGTTATTTACGTAAAGCGTGAATTTGAGGAAAAATACCTTGAAATCAAGGGAACTATGCCCGAACACAACTACATTGAGGAAAAGAAAAAGCCCTCATTTACAATTGAATTTGACAAGCTTTCCGATTGCGATACAGCCTGCCGAATTCTCACAGAAAACGGAATCCGCTACAGAACAGGTAAAACTCTCGTCCCTTTCCGCCTTACAGGAAATATCGAATGGGGTGTTCCTGCACCTGTTATGGACGGCGTTGACGGTCTTACAGTATGGGTATGGCCTGAATCTCTCTGGGCTCCTATCTCCTTTACTCAGACTTATCTCGAATCCATAGGTCATCAGCGTGACGAGTGGAAGGACTACTGGTGCAGCAAGGACGCTACAGTTTACCAGTTTATCGGTCAGGATAACATTTACTTCTATGGTATTGCTGAGCCTGCAATGTGGATGGCACAGCAGGAATCAGAGGTAAAGACTGCCGATGTTCCCGACGGTGAGTTACAGATGCCTATAATCGTGGCAAATCACCACATCCTTTTCCTTGACAAAAAGGCTTCAAGTTCAGGTGCGGTTAAGCCTCCTATGGCTGACGATCTCCTTGATTACTACACTCCCGAACAGCTTCGTATGCACTGGCTTGGACTTGGTCTTGGTCAGCGTTCCGTAAGCTTTATGCCTAAGCCTTTCAATCCCGACGCTAACCCCGATGATGCAGATCCCGTAGTAAAGGACGGATTGCTCCTTTCCAACGTATACAACAGAATGATTCGTACTGCTTTCTACACAACACAGAAAGAATTTGACGGTATACTCCCTGCTGTTGCTCCCGAGGAAAATATTCTTGCAGACGCTAAGAAAGCTATTCTTGAATATGAGCGTTATATGGCTAAATTCGCATTCCACCAGTGTACTTACATTCTTGACAGCTATATCAGAAACGGCAGTAAGTATATGGCAAAGGCTCTCAACGGTGATACATCGGATAAGGAGCAGACTGCACAGGCTCTTGCTAACCTTTTCCACATTATCCGTACAACTGCTGTACTTCTCCACCCATTAGCTCCATTCGGAACTGAAAAGGTACGTGAATACTTACAGGTTGACGAGAGAATCTGGTCATGGGATACAATTTTCGAGCCTCTCACCTATTTCACAGGTGAAAATCATCAGCTGAAATTCCTCCCACCAAGAACTGACTTCTTCACACGTCACGAATCACAGTTCGCAAAGGCTGACGAGGAATAAAACAAATGAAATTTCTGCCAATTTATTTTCTGTTATTTGTTGTATTTATGACATCAATGAGCAGAAAAAGGAATACAATAAGAAGTATAACGGCAACTCAGATTCTAAAGAGAAAGGATTGCACATTTATGTTAGAAGCGGCAAAGAAATTCATTGGCACAAAATGTTACGTAAAGACAATTAACGAGGATTTAAAAACAGGTACTCTTAAAGGAATTTCAGGAAAAACACTTATACTTGAAACTACTGACAACAGAGTTATGGCAATAAATGCTGAATATGTAACATGTATCGAAGAATATCCCACAAGTAAAAAAGAAAAGAAGAACATAATAAAAGATTTCTTCTTTGCAGAATAAACACAAACGGCGGTCATCTGACCGCCGTTTTATATTAAGACTTCCCTTAGTTCAATTCCTCAATCGCCTGCTTGATACGTCCTATGGATTCTTCCTTGCCGAATACTTCCATAAGCTCAGTAGCACCGCCGGGAGTTATTGCCTGTCTGCCAACAGCTACACGGATTGCCCACATAACTGCACCTGCCTTTTTCTCCTTGGATGCGGCATACTCTTTAAGCACAGAAAAAAGTGTGTCATTCTCCCAATTCTCAACCGTTTCAAGAATTGGCAGACAATCCACAAGAACTTCCTTGCAGTTTTCGGGATTTGTCTTATTCTTCTTGTTTGTGTACAAATCGCCCTCCATAGGCAGACGAGATGTAACAAATCCAATCATATCCTTGATTTCATTGAAATAAGAAATTCTTGTGTGGAGAAGTGCTGCAAGCTTCTTTGTGTTGATGCAGCTTTCGCAAATACCGTCAAGAATCGGCAGAGCCTTTTCAGCGTATACATCTTCTGGAAGCTTCTTGATGTATTCGGAGTTGAACCATTTCAGTTTCTCATAGTCGAATACAGCAGGAGATTTGCTAAGTCCCTCAATGGAGAAATTCTCTTTCAGTTCGTCCATTGTGAAAAATTCCTCATTTGTATCCTTAGGACACCAACCAAGAAGTGCAATATAATTTACGATTGCCTCAGGGAGATAACCGTCATTTACAAGGTCGTGGAAGCTTACTGCACCGTGACGCTTTGAAAGCTTTGAAACCTTGCCCTCATCGTCCTTACCCATAAGCAATGGCAGGTGAACATAAGTCGGTCTGTCCCAGCCGAATGCATCATAGAGCAGGCAATATTTGGGAGTTGATGTGAGATATTCGTTACCTCTTACAACGTGAGTCACGCCCATAAGATAATCGTCAACAATGTGGCAGAAGTTGTATGTGGGATAACCGTCATCCTTGATAAGAATCTGGTCACGAAGCTCAGTATTGTCAATCTCAACTTCACCGTAAACTACGTCAACATACGCTGTCTTGCCCTCTGTAGGCATTTTCTGACGGATTACAACATTGCCGCCCTCAGCCTTATGACGTGCAGCATCCTCAGCTGTGTAATTCTTATCACGGCAGAAACCGTCATAACCGCCGATTCCGTTTTCATCTTTAAGGGAATCAAGTCGCTCCTTTGAGCAGAAACAGTAATAAGCATGACCGTCAGCTATGAGTTTCTCAGCATATTCCTTATAAATAGGAAGTCTTTCGCTCTGAATGTAAGGACCGTGACCGCCGTCCTTTGCAGGGCCTTCATCATATTCGATACCTGTTGATTTCAGCGTATCAAGAATTACATCAACAGCACCTTCAACAAGTCGCTCCTGGTCTGTATCTTCAATTCGCAGAATGAAATTTCCGCCCTGTGACTTTGAAAGAAGATAGGAATAAAGAGCAGTTCTCAGATTTCCTATGTGCATAAATCCCGTTGGTGACGGTGCAAAACGTGTAGTTACCTTATTTGACATCTTTTTTCTCCTTTATACAGGAATAATAGGGCTTTTAACCCTATTATCCAATAAATCTCAGTTTTTAAAATAAATATCGTACCATACAAGGAACGTATAAATTGTCCAGATTTTTCTCCAGTTGTCGGAATTTCCGCCGATATAATCAGCAAAAATCGCCTTGATTTCCTCAACATTGAAGAATTCCGCAGCTGTGTCGCTGTCGAATTTTGCTCTTACATCAGCGTTATAACGCTCATCTGCAAGCCATATTCTGATAGGCACGATAAATCCAAGCTTTTTGCGGAATGCGATTTCTTCGGGGAGTACCTTTGCAGCCGCAGTACGGAGAGCAGCTTTATTAGCCTCCTCGTTGATTTTATGCTCAGAGGGCATACGTGAAGCAATATCGAAAATTCGTCTGTCTGTGAGAGGCATACGTACTTCAAGACCTGCCGCTGTACTCATCTTGTCAACATTGAGATAAATGTCACCCTCAAGCCATATACGGATATCAATATCCGACATCTTTGTAAGAGGGTCACAGCCCTCATTTTCAGCATAAATATCCTTAGCAATATTTATGGGGAGAACATCGGGATTGTAGGTTTTGAGGATACGCTGTTTTTCGTCCTCTTTCATTATATTTGTGTTGCCCACATAGAATGTTTTCAGATTTTCGCCGTATCTCTCAGCATTGCGGTACATATTGTATCCGCCGAAAAATTCATCAGAACCCTCGCCCGAATAACAAATCTTTGTATGCTCTGCTGTAGCACGACAGCCAAGTGCAAATGCAACTGCCGAAGCATCTGCCAAAGGCTGCTCCATATTTTCCATAACCCATGGTACGATTCCGAAATACATTTCGGGAGTAATACAGCAACGGTTATTTTCCCTGCCAAGCAAATCGGCTGTCTGCTTTGCAAGGGGTGATTCGTCAAATCTCTCGTCATCATATCCGCAGGAATTTGTTACCTTTACATCAGAAACTGCCAGCACATATGAGGAATCAACGCCACCTGAAAGGAATGATTCAGCCGTTTCATTTTCGTCAAGCACCTCAGGCATAATGCCGAGAAGTGTGGAGTGTATTTCATCCGCCCAGTCATTGAGTGTCTTTGAATGGTCGGGATTGAATTCAGGCTTCCAGTAGCGGTGGATTTCAAGCTTTCCATTGGAAAATTCAAGGTAATGTCCCGGCATAAGCTTTTTCATACCCTTGAAAAATGTGTCCTCGCCGCCAACGTAGGTAAGTGACATATAAATCTGGAGCATATCTCTGTTAAGCTCCTTTTTGAAGCCCTCCCCTGCAATAATATTGCGGATTGAACCGCTGCAAAGAAGATTTCCCTCATCTGTAACGTAATAGAAAAATGGCTTTGTACCAAAATGGTCACGCATTGCAAAAAGCTTTTCGCCGTCCCAAAGGCAGAATGCAAACATTCCGTAAAGATGTTCGCCCATATCCTTGCCCCATTTTTCATAGGCAGCAATTATAATCGCATTTTCACGGCTCTCCCTGTCGAGATTGCTGTCAATGCCAAGCTCTGTGCAAAGCTCCTTCCAGTTTCTTATATGTCCTCTGTACTCACGAATTTCAGTCATATATTTCCTCCTTAGCCTGAAATAATTTCGTCATACTCATATATCATAGGTCTGCCCATAAGCTTCGCCATAGCGTCCTGTACTTTTCCGCCATTGAACAGAACTTCATTAAGCTGTTCTGTAATCGGCATTTCTACGCTAAGCTTTTTTGCAAGCTCATAGGCTGTATGACAGCACCAGTAACCCTCAACGGTACCTACCTGACGGACAGCCTCGGCAGGCTCCATGCCCTCACCGATAAGCTTTCCTGCCCTTGCATTTCTGCTGTGCAGGCTTGTGCAGGTCACTATAAGGTCGCCCAGTCCCGTAAGTCCGCCAAATGTAATAATATCGGCACCTGCGGCAACTCCAAGACGCATAATCTCGTGGATTCCTCTTGTCATAAGTGCCGCCTTTGTGTTATCGCCGTAACCCATTCCAAGACAGATTCCACAGCAAAGAGCGATTATATTTTTCAACGCACCTCCAAGTTCACAGCCGATTACATCATCATTGAGGTAAATTCGCAGTTTATCGCTGCCCAGCTGTTCCTGTATATATCGTGCCGCCTCCTTATCCTCTGAAGCCGCTACAATAGCTGTAGGGATTGAACGGGCAACTTCCTCAGCGTGGGACGGTCCCGAAAGAACTACAAACTTTTCAGTTCCAAGTTCTTCCTTGATAACCTGACTGAGAAGTTTCAAGCTGCCCTCCTCTATTCCCTTGCCTGAATTTACAACTACCATATCCTTTGTAACATATGGCTTTGCAAGCTGTGCAACAGAACGGAGGAAGCTTGAGGGTATACCGAATATGAGAATATCACAGCCGCTTATACAGGAAATATCGCTTGTAAGATGAATTTCAGGGGGAATTGCCACTCCCGGAAGCTTGTGGATATGCTCGCCTTTCAGACGGATTTCATCAATTTCCTCCTGAAATTTTGACCATACCGTAACTTCGTGTTTACCTGTCTTGAATGCCGTAATAGCAAGACTAAGACCAAATCCTCCCGAACCGAGAATTACTATATTCGCCATTGATATACCACCTTTCCGTCAAAAATAATTAATGTTATTTATTGAATTTAAATGTAAACTTTGATTCAGTACCTTCCATATAGCGTTCCATATTTGAACGGTGCATATATACAACCATTATCGCCATAGGTAAGCACAAAAGCAGATAAAGCAGACTTCTGCCGAATTTTTCACCGTCAACCCAAAGTGACATAAGGAATATGGCTATAGGTGAGTAGAATGCTCCAAGAATGGAAGAAACAGAAACGTATTTTGAAATTGAAAGTATTACAATAAATACAATGAGAAGTGCAAAGAATACTCTGGGGTCAATGGGGAGGAATGACGCAACGCCTACAAGAACTCCCTTTCCGCCCTTAAATCCGTAGTAAATGGGGAAAACATGACCGAGAATTGCGAAAAATCCTGCAACAAAGCCGATATATTTCACTTCATTGTCAGGGGCAAATCCAACTTTAAGCATACTTGCAAAAAGCTGTGAAAGAAGAACAGCTACAATACCCTTGGCAAGGTCGCCGATAAGAGTTAATGCCGCACACTGAGGACCGAAACAGCGGTAGGTATTTGTAAGACCTGCATTTCTGCTTCCTACTGTTCTGATATCTCTGCCTTTAAGAAGCTTTACAACGATTATGGAAAAATTAAGACTTCCCAAGAAATAGCCAAGTGCAGCGGCTATAAGCAATGCTAATAAAACTTTCATTATTTATCGTTACCTCCTCTTTCACGTACAACAAAACGGACGGGAGTTCCCTCTAAGCCGAATGTTGAACGGATCTGATTTTCAATATATCTTCTGTAAGAAAAATGGAAAAGATCTGCTTTGTTAACAAATGTTACAAAGGTGGGCGGCTTCGTTGAGGGCTGTGTCATATAGTAAATTTTCAGACGCTTACCCTTATCCGAGGGAGGCTGCACCCTTGTAGTAGCATATGCAAGAACATCGTTTAACATTCCTGTTGATATTCTCATACTGTTCTGGTCGTTGGTATATTTTATAAGCTCATACAGCTTATTGATACGCTGACCTGTTTTTGCGGATATGAATACAAAAGGCACGTAGGACATAAAGCTGAAATCATTTTCAAGCTTTGTGCGGAATTCCTGCATTGTCTTGTCGTCCTTTTCAACCAAATCCCACTTATTAACGGCTACAACGCAGGCTTTTCCCTGTTCGTGGGCATATCCCGCAACTTTGGAATCCTGCTCTGTAAATCCCTCTGTGGCATCAAGCATAATTACGCACACATCTGAACGGTCAACCGCCATATATGCTCTCAGAACGCTGTAATGCTCGATTTTTTCAGTTACCTTTGACTTTTTGCGGATTCCTGCTGTGTCGATGAATACAAATTTACCGTATTCATTTTCAATGACAGTATCCGTTGAATCACGGGTTGTTCCTGCAATATCGGAAACGATTACCCTTTCCTCACCTGCAATTTTATTTATAAGTGAAGATTTACCTGCATTGGGCTTTCCGATTACTGCAACCTTGATGTATTCGTCATCATAATCCTCTGTTTCACCGCTTGGAAGAAGCTTATAAACCTCATCAAGCATATCACCTGTTCCGTGACCGTGTACGGAGGAAACGGGATAAGGCTCGCCCAGTCCTAAGTTATAGAACTCATAAAGTTCCAGCGGCGGTTCACCGAGATTGTCCACCTTATTTACGCAAAGAACAACAGGTTTTCCGCTTTTCTGAAGCATATCCGCAACGGCATAGTCATCGGCTGTAACTCCGCAGCGAATATCCGTAACAAGAATAATTACATCAGCCTTGTCAATTGCAAGCTGTGACTGACGACGCATCTGTGCAAGAATTACGTCATTGCTGTCAGGCTCGATACCTCCCGTATCAACAACCATAAACTGCTTGTCACGCCACTCACATTTTGAATATATACGGTCACGGGTTACACCGGGAGTATCCTCCACGATAGACAATCGCTGACCGATAAGCTTGTTGAACAGCGTTGATTTTCCCACATTAGGACGGCCAACAACTGCAACTATTGGTAAAGCCATAAATCAGTATCTCCTTTCAATCCCTTATATTCCCAGAATAGCGTCAAGTAAGTCATAGCCGTCATTCTGAGTTGTCTTTATCTTTATATCAAGCGCATTTTCCACATCCGATACAGTCTTATCGTCAAGGAAAATATCGCTGTTCTGCATAAGCATAGATTGGGAAATAAGCAGCTCTGTGCCGTTATCTCTGCCTTTCAGCTGAGATATAAGGTCTGTAGCTGTTATAAGTCCCGTTACAGTTATAGTATTGCCGAAAAAGTCGTTTCGTATCGGCATAACATCAATTTTTAATCCGCTGAATTTGTTTTCAGCCTTTTCGCAAAGTCCCTTAATCACGGGATAAGGGCAATAACCTGTTGCCACGGTGATATGTCGTTCACCGCCGTCATATTCAGCCCCTTCAAGGGCATTTTCAAATTCATCAATAAGAGAACGGAGCATTCCTACGCCGTTTTCAAATTGCGGAAAATCCTCATAATAGTCCATTTCAGGCAGTTCCCGTTCTGCCGTAAGGAAAAATTCATCAGAGGGAAATACAGCACGTGTGCCGTATTTTTCAAGGAATTCAGCCTGAAATTCCTCGATAATATCAATGGTTTCCCTTGCTCTTTCCTTGTCAAAAGTTTTAAGGGGAAATAAATTTTCACGGAATTTTGTAACTCCCACGGGAACAACGGCAAGACTGCTGATATTCGGCATAAGTTCCCCTAAATCACGGAGAGTACGCCTTAATTCCTCGCCATCGTTCAAATCGGGACAGCAGACAATCTGGCAGTTGAGGCTTATTCCGTTTTCCGCAAGTCTGCGGATATATTTCAGCTTTTCCCCTGCAAATCTGTTGCCCATCATCTTAACACGGAGTTCCGGATTTGTTGTATGAACCGAAACATTTATGTTAAGCTTCATTTTTATAATGCGGTCAATGTCCTCGTCCTTTAAATTGGTAAGGGTGACATAATTTCCCTGCAAAAAAGAAAGTCTTGCGTCATCGTCCTTGAAATAAAGAGTTTCACGCATATTAGGCGGCATCTGGTCAATAAAGCAAAAAACGCACTTATTGGAGCATCTCCGTTTGCTGTCCATAAGAAATGTGTCGAATTCAAGTCCTAAATCGTCATATTCGTCCTTATGGGCGATGAATTTCATCTCCTCGCCATTTCTCAGAACAACGATTTCCACATTGACATCAGCGGAATAATACATATAATCCAGCACATCGTTGATTATCTCGCCGTTGACGGATACAAGAATATCGCCCTCTGCAATGCCGCAATCCGAAGCAGGAGAGCCGCTTATTACTGATTTTATCGGTACCAATTATAACCCTCCTGTAAATAACGTAAAAAGGAGAGAAGACTATGCCTCCTCTCCTCCTCGTATCTGAAATTGATTATTCTTCATCCAGATTTAAAACCTTAACGCCCTTGTAGAATCCACAGTTCTTGCAAACCTTGTGGGGAGCCTTAATAGCACCGCAGTTATCGCACTTGGACATTGCAGGTGTATCGAGCTTCCAAACAGCAGAACGTCTTTTATCACGTCTTGCCTTAGAAGTTTTTCTCTTTGGTACAGCCATGTTGGCACCTCCTTATAAGAGTCTCACGACTCGGATATTTGATGTTCGCAGTCGCCCTCATTCAAATCAGCTCCGCACACCATACACAAACCCTTGCAATCTTCGCTGCAAAGTGTTTTTGTGGGTATCTGAAGCAGCATATCGGTTACTGCAATTTCATTCAGCTCAAGGTTCTCACCGTCAGCCACGATATATTCATCATTATCGCCGCTTACAGAGGGAACAACAATATGGTCACAGTCGAAAGAATAGGGAATATCCATTTCTTTCAGGCATCGGTCACATTGGCTGTTCATAGAAAAGGAGAGGTTGTACTTCAAATAGACAACGCCTGCCTTATTATAAATTCTGCCCTTTACGGAAATTGGCGAACTGAAATTACAGCCCTTGATTCCCGAAAGTTCCTCGCTTCCGATTTCATAGTCAAAATCCTTTGACTCACCTGTGATGCTGAAAAGCTGCTTTAAATTAATTATCATACTAAAAAATCCTTCAAAGCATTACAAAATATATTATACACTATTTTTTTCCGTATGTCAAGAGATAACGGAAAAATTTCATTGAAAATCAGCGATTACTTGATGAACTGCTTTACGTTCTCGGAAAGGTCAGCCTCATCAGCAGAAACTGTAAATGTAATTACAGAATCATCACCTGTGAGCTTGTCAAGCTTTTCGAGCATCTTGCCGAAGCACTCGTAATCTCTGCCAACGATCTTGAAGATACCGTCAACAAAAATGTCCTTTATATCATAGTTGCCTGCGAGCATACCGGCTACGAAGCCATAGAAAGAATCCATACCCTCAACGCCGAACTGATCAACGTCACACCATCTTACCTTGTAGCTGATAGAACGTCTGATGTTATCGCCTTTTTCGATGCAAACAATATTTCCGTTTGTGGATTTAACTGCCTCGTTGATCTGGTCGATGATTATTTTTGTTTTTCCTGTACCTTTTTTTCCTGTAATAAGCTTAATCATATTTTTTCTCCTTTCCCCGCTTTAAGGCGGAGAGATTTATTGTTTCTTATATCGGGAACTTTCCGCAGAAGAATCGTTTTTCATTTCTCACGGAACTCCCATAAATCAGCAATGCAAAAGCTGCACAGCCGATTTTAGCCCAATTTAGCCTCTAATTCAGCCTTTGCACCCTCATAGCCGGGCTTACCGAGGAGAGCGAACATATTTGACTTGTAGCTCTCAACACCTGGCTGATTGAAAGGATTAACGCCGAGAACATAACCTGAAACAGCGCAAGCCTTCTCGAAGAAGTAAATCATATATCCAACGCTTTCCTCAGTTGTATCAGCAAGCTCAAGAATCATATTGGGAACGCCGCCCTCTGTGTGAGCAAGAACTGTACCCTCAAATGCCTTGCGGTTTACAACGGACATATTCTGATTTGTGAGGAAGTTAAGACCGTCGAGATTTTCCTCGTCAGCTTCAAGGAAAAGGTCCTGCTTGGGAGTCTTGATATCAACAACGGTTTCAAACATAATTCTTGCACCGTCCTGAATGTACTGTCCCATGGAGTGAAGGTCTGTTGAGAATGTAACGGATGCAGGGAAAATACCCTTGTTGTCCTTACCCTCGCTCTCGCCGAAGAGCTGCTTGTACCACTCTGACATCATTACAAAGCTTGGATCGTAGGAAACGAGCATTTCCACAGACTTGCCCTTTCTGTAAAGGATGTTTCTGAGTGCAGCGTACTTGTAGCAGTCGTTGTTATCGAAGTCAGCACAGAGTTCCTGCTGAGCCTTTGCAGCACCCTTCATAAGAGCGTCAATGTCACAGCCTGCAACTGCGATAGGAAGAAGACCAACTGCTGTAAGAACAGAGAAACGTCCGCCAACGTCATCGGGAATTACAAATGTTTCATAACCCTCAGCGTCAGAGAGGTTCTTGAGAGTTCCTCTTGCCTTGTCAGTTGTGGCGAAAATACGGTTCTTAGCCTCTTCCTTGCCGTACTTATCCTCAACCATTTTCTTGAAGATTCTGAAAGCAAGAGCAGGCTCAGTTGTTGTACCTGACTTTGAAATTACGTTTACAGAGAAATCCTTACCCTCGCAGAGAGCGATTACTTCGTTGAGGTATGTGGGATTGATGCTGTTGCCAACATAATAGATGTCAGGTGTATCTTTCTTCATATTATTATAGAAAGGCGATTTGAGAAGCTCGATTGCAGCTCTTGCACCGAGGTATGAACCGCCGATACCGATAACGATGAGAATATCAGAATTTGCCTTAATTTTCTCAGCAGCAGCCTTTATACGAGCAAATTCCTCTTTGTCGTAATCTGTGGGAAGATTTACCCAGCCGAGGAAATCATTGCCAAGACCTGTTTTGTTGTGGAGCATCTCAGCAGCAGTTTCAATCTGTGCCTTAATGCCTGCCATTTCGTCGGCATTTACAAAATCCTGAAGATATTTTGTGTTAAGCTTTAATGACATTTTTTGTACCTCCATTGTGCGAGAAAGCAAATCTAACCGCACTATAAAATTATCTTCTTAATTATAACACGGATTTGAAAATTTTTCAAGTAGATTTAATCATAATTTGTTAATTTTAACCACTTTTGTCAAATTCCAACAAATCCATTCCCCATTATTTCATAATATTGCACAATGTTTTTTTAAGCACATATGCAAAGGATAGTTTTTCCACACTTCCAGCGGTTATAATGTCGATTTCACAGACGCAGTTCTTGTCGCTGTAAAAAACTGCCGTACCGATTTTCTGACCGCTTTTCACGGGAGCTGTGAGATATTCGGGGAGAACTACCGCTGTGCCAAGCTCCTTGACAGCTTTTGGAACTACAAGTCTGCTCTGCCCTCTTATGCGGATTTCCACCGCTGAATCGCAGCCTCCACGGACTTTTATAGGCATTAACATTTCATCGGGAAACATAGTAGCCGTCACTTTATAATCCGTAAAGCCGCTTCGTATAAGGCTTTTCGCCTGTCTGTACATTTCGTCCTCGCTGTCTGCTCCGAGAACGACGGAAATATAACAGGTTCCTGCTTCGTCCATACCGCCCTCAGCTATGTTATATCCCGTTTCCTCGGAATGTGCCGCCTTGAATCCCACGTGCCTTTCATAGGAATTGGCAAGTTTATTTTCGCTTACAAGTTCAGTTTGCCCAGATTTTACGAAATCACGCCAGGTTTTGAAAATCGGGCGGAGAAAACCGTATTCCGCAAGCTTTGAGCAAATCACCGCCATATCGTGAGCCGTTGTGTATTCCCTTTCGTCATAATATCCATAAGGGGAATAAAAGGCTGTATTCCGCAATCCAAGGTCAAAAGCCTCGGTATTCATACGCATTACGAAATTTTCAACGGACTGCTCCGACTTCTCCGCAAGAACGGTTACAGCGTCATTGGCATTGCCGATAATCACCGCTTTCAAAAGTTCCTCGACAGTCATTTTATCCCCTGCTTCAAGCCATATGACAGCACCTTTTGTGCCTGTTACCGCCGATGACGCTGTAAGTTCCGTTGACATAAGATATTTTCCTGTTTCAATATCCTCAGCTATGAGCAGAATTGTCATAAGTTTTGATAAATAGCCCACATTAAGCCGTAAATCGGCATTTTCGCTGTCCAGAACGGTCTGTGTGGTAGCTTCCATAAGAACATATGCTTTTGCGGAATTTGTTGTATCATCGGCTATAGTATACAACGGACTAACCATTGTCAATAATACGACAAATGATATAAAAACAGCTATTATTTTTCTCATAACATCACCCGATAAATTTTATTCGGGGAATTTAAAATTTATGAATTTTCGCTGAGATAAATCTCCATTCTGCTCTGAATACGCTCTGCACATTCTTCGGCAGTTACCTCTCCTGCGGCAAAGCTTTTGTATTCATCGTCGAGAATTTCTCCCACTTTTGAACGAAGTCCTGCTAAAACGTTACACTTTTCAATAAATCCGATGATGTACTCATACTGTTCCTCTGTAATAGTGGGGTCGAACTCAAATCTTAAACCATTCATACCGCCTGCCGCTGAACCATTTTCCGTTGCCGCACGCTGTTTTTCCGTACACTTATAAAAAGCGTCCTTGCGGACTGGAAACATATGAAAACCGATTTCCTCCTGCTTTTTTTCTCCAAGCAGCCAACACATATACGCCCAGCCGCCCTCGGTACAGTTTCCGCTTTTGAGAACAGAATAATAATTACCGCAGTTTATCGTTCCTCCGCCATCCTTAGTAGGATTTGCTACAAGTGTTATATCCTCCATTTTAAAGCCAAAATGTGCTGCGTAGCCGGGACCTTGCAGCCAAGACATAGAACCTCCGCTCCAACCAAGCAGAGCCTCTTTATTTCTTAACAATGCCGCATTCATTTCCTCCAAAGCAGCGGTTTCTTCCTGAGTCATATTCTGATAATCGGGCATTTCATCAAATACAAGTTTCAAATCACGGCATAATTTAAGCATTTTTATAAAGCTTTCGGAGGTAAAATCACAGGTGTTATTGTCAAAATCCACCCATTGCTCCACGTTATTACGACAGAGATAGCAGAATAATCCGTGTCTGCTGTCAAATGACCATTTATCGCCGATATACATATTTTCGGGTATATTTTCAACAACCTCGAAAAATTCGTCCAGAGTCCAGTTGCTGTACTCTCTGCCAAGCATCTCACTCCACGCTATATTGCAGTTTACATAGAATGTATCTGACATAAAGTAAAGTTTATCCCCTGTTTCGTAGGCTTCAAGGACATTTGGCATAATATCCTCACGGGACAATCCGCCATAGGTGTCCATAAGCTCGTACATATCGGCAAATGCACCGATATTTGTGTAGCTCTGAACTGTATCAAGGTCTGAATAACAATAAACATCGGGTGAATTATCCGACAGCACATCAGCTCGCAGTGCATCTGTGCCGTATTCGTAATTTCTGATTTCAACTTCATATTCATCGTTTGATTTATTGAAAGCTGCTGCAAGTTCGTCATGTGATGTATTTATACCGTCAAGGGCAAGAACAACTTTTTCACGGTTTTCAACATAGTCATCGGGGCGAACGGTCATAAGCAGAATTGCGGTTTCTCCCATATCTCCCGAATAAAACGCAGCAAATTTCCCCTCACCCACATAGGCGTAATCATAGAGGGTATTAGCGCTTATTCGTGAAGCCGCAAAATCGAGAAGCTGTAAAACCTGTCCGTCCGCTGTAATGCCATAAATTCCACGCTGCATAACTGCGAAAAGGCTGTAATCCCCTGCACCTGTGAAGATTTCCCCCGACCTGCGTATATATTCCCCGAATTTTGTGGGATTATCGGAATATTTCAGACTTTCATCAACAAAACAGTAATCCTCCCACCTTGAAGCCACAAGCCGCCCCTCGGTGTCAACGGCACAAACCGTATTCATTTCATTTTCAAATTCTGTCATAATTCCGTTTTTGTCAATTACATATTTGTTGTCAAAGAAATTGAGAATATATTTCTCATTGCAATACATCATATCCGTAACGCTGTTCATCAGATTAAAGGAATCGGCAATATCCTCAACATTGAGATACCCGATTTCTTCACCCTTTGAATTGTAGCTGTAAATTTCAATTTTCGGCTCAGCGTTTGCGTAATATTCCTCATAATCCGTGGCAGCATCTCCGTCATATTCGCCATAAATAGTTACAAGATGAATTGTGCTGTCAGGAGCAACATATGCTCTTGTGCCGTATTCTAATTTTCCCTGCCTAAGTGAAATTTTTTCCGTCGGATTGAGATTTTCGTCGTAATACTGAGCAAAATACTCATAATCCCCATTGTAATAAATCAGCACAGTTCCCTTTTCTGCGGAATAATCCAACGAAATCAATCCGTTGTAATCATCGGGCATGGGAAATTCCTCTGATTTGTAAATCGTCTGCGATACAACAGGAGTTACGGGAATAACCTCTGATTCCTGCGGCTTTTCGGTGCAGGCTGTCATTGAGCAGATAATTGATAATCCGCAAAGAAATGATGTCAATTTTTTCATAGTAAGTCCTCCTTAGTGATTTTAAATAATTTTTTACGCATTATTTATACATTATACACAAGAGGAGTGCTGTTTTTTACCCCTCTATATAATAGTGATTTTAAAGGGGTATTTTCGCCAAATTAACATTTTTAATTTGCAAATTTCGTATGATTGCACAAAATCCGCCTGCACATTTGTGCATATGCACAAAAAGCACCCTATTTTCATAGAGTGCTTGATTTTACTTTTCAATTGTAATTATATAACCAGTCGTGCCGTCGCCTGAAATCTCATAATTTCCTGCAAGCGGAACACTTAAATATGTAACCTCGCCCATTGACGGAACGCTGTAAATCTCGTAATTTCTGTCGTTTACGCTGCACAAAAAGGGATTATCCCTTGTAAAGCTGCGGAGGTATCCGATATATTCTTCAAGGCACCAGTTATTTGACTTCATCACCATAGAATGAGGAATTCCCACATATCTGATATGCCAAGGGCAATACTGCTCACCTGTGATTTCCGCCTTATTCTGCGGATATCTCACAACATAGCCATAATTGTGACAGTTGTCGATAACCCACTTTTCAGCGTCCAGTCCGTCATATGAAATAATCGAGCCGTAACCCATAACAGCAAGGTCAATTGAATTTCCTGCCTTACTTTCTGAAAAAGGAATAGGACAGGGCGAACCTACACCGTTATTAGTGACTTCTGTGCCATATACTGCAAAATCAACAAGGTCTGTAGCCTTATTGTAAGCCTCCATTAAAGCATTGAATCCGTCAGCAGCATCCTTTGTAAGAGGCATCTCCTCGCCTAATGTTGTATAATAATTGTTCTTGTACTGGGAAAGATTTACGCTGCTTTCAGAAACATCGGGAATAACCTGCATATCTCCACGATATGGAACAAGTCTGCCCTTAAAAATATCATCCTGAGTGACCGCTTTTGAGGTGCATCCCGGTTCTGCAACTGTGCCGGCAGATGACGGAATTTCCCCTTCTTCACCGCTTACAAGTGTTGGCAAGTCCTTTTTGACACCGCCCACCGGAACAAAACATCCATGCTCCTCAATGGCATCAATAAGACTTCTTGGGTTCATCATTCTCACACCGAAATCGGTTGCGAAAATGACCAACACACACACCACCAACGTAGATAAGAGGTGCATAGGTCTTACTTTTATTTTTTTCATTTTGTTGTATTCCTCCGAATGTTTGTTCACACTCGTTCTTTCTTTATATCTTTATGCCTATTTCTTTTTATGTCGGGCATCTGAGGAAAATATAAAATTTCCACGCACTTTTGTGAAAGTACGTGCAATAACCATAATATTCCTATATTTATTATAATACTTTTTTCAACAAAAGTCAACCCAAAATAACTAAATCCTACCTTTTGCACAAATGTAACAAATATTTATACTGTTTTCAACTTTCGGGTGTTGAAAACTCTGTTGATACGCTGTTAGTCAACAGTTGATAACAGGTTGAATAATGTTGACAGACTTTTTAATAATAATTAATTCCCTGCAAAATACTGGTAATTTCAGCAGTTTTACGCAGCACGGTTATCTTTTTATACAAAATAACTAAAAATCCGATAGTTTTACCTCTGTTCAATTGATTGACATTCATATAAATTTGATGTATAATATGTATATACCTATTTATAAGGCATTAAAGGAGCGATTTATTATGAATCTTAATGAAATTTTATACAGCAAATACGGAAAAGACGGCTCTCTCTGCACTAATGAGGAGATTTATGCCGCTTTGTTATGCGAAGTAAACCGACTTGCGGCTGAAAAGAAATCCCCCGAAAGCAAAAAGAAACTCTACTACGTTTCCGCTGAATTCCTTATCGGCAAGCTTTTGTCAAACAATCTTATAAACCTGGCCTTGTATGATGATGTGAAAAATCAGCTTGCGGAAATGGGCAAAAATATATGCGAAATTGAGGAAATCGAAAATGAGCCTTCCCTGGGAAACGGCGGTCTTGGCAGACTTGCAGCTTGTTTTCTTGACTCAATTGCTACCCTCGGTCTGAATGGTGACGGAATTGGTCTTAACTATCATTTCGGACTTTTCAGACAGGTTTTCAAGGAGAATGCACAGACCGCAATTCCCGATAGATGGCTGAATGACGACTGCTGGCTCAACAAAACAGATAAAATTTATCCTGTTATGTTCGGCAATGTCGTTGTTGCCGCACGTCTTTATGAAATCAATGTCACAGGCTACGACAGCACTTCAAATAAGCTGCGGCTTTTCGATGTTGAGGGAATTAACGAAAACCTCGTAACATCGGGAATTGACTTTGATAAAACTGCAATTACTCAAAATCTCACCCTGTTCCTCTACCCCGATGACAGCGATGAGGACGGCAGACTTCTCCGAATTTATCAGCAGTATTTTATGGTATCCGCAGCGGCACAGCTTATCCTTGATGAATGTACCGCAAAGGGCTGTAATCTCCACGACCTCTGCGACTATGCGGTAATTCAGATAAACGACACTCACCCCACAATGATAATTCCCGAACTTATCCGACTTCTCGTTCAGCGTGGAATTGACTTGGATGAGGCTATTGAAATTGTAACACGTACCTGTGCATACACAAACCACACTATTCTTGCAGAGGCTCTTGAAAAGTGGAATATTTCACAGCTTAAAAAGGTTGTTCCGCAGCTTGTGCCGATTATGGAAATCCTCGACGATAAGGTTCGCAGAAAGTTTGATGAGCCTGCCGTTCATATCATTGACAAGGACGATAGGGTTCATATGGCACACATTGACATTCACTACAGCAGCAGCGTAAACGGTGTTGCACAGCTTCACACGGAAATTCTCAAAAACGAGGAACTTAACAGCTTTTATGAGATTTATCCCGAAAAATTCAACAATAAAACTAACGGCATAACTTTCCGCCGCTGGCTTATGCACAGCAATCCCGAACTTTCCGCTTTCATCACAGAGCTTATCGGTGACGGCTGGAAAAAGGACGCTGATGAACTTGAAAAGCTTCTGGATTTCAAGGACAACAAGGAAGTTCTTCAAAAGCTTCTTTCTATTAAAAAGGAAAAGAAAATTCAGCTTAAAAATTATCTTATGGAAAAACAGTCACTTGAAATTGATGAAAATTCCATTTACGACATTCAGATTAAGCGTCTGCACGAATACAAACGTCAGCAGCTTAATGCACTTTATGTAATCCACAAATACCTTGAAATCAAGGCAGGAAAACTCCCCACAACGCCTATTACCGTTATTTTCGGTGCAAAGGCTGCCCCTGCATACATCATTGCACAGGATATTATCCACCTCATTCTCTGCCTACAGGAACTTATTGCCGCAGATGACGATGTTAAGCCATATCTCAATGTGATTATGGTGGAAAACTACAATGTAACCCTTGCTGAAAAGCTTATCCCCGCCTGCGATATTTCGGAGCAGATTTCTCTCGCTTCAAAGGAGGCAAGCGGAACAGGAAATATGAAATTTATGCTTAACGGCGCTGTTACTCTCGGCACAGAGGACGGTGCAAATGTAGAAATTCATCAGCTTGTGGGCGATGAAAATATCTACATTTTCGGCGATGACAGCGAAACTGTCGTTGAACGCTACAAAGAGAAAAGCTACGTTTCAAAGGATTATTACACAAAGAATAAGGCTATCAAAGAGGCTGTTGATTTCATTATCGGTGACGAAATGATGAAGCTTGGAGATAAAGTCCGTCTGGAGCGGCTTTTCAAGGAACTTACAGGCAAGGACTGGTTTATGACTTTCCCCGATTTTGACGATTATGTTGAAACTCGTGAAAAGGCATACGCTGACTATGAAAACTCCCTTGAATGGGCAGAAAAAATGCTTGTAAATATCGCTAAGGCAGGCTATTTCTCCTCAGACAGAACAATTGCACAGTACAACAAGGACATCTGGAAATTATAATTCTATATCATATTAAAGCTTCCGAAAAAATTTTCGGGAGCTTTTTTTATAAAACCCCTTGACAAAGGCGAAAATATGTGATATAGTATTAGTGTAATAGCTGTATTACAAATCATAGTACACAAATGACAGAAAGGAGAGCTTATGTTTACAATCGACCTCACAAGCAGAGTCCCGATTTATGAGCAGATTTATCAGAAAATTACTGAACTCGCTCTATCAGGCACTCTGGAAGAAAACTCTCAATTGCCCAGCGTCCGCAGTCTTGCAAAGGATGCAAGGGTAAACCCCAACACAGTTGCCAAAGCCTATCAGGAACTTGAAAGACGTGGTATTATCTACTCCGTTCCGGGCAGAGGAAGTTTTGTCGCCAAACTGGATAACACAATTTTCCACAAGGCAGCACTTGATGAATTTGACGAAGCGGCTGTTTCAGCAAAAAATCGTGGAGTTTCCGCAGATACGCTGAAAGAGCATATTGACGCAATTTACGCAAAGGAGGAAGACAAATGATTGAATTAAAAAATACGCTGAAAAAGTTCGACTCATATACCGCCCTTGACCACGTAGATTTGAAAATCGAAAAGGGTACGGCATTCGGACTTTTAGGCTCAAACGGTGCAGGTAAATCCACTATCCTCCGCCTTTTGTCGGGTATCTACAAGCCTGAGGAGGGCGAAGTTCTCATTGACGGAAAGCCTGTATATGACAATGTGGAAATCAAGGAAAAAGTATTTTTCATCAATGACGAAACAGTTCAGTTCGCAGGATTTACCCTCAAAGAGCTGAAAAACTACTACAAAAGCTACTACAGAAACTTCTCCGAGGAAACATTTGAGGAACTGAGAAAGCGTATCAATCTTCCCCTTAACAAGAAAATCAACAAATTTTCAAAGGGTATGAAGCGTCAGGCTATCGTTATTATCGGTCTTGCCTGCAAAACAGATTACCTGCTCCTTGACGAGGCATTTGACGGACTTGACCCAACTATGCGAATTATCGTAAAGAAAATGCTTGTTGACGCAATGCTTGACCGTCAGCTTACAACTGTCATTTCCTCCCACAACCTCCGTGAAATCAACGAAGTCTGCGATACTGCCGCACTTCTCCACGGCGGAAAAATCCTTTTTGCCCGTGAACTTGATGATGTAACTTCAAGTATCCACAAAATTCAGGCTGTATTCCCACCTGATGAAAATGGAAATCCCGTTGAATACACAAAGGAACAGCTTGAAGAATCAGGACTTGAAATTCTCCACTTTGAACGCAGTCAGAGTATCTACTACATTATCGCAAAGGGAGAGGCTGATGTGCTGAAAGCTTATTTCGCTCCCAAAAAGCCTGTTCTTTTTGAGGTTATCCCATTGACACTTGAAGAAATTTTCATCTATGAACTGGAGGTGCTTGGATATGACAGCAACGACATCAAGTAAATCGCCAAGTTTTTTCGGCAAACGCTTTAAAAATAATTTCAGAGAAAACAAGAGAAGCTTTATTGTACATTTAATAATGTCAATTCTCGGACTTCCTGCTTTAGCAGTTATCGCAATTATTGCATTATATAATGAAACTCAGTATTATAATTTGAAAGCTATCAGCGAGGAAGCATACGATTCAATTTCAGCAGGCTGCGGAGCCTTTGCTGTTGTTGGTGTTCTGTGCTTTATAATTTCTCTGTTTTTAGGTATGACATTGGCTCTCACCAATTTCAAATACCTGTACAAAAAATCCATTACGGATATGAACTATGCTCTGCCTTTAAGCGGTACTCAGCGTTTCTTTGCTGATTATCTCTCGGGCTGCATAATGTACATCGCACCTATATTCGGTGCAATTCTCCTTTCCATTGCAATTCTGGGAATCGGTACGCCAATAGTGCCTGAAATAAATGAATTCTGGAAAAACTTTGATTTCGTACTTAAAGTAATATTCATTGTTTTAATCGCAATTATTCAATTCTATACACTCACCGTTCTTGCAATTGTATTTTGCGGAAATACTTTTGAATCAATTTTCAGCATTTTCGCTTTCAATGTTCTCATTCCTGCATCAATTGCCTGCGTATGGGTTGCACTTTGTCAGAGTTACGCTTATGGTATTGACCAAACCGCTATTTTCTACAACAATATTTTCACAAGTACATCGCCTATAGGTGCAATTTCATTCTTCTTTATTGTTGCTGATTCTATAGATTATACCGATTCTTTCAATACATTCCTTTACACTAAATGGATAATAATTACCCTTGCTGTAACTGCACTTTATCTTATTGCAGCATATCTCCTCTACCGCCACAGAAAGGCTGAGGACGTTTCAAAGCCCTATGTTTACAAATCTGCTTTCTACGCAATTATGACAATGGGTACATTCTGCATTCTCTCCCTTTTCATCAACTTCGGCGGCTTCCTTGCGGCAGGTATTGTTCTCTGCGGTATCGTATGGTTCATTATGGAAGTCATTACACGCCGTGGCTTCAAGAAATTCTGGCAGGCAGGTCTTGGATTTGGTGCAGCTGTAATTTCTGTTATAGTTTTATGCAGTCTTTTCAGTTCCACAAAGGGCTTCGGAATTGCTAAAAAAGTTCCCTCCACAGCATCTGTAGAAAGCATTGCAATAAGAGATAATGATATAACCGATTATGGAAAAATGGTTTTCCGTGATAAAAAGGTTATAGAAGAAGCTGTAAAGCTTCACGAGGAATTGGTTGACCGCCATTTCAATCAGGAAGAATATACATATAATACTGTTAATTTTGATGAATATTATCCCAACACCGTAGATGACTCTATTTACCTGCAATATTCAACCTACACAGGCTCTACTATATCAAGAGAATACAATGTTCCGTCAAATATGTCTGCGGAGTTGAAAAAGGCAATTCTTCTCTCCGACGATTACGCTGAACAGATATGTAAGGAAATGTTCCGCTATGAGATTAATTATTACGATGAATACGATAATGCAACTACCGTTGAATTTTTAGATAAATCAGGTGATTATCAAAGCAAGAAAACAGATAAGCTCTCATTTATCTCTATCTGTGACGCATACAAAAAGGACCTTATGAATATGACAGAGGACGACCTCCTCAATGCAAATTATTGCGGAAAGATTGACAATCAATACTTTGTTCTTGAAACATTTGATAATACTATCTCTATTCTTGAAAGTCTTGGAATTGACTGCGGTGATATTACAAGAGAAGAAATGCCCAATAACATAGATATTTCACGCTCTCCTGTATTCTATTCAGCAGCTGAATCAATCTTTACAAATGACTATACCGAAAATGAATATTATTACTATGATTTTTATGAGAATTTTACAGTTCTTGATTCTATCTCAGGTATGGATATATATTACTCCGGTGATACAAAGACGGTTAAGGTATCGTATGAGATGAGCAAACTTATCAACAAAAGTACACCTATGGTCTGGGGCGAAATGCCAATTGCGGTATTTAAATTTAATGGCGAAGTCCTTTTCCTCCTTGACCGTGGTGATAACAAAGAACTTCTTGATTCTCTGGAAGTTTTAAAGTGGCAAGTTACAAACGATTATAACGATTACGATAATTACGGCTGGGATTAAAAACTGCTTGAAACGCTCTCCTTGTGAGGGCGTTTCTTTTATATGCCAAAACCGCACAGGATATTGTTTCCTGTGCGGTAAATTTATATCGTATTATTATTCGTGGAAGAAGTATGGCAGACAGTCGTAAACGTAATGTCTTACATAGCCCCACCAATGTGTAAGTGACGGTGCTACCATATAATAGAAGTTGCCCTGTGAGAAATCAGATGTGTATTTGAACTGTGAATACTTCTTCATTGCTTCAATCTGCGGTGTAACATTCGGATATGCAATATCATCGCTTCCTGTTGCACACATAATATAGTATTCGTTTGGTTTAAGTCCCGATTTATCAATAGCATTTGCAATTGAACGTGCCTTGTCATCTCCCGAATTACCCGACCAATGATCACCGCTTAAAGGCATATAGTAGCCGACAATGTCAAGACAATTTTCCATTACTGCCCATGTTGAAACCGCACCCATTGAGAATCCGCCATATGCTCTGTGCATTCTTGATGCCGCAATATCCTCAGCTGATGTGGATTCTGCATATGTGGAATATTTGCCCTCAACAAAGGGAATTACGCTCTGACGGAATTCATTGTAGAAATTCTGTGCGGTGCAATTTCCGCCGTTGAATGTGGGAGTTACTACAATCATAGGTTCGAGTTCGCCATTCTGAATCATATGGTCAAGAATATTTCCAAGCTTTGCACTATCATCAAAGAAAATTGTATTCTCATTTTCTCCGCCGCCGTGCATAATGTAGAAAATATTGTACTTCTTGCTCTCGTCATAACCGTATGGGAGATATACGTGGAGGCTCTTTTGTCCGTTGATGCTTGAATATGTTTCCTTGACAATCTTACCCTGCTGGCTTGCAGGCTCATTGATATATTTATCGGGAGCAGCCTTATACTGGAGATTTGCATTATAGTCAAAGGGAGTCTTTTCAGGCTCGGGAGGTGTAATCGGCTCACCCTGCGGAAATTCGGATATCTGACCCATTACAAACTGTGCAATAAGTACGAGGTCATTTACTGCTACTTCACCATTGTTGTCGGCATCGGCATTTTTGGCGGATTTACCTTTGCCGTAGCCGTCAATATAACCCTTTCGTGCCATAATCACATCATAAACATCAATAACACCGTCACTTAATACATCACCACGGATAAGAGGAATTGCTTCACCTGCACCGTCAATTTCAGTACCGCTTGCAGCACCTACAGCGTCATCAATATAGAAATCAGAAGTACCATTTTCAGTTTCAACATAAATTGATAAATCAGACGCACCCGACGGGATTTCAAAACTCTTGTTTGACAGCTGAATCCATTCGCCGCCGTAAGCAGTTCCGCTTGCTATTTTGTCGTAATGTGCTTCTCCGTCACTTCCGTTATACTGCAATGTAAGGTGAAATGTGTTTTCCTTGTCCTCATTTGGCCCCATTACATTTACACTAAATGAATAGGACTGTCCGGGAACAAAAGTATCTGTGCTGAGTGCCTTTGTCGCACCGTTCCAGTTTTCGGCTCTGCCCTCAACAAAAAGTGAGCTGCTGCCGTCGTAAGCCTTTGAACTGCTTGCTGATACAGTTGCAGAACCTCTGCCTGTCCAGTCACCTTCGCCGCTTTCAAAGCTGTCACGATAGTACTCGTTATCAGCCGCACTAATGCCCACAGGTGCAATCGCACTTATGCTCATTACCAAAGCTGAAACCGCCGCCATAATGGATTTAATTCTCATAAGAATTCCCCCTTTTGAAATTTATGCTTGTAAGCATTGTATATATCTATTAACATTGTAACAATTCTTCAAATAATTGTCTACACAAAAATTGCTCAAAAGTATTTCAAATTCACCAATTTTGTACTTTTTCAAGGATATTGTCACATAACCATAACAATAAATCGTTATAATATATGAAACGTTTCAAAAATGAGGTGATGCAATGACAAGTGCTGAAACGGAAAAACTCAATAAGCTGTATGAAATCTACGAACAGCCAATGTACCGTATTGCTTTTTCCGTTCTTAAAAATTCCTCAGATGCCGAGGATGCCGTTTCTGACGCATTTATGAATATAATAAGGAAAATCGGAAAAATCGGCGATGTCAATTCCCCGAAAACCAAAAGCTATATAGTGAAAACCATAAAAAATTCAGCCATTGACATTTACAGGAAAAACAAGCGGAATTATGACAGATTACAGCCCATGGACGACAGTATAAATTCAATTCCCGACACGGCTTCGGAATTTGAAAAAAATATGGGCGAAAATGACGGATTACTTGACATTCTCAACGAAACCGACAGAAAAATCATTTTGCTTCGGTGCAGGGACGAGCTTCAATGGCGTGAAATTGCACAGCAAATGAACATGACAGAATCAAACGTGCGGAAAAGATTTGAACGGGCAAGAAAAAAACTCATATCTCAGAGAGGAGATGCAGGCAATGAATAAAAATGATTTTCCCAATGAAAAAGAATGGAAAAAAATTGTTGAGGACGCTTTTTCCTCCGATGAGGAGCATATTTTTTCCGAACATTACAAACTGAACAAGCAGCAGATGCTGAGGAGGGTTACTATGACAAAAAAGACTTTCAATAAAAAGCGTGGATTGGCAGTTATTGCGGCGGCGGTGGCTGTTACTGCGGCTATTCCCCTTTCGGTTTTCGCCTATGAAAAGCTGACAGCAAAAATCGAGAAAACAGCAAACTATGAAAATACAATTTCAATTCAGACACCTGTGGCTGATACGGAAAATACTGAGACTCCAAAGTATATGTTTTATGAATTCGGCTGGGTGCCTGAGGGATATGTTCCTTCTACGGAAAAGGGCGGCTTTATCCTTGACAGCGATGAGATTAAGGGTGCAATTTCTCCGCTGTTTTACAAGCTCCCAAATGATATGACTCTTGAACTGTCCCTGCCCTTTTCAGCAGAATGTGAAACTTATGAAGCAGAGGGAAAAACAGCACTTATAAACTACCGTGAACCTCATGTGCTTTTCAATGAAAATCCTTATACAAGAGAAGTATTTGTAAGCTTTGAGGGAACAAGTTATGTTCTTGATATATCCATAACTAAGGATATTTCTCATGAGGATCTGCTGAAAATCATTGACAATATAACTCTTTATCCCACAGAGGAAAAGCTTCACGGAGATTATATTCCGTGGCTTGACGAGAGCAATTATCAGTCCGATTCTTTTACACCTCTGGAAACTTATGCCTACGAGGAAAATGTAAGAACTATCGGTGACACCGTAAGCAAGCCTTATAGTGGAGCAGGAATGCACGATGGATATGATATTACTCTCAATAGTTTTGAGCTTACTGACAGCTTTGACGGAATAACAACAGACGGCTGCGGAGATGAAACCGATTTCAGTCACCTTATGGACGAAAACGGAAATATCATTAAAAATATTCGTACTACTGTAAAACGTGGTGATGGTGTTGATACAAATGATGAGATTATCTCCGAGGAAAGTCTACCTATGCATATTCTTAAATTGAATGTGACATATACAAATACAGCCGATGTTGAAAATGAAATATGCATAAGTCCTATTATGTTCATCATGGAGGACGGCAAGCCTGTTGTGAATTGGGAAGCTCAGGGTGAATATTCCTGTTACGATTCCATACTTGGCTTAGAAAGACAGTCTATGTGGTTCTCATTGGCAATGGACAGCGACCAAAAGGGCGGCAAAAACCACTTGATTCTTGCCCCTAACGAATCCGCTGATGTGCAGATTGCATTTTTTGCCGATGACAACGTAAAGGATAAAATTTTTGTTTCCTTTGACGTTAGCGGCAATAATTACGGCGAATATTTTGATGTAAACGGATAAAATAATAATCCCCGATGAATTTTTTCATCGGGGAATTTTATACAAAAAAATATATCATTGATTGTCTAAAATGCCATAGTGACAAAGATGTGAAAATGTGATATAATAAATATTACTTACGTAAATGTGATTTTTCATTGCTCCGCAAATTAACTCTTGAAGAATTAGTTGGTGAAGCAATATATAAGGAGGTTTTTTCGTGGATTACAAAGTAAATAGCGGAATATGGGGAACTATGTTTGGTGTCCCTTGTATTGTTGCAGATAATCTTCTTAAAATTGCCGACGAAAGTCAGATTAAGGTTCTCCTTTATCTCCTCCGACACAGCGAAAAAAATCTCACAGCAGAGGAAATTTCCGCCAACACAGGAGTTGGCACGGAAAAAGTTGCAGATGCAGTCTTATTCTGGCAGCAGGTAAATGTGCTTTCAACTTCGGCTTCAACTTCGGTATCAACTCCCGCTGCTCAGCCTATAATTGAGCCTGTAAAGGAAATCGCTGCCGATACACCTGCACAGCCAACTGCTCCCCTTGGAAATGCTCCGCTGAAAACTACACAGCTTCACCCCTCGGAAATAGCTGATATTCTTGCGGCTAACGAAAATATTTCCGACCTTTTCAGAATTTCCGAAACACTTCTTGGAACTCTCACCCCTGCTATGCAGAACACTTTAATATGGATGTCAGACTATCTCAGCCTTGGAAACGAGGTAATCCTCACATTGCTGGGATACTGCATTGACGCTGACAAAACAAATCCCAAATATATTGAGAAAATCGCCTCGGATTGGGCAGAAAATGAAATCAATACCCTTGAACTTGCCACAGCCGAGATTGAACGCAGAAATCAGGCTCGTGATTTTACAAATGAAATCAAGCGTATATTTGAACTCCGTCAGAATCCCACCACAAATCAACAGAAAATGATTACAAAATGGCAGGCTGACAGACTTCCCCTTGATATGATTCATCTTGCATACGAAAAAACTGTTGAGCAAATCAACAAGGTTTCCTTTGAATACATAAATAAAATTCTTGAGTCATGGAAACTTTCAGGCTATTCATCTGTCAGCGATGTGAAAAATGCCGAGGAGGAATACAAAAGAAGAAAATCGGGTTCACCTGCCGCTTCAGACGGTTTCGACCCCGACAAATATAAAATGCTTATTAATAATGTATAAGGCGGTGATTTTTTGGACAGCGAAATTTTTGATAAAGCCCACGCCATTCTGTCACAGCGTCGTGCAAAGGCTATTGCCGAAAATGACCGGCGTATTGCGGAAATAAATGAGAAAATTCCCGAAATAAAGGAAATAAACGACGCTCTTTACAATACGGGAAAGGAGCTTATTCGCATTATCAGCGAGGCAAAAGGTGCTGATGTAAGCGAAAAAATCGAACAGGTAAAAAGAAATAACCTCGGTGCGCAGGAGGTTGCGGAACAGCTTCTTTCAGCCAACGGCTACCCCTCCGACTACCTTGATATGAATTACAGCTGCCCGAAATGCGGCGATACAGGCTATATCAACGGTATTTTCTGTGACTGTTTCAACCGCCTTACAGCTAAGCTTACAACTGAGGCACTCAATCAGAAAGCTCAGTTAAGCCTTTCAAGTTTCAACACATTCAGCCTTGATTTTTACAAGGGCGGCGACTATGCGGCTATGGAGAGAATTCTCAGTTTCACCAAAAATTATGCCGCACAATTCAGCAGAAATTCAGAAAGTATACTGATTTTCGGCAATACAGGACTTGGAAAAACTCATATTTCCCTTGCAATTGCCAATGAAGTGCTGAAAAAAGGTTACAGCGTAATTTACGATTCAACTATGAATATCCTCCGTGACATCGAAAAGGAGCATTTCAGCCACGAAAAGTCAACGGAAATGCTTGATTTAGTCTGCGATGTTGACCTGCTTATCCTTGACGACCTCGGAACAGAGTTCGAATCCAAGTTCTACAACTCCGCAATTTACAATATTATCAACAGCCGACTTGTGAAAAATCTTCCTACTATTATAAATACAAATCTTGATTTTTCTGCCATTTCAGCACGTTACGGCGGTAAAATCGCATCAAGAATCATCACAATTTATAACTGTCTTGAGTTCAAAGGCGATGATATCAGACTACAGAAAAAGCAGAAGTCAATGCAATAAATTAAAAAATATAACTGCCGAAAACAGGTTTTTTCGGCAGTTGTTTTCGTTTTCGCAATAAAAATGCTCTGTATTTTGCGAAAATTCTCGTTTTTATTAAAAATGACCAATAAAAAATCGAATTTCCCTGTTATACCCTTGGTTATCGGTTACAATTTGTAACCCACCATTGCTATTTACTTATTACGTTACGTATTCTAAAAAAACTAAAAATATGCGTAATACCGTAAGAAAATAAGCATATAAATTTTTTATCAGGGATATTGCATCAATGTTTTTACAAATAGTATTATTTTACTGTAACCTCGTTGTAACTTTTTAAATCGGTAATTTCAGAAATTCGTGTTAATTTATATTCTGTATTCATTTTTAGTTCATATAATTTATGAGCAATCTGCACAAAAAGAAAAATTTCCCGTTCTTCTTATTTGTTCGTAAAATGGAAAAGTTTTGAAAAGTGTTGCTATTTTTTCTCGGATGTGGTAGTATTATCACAGTTGATTGCGATGCGATTGTATCGACTTTCAATGATACAGTCCCTTTCGGATTGTATAATAAACGAATGCTTTTCGAGGAAAGGATGAGTTGATGAGAAAAGCTAAAATTGCAGCACTTATTATCGGAGGAGTTTCCACTTGCATCTTCGGCGGAACTTTCGGTCTGATTGCTACATCACCGATTGTTAAGTCCGTTGCTCCGAATAATGATGTTCAAAACATTTATGAAGTCCAAAGCGAAGAATTGGCTAATGTAGCTGCAGTAACTTCTATCAGAACAACACCCAGAACCACAACGAGCAAAATCACTTATACGGCTGCTGTAAGCACCGTAACAACATCAGGAATGAATGGTTCGTCCGCACTTAAAGAATTACCTTCTATCGGAGTTTCTTTAAAAGGTGCAATGGCAAAACCCAACAAGGATAATAAAACAGAAGGTACTACAGTGCCTTCAACAACAGCGGCTGTAACTGTTACTTCAACAGGAACTTCTGCTGCAACTACAGTTACTACAACTTCAACTGTTGCAACTACAGCAACAACAGTAACTACAACTCCTACAACTGCTGCAACTGTCACTACGACAACTACAGCAGCTCCAACAACTACTGTAACAACTCCAATCGTTACAGAAATCACTACCACAACAGTTGCGACTACAACAATCGCCACTACTACTGAGGCTCCCACTTATACAGAGCCTGTTACAGAGGCACCTACAGACGCTCCTGTTGTAGAGGAAATCGTTCCTCCCGCTGATTCAACTGAAACGGTAACTCCTGAAGTTCCCGAAGAATCAGTTTCACTTCCCATCACAGATGAGGAGTACATCATTTTATGTAATGCAGTTGCTCATGAAGCAGGCTGCAATTGGATTAGTACATATGATAAGGCTCTTGTAGTAGAGGTTATTATGAATCGTGTTGAAAGCCCCCTCTACCCCAATACTATTCTTGGAGTTCTTACACAGCCCTATCAGTTCACAGGTTCTTCAAGCTATGTTTACCTTGGAACCTATTCACATCACGTGACTCAGGATGTTAAGGATGCAGTTAACCTTTACTTCACAGAAACAGAATCATTCGGACATGGATATTTTGGTTTCTACGGTGACGGTTACCAGAACTATTTTTATTGATGTGCCAACTAACACTTAATCCTGATTTTCACTCAAATTAGTTATTAATTAAATGGAACCCTAAATCTGTTAGAATGTTACTTGCTCCCGATCACTCTCGGGAGCATTTTATTTTCACAGGATTATCATAAATATCACAATTTCCCTGTTGCTATTTTCGAAAAAGTATGTTATAATTTTATCAGTCCATGATAAGGAGGATTTTTATGAATAATGAAAAAAATTACAGCAAGCATATTATTGTTTTCATCATTTCAAGCCTTGTGCTTACTCTTCTGATGAATATACTGGTTATGCCCCAGCTGACCAAACCAAAGGTAGAGGAAACTAATTACAGCTTTTTCCTCGATAAGCTTGAAGACGGTGAAATTACCCTCGTTCAGGTAAAGGATAATCAAATCAAATTCAAGGTTGAATCCGATGATAAAAAACAGGTCTACGTTACAGGCAGAATGTCTGACCCTAACCTCGTTGAACGGCTCCATAAGGATAAAAATGTCGTTTTCACGGAAAATTTTGAGGAAAGAAATATTCTTCTGGAATTCCTTGTAGGCTGGGTACTCCCCCTCGTTTTCTTCATCGTTCTCTGGAATATTCTGATGAAAGGTATGGCTAAGCGAATGGGCGGCGGAAACGCTATGTCATTCGGAAAAAGCAATGCCAAAATTTACGTAAAGGCACAGACAGGCAAAACTTTTGCCGATGTTGCAGGTCAGGACGAGGCTAAAGAGGCATTGGTGGAAATCGTTGACTTCCTCCACAACCCTGAAAAATACGCTGAAATCGGTGCAAATCTCCCCAAGGGTGCATTGCTTGTCGGCCCTCCCGGAACAGGTAAAACTCTCCTTGCACAGGCTGTTGCAGGTGAGGCAGAAGTGCCGTTCTTCTCGATTTCAGGTTCTGAATTCGTTGAAATGTTCGTTGGTATGGGTGCAGCTAAGGTTCGTGACCTCTTTAAGCAGGCAGCTGAAAAGGCTCCCTGTATCGTATTTATCGACGAGATTGACACAATCGGTAAAAAGCGTGACGGCAATTTCAGCGGCAATGACGAGCGTGAGCAGACTCTTAACCAGCTTCTCACAGAAATGGACGGATTTGACGGCAAAAAGGGCGTTGTAATCCTTGCAGCTACAAACCGCCCCGAATCCCTCGACCCTGCCCTCCTCCGTCCCGGACGCTTCGACAGACGTATTCCTGCGGAACTCCCCGACCTCAACGGACGTGAGGCAATATTGAAAGTTCACGCTAAGAAAATCAAGACAGAGGAAAATATCGACTACAACGCTATCGCCCGTGCCACAGCAGGTGCGTCAGGTGCTGAGCTTGCAAATATCATCAACGAGGCGGCTCTCCGTGCTGTGAGAAATGACAGAAAGGTTGTAAATCAATCCGACCTTGAAGAAAGCGTAGAAGTTGTAATTGCAGGCTATCAGCGTAAAAATGCTGTTATTTCCCAAAAGGAAAAGGAACTTATTGCTTATCACGAAATCGGTCACGCACTTGTTGCGGCTATGCAGAAAGCCTCAGCACCTGTACATAAAATCACCATTATTCCACGTACAAGCGGTGCATTAGGCTACACAATGCAGGTTGACGAAGATGAAAAATTCCTGCTCACAAAGGAAGAAGCCCTCGCACGTATAGCCACATTCACAGGCGGACGTTCTGCCGAGGAACTTGTATTCAATACATGCACAAGCGGTGCGTCGAACGACATTGAACAGGCAACAAAAATCGCACGAGCAATGGTTACACGATTCGGCATGAGCAGCACATTCGATATGGTTGCCCTTGAAACCGTGACAAATCAGTACCTTGGCGGCGATACATCTCTCGCTTGCTCTGCTGAAACTGCGGCTAAAATTGATACTGAAGTAAACGATATTGTCCGCAAGGCACATCAGAAAGCTCAGCAGATACTCAAGGATAACATAGACAAACTTCACGAATTGTCAGCATTCCTCCTTGAAAAGGAAACTATTACAGGCGAGGAATTTATGGCTATTCTCAACAAAGAAAGCAACAACACTTTGTAAAATTCGTGCTAAAAATAAAACATTTCTCCAAATGTATTAAAACTCCTTGACTATTTTTCAAAAATATGCAATAATAAATTTACTGTTTGATTTGAAAGGAAGTATAAATATGAGTGGAATTACAGAAGCAATGACCAACTGGCTTGCTGAAAACGGAATACCCGACTGGCTTATCCCATTTCTTGTATCAATTCTCCCGATTATCGAGCTGAGAGGCGGTATAATCGCTGCACGTGTTCTTGATATGGAACTTATACAGGCTATATGGGTTTGTATGCTGGGAAATATTCTCCCTATCCCCTTTATTCTGCTGTTTATTGACAAAATTTTCGATTTTCTCAAAAAGCACAAAGTTCCTCTGCTTACAAAAATGGTTGTATATCTCGAAGATAAGGCTATGAACAAAAGCTCTACTATGGAAAAGGGCGAATTCTGGTTCCTGCTGTTTTTCGTTGGTATACCTCTCCCAGGCACAGGTGCTTGGACAGGCTCACTTATTGCATCGCTACGTAAAATTCCGCTGAAAAAGGCTGTACCTGCTATTTTCCTCGGACTTTGCCTTGCATCTGCAATTATGTGTACTCTCTGCTACGGGTTCCCAGAAGTATTCGCTAAAATGTTCGGTTAATTGCTGAATATCACGGATAAATGTAATTATAAGGCACTTTTGATTTTTTATCAGAAGTGCATACCAAACGCATGAGTGAAAAAACGGTAACAAAAAGGTTTACAAAAGGAAAAGGAAGTGGTAAAATAGAATAAAAAAGGAAAAAGGAGCAAAAAGAATGGAAGAATTTATAAAATGGCTGGAATGCATAGAAGATAA
>JAFSBM010000067.1 GCA_017437285.1 Ruminococcus sp. | reverse complement strand
TACATAGAAAAGCAGGCAATGGATCGATGCATTTCAAAGCGAATTGTTGCAGAAGAAATTATTAAAACATATTCATGATTAAGTGCTTGTTTTTACATAAATCACACAAAACTCCTCACTGTCACTTGCGGCAGCGAGGAGCTCTTTTTTGATTAGGAAATAGAATACATCAAATCTATTTCGTAACAAGGTTAATTATTATTTTCTTCTGGTTTACTGCATACTTCATGGTTTGCCACGTTCCACCGTATCTGCTGTACCAAACTGACCATCCGCATTTACATCATCTTTTATGGCGGAAATGTCGTTGTAAAGATCAATCATTCCTTTTTTATTTTTCTTGATCAGTCACTCGCAGTTTTCGCACATCCATCCCGACTCGTCAATGTTCCCTTTTGGAGGACAGGAGGGGGTATCATTTGAGTAATCTGAATCAATAATTTGCCAGTGATAAAAATGATTCCATCTTCGTCTGGGTGCAATGCGAAAATGGAATCATTTTATGACAACTGTTGTCCGTGGAGGTAAAAATGCGAACAACGGAAGCCGTTATTTTAATATGGATACTGCATCCATGATCGTTTTTTCAAATGCTTCTCTGCCGTATTTGTCAACCTCTGCCTTATCCTTCAGACCATGAGTAAGACATCCGGCACCGCCAATACAGCCGCCAACACATGCCATGCCTTCAATGAAGTTTCCATCAAACACATTCTTGCTTTTTTTCAGAAGTGCTGTTCGACATTCTTCAATACCATCGCAGGAAACGGCTTTCAGATCAAAGTCAATATTCTGCTCCATGAGTCCCTGCGCAACAGCATCGGAAAGGCCACCGGATCGAGCAAAAATTCTTCCGAAATAGGAAGCATTGTCGAGTACATCTTCTTTAAGCGTTGTGATATCAATGTCACGGCTGTCAAACAATGCCTGAAGCTCTTCAAATGTCAGAACAGCGTCAATGTAAGGTTTTACCGTATCCAACTGTGCTTCTGCTTTTTTAGCCGTACACGGACCGATAAATATTGTCTTTGCATTTTCTGTTGTATCTTTGATATATTTTGCAATTGCTGCCATGGGAGACAGGTTGTGGGATACAAAGGGAAGAAGTTCGGGAAAAGCGGATTTGATATATTTTACAAATGCAGGACAGCATGAGCTTGTAAGAAAACCCTTTTCGGCAAGTTCACGCGACTCAAGCTGTGCAACCATATCTGCACCGAGAGCAGCTTCAACTACTGTATGGAAACCAAGCTGTTTAAGTCCCGTAATAACCTGTCCCAGCTTTGCATATGTGAACTGACTGGAAATTGACGGAGCAACAATAGCGTAAAGCTTATAATTTTTTCCCTGTTCGCTTTTCTTGATAAGGTCAATCACATTCAGAATATATGATTTATCCGTTATTGCACCGAATGGGCACTGATATACACAAGCACCGCAGCTTGTACATTTCTCATTATCAATTGACGCCGCATTCTCTGTATTGATTGAAATAGCTTTTACCTTGCAGGCAATCTGACAAGGGCGCTTACGGTTTACGATTGCGGAGTAAGGGCAAACCTTTGCACATTGTCCGCACTCAACACATTTTGACTTGTCAATGTGGGCAACGTGATTATGGTCAAAGGAAATTGCACCCTTTTTGCACACGTCCTCACAACGGTGAGCAAGATAGCCACGGCAGGAATCCGTAACCTCGAAGCCTGCCGCAGGACATTCGTCACAGGCGATATCAATAACCTCAATAACATTCGGGTTTTCTTTATCGCCGCCCATTGCAATTTTAACTCGTTCAGCAAGAATTGCACGTTCCTTATAAACACAGCATCGCATTGTGGAGGTTTTTCCGGGGACTATTATTTTAGGTATATCCAGCACATTTTCAAGCAAAGTATCATTCCACGCCTGACGTGCAACCTCACGCAGAACCTTGTATTTGAGGTGCTGTACTTTGGTATCGAATTTTCTCATTGAAACTCTCCTTATCAAAAATAGCTGACCTTGATTCGCTTGCCCATCTGCCTCAGACAAGCTGAAAGCTCTTCAACCAAATTCATCTTGATACTGAAATTGATAGGCAGGTCAGGGTTCTGGTGTGCAGGGTTTATCGCTCTGCCCACATAGAAATTTATATCGGTAGCTTCTTCAAAAAGCAATCGGCTGATAAGAGAAGCACCGTCACGCTTGAAGTTCCATTGCTCATAGCTTTCGTTTTTATCAAGATAATCCTTTGCGTATTCAAGGACTCTGTTTACAGTAATAACACCCTCTGTTACAAGGTCAACGCCGTCAATTTCCGCAATAGGCGGAATATCCGAACGCTCAAAGTTCAATGACGGTTTAAGCGTTTTGCCAAGATATTTTGCGGCAATTGAGGAGGTAGTTCCGCCGCAGATAATATGCTTGCCCTCCTTGGAAAAGAAAAGGGACATCATTCTGTCGCAGTCGCTTCTGTTGGACGGCGGACCGAACAGCATATTCATCGGCTCTCTCTTTCGGATTTTAACAATGCAAGCGGTGGCGTCATCACCCGGACGGTTGCCGTAAAGCTTGTTGCATTCATCCACAAGAATGGTGGAAAGTGTCTTGGCTGTATATCCGCAATGAGAAATAGATTCCATAAATGTGATGATGTCCTCACGTTTCCATCCGAAATTAAATGCTGAACCAATGCCTGCATGGGGACAGCCGTCACTCATGGCAATGAAAATATCATTTTCGCAAAGCTTTACAGTGGATTTGTAAATTCGTTTTCCGTCAATGTTCATTTCGGTTTTCGTGTAGTCACAGCTTACGTTGTCACGGATAAGAATAACATGAGGGTTGTCATACTGAATTATTTCAGCGGTTTCGTTATTTTTTATGTTTATGATTGTAAACGTGGAATAGGCAACACCTCTTACAGAACAGACCGGAAGTGTTGCTGCAATGGTGCTGACACATTCCTCAAGAGGAAGTTCCGCTGCCATCATGGTTGAGATAATTTTGGATGTTAGTGTGGAAAGGATGCTTGCTTTTACCCCGCTGCCGAGTCCATCTGCAAGTACGATGACAGTAGAGTCATCATTCTGTTCCACAATGTCAACATGGTCACCGCAAAGTTCCTCGCCGTAATGATATATGCTTTTATAGCCAATATCTGCACACAGATTATTCATCAGAAATCGACTCCTTTAATTTGGAAAGGGCAATCTTGGTTTCCGCAGCAGTTTCGCCGAGAAGAGAAGCAATTTCCTGAACAATTCTCATCTGCTTTTCAACTACCTTATCCGCCACTTCGATTGTCTGACGATCAAGATTTTCCTTTCGTTCCTTTACTTTTTGTTCTGTAGTCACATCACGAAGGATACCGATCAGCAGATGGGAATCCTTATCATGCACGATTGTTTGTTCCACATAACGATTGTATTCGGCGAGGTAGATGCGCTGATTGCGGATTTCATCCCCTCTGTGCAGAACATGCATAAACGCAGTCGGATCGAGGATACGGATTACCTGATCGCCAAGAATATCCGATGCGCTGCGGATATTCATGATTGCTCTTGCAGCATCGTTTATCTGCTGAACTTCTAGATCCTCATTAAGAACAATCAGTCCATTAGGAGTATTTTTTACAATTGTATCAGAAAAGCTTTCAGCTTTATCTTTAAGGAACGGCAGACACATAGAATATTCCGCCTTACCCTGACAGATTGCAATCGCCTTTTCACGGCAGGTATTGTAACCGCAGGAGCCGCAGTTGAGCATATCGGACTCTCTTACCTTGCCCATCTGACGAAGGACATTTCCAATTTCAATTTCCGAGGGCTGCTGAAGTCTGTGTTCAATAAAGGTGAAACTCTTGTGCATCTCGTCAGCGTCAGGCTGAATTACGTCAAAATCTTCACTGCCTGCATAGTTTGCCACAGACATATAATCACGGATTGGTGAACGGTGGTATTTTTCCATAACAGGACCGCCGATACAGCTTCCTGTACAGGATGACATCTCAATAAAGCATTTGTGTATTTTTCCACTTTCTATATCACGCAATGCTGCCATACAATTTTCAACACCGTCAATCGCCATATATGTATAGCCGTTTATGCTCTGCTCCATTGTTTTGAGAATACCGCCCGTTGTAGGGAAGAAGCGTGTTCGGCTGTTTCTGGTTGTATCAATTTCCTGTTTAAGCTCAATGCCTTCACTTTTCAGCCATTCGGTAAGCTCCTCAAAAGTAAGCACGGCGTCAACAATTCCTTCGTAATATTCAGCCTCGTCCTTTTTTGCAACGCAGGGACCGATAAATACTGTCTTTGCATTCGGAATACGCTTCTTAATATCTGTACAATGAGCCTGCATCGGTGAAATAACGTCGGCAAGATATTTAAGCTCTGAAGGGAAATATTTCTGAATAAGAAGATTTACCGAGTGACAACAGGAAGAGATGAGAATATCCCTGTCCTCTTCACGAAGGATTCGCTCATATTCGTTTTTTACAATTGCCGCACCGACAGCGGTTTCTTCAACATCATAAAAACCGAGCTTCTGCAAAGCCTCACGCATTGAGTTGATTCCCACGCCGTCATAATTTGCAATGAAAGACGGTGCAAGACTTACAACAACAGGACTTCCGCTCTGGATAAGCACCTTTGTCTTTTCAACCTCACCTGCAATTTCCTTTGCGTTCTGTGGACAGACTACAAAACATTGACCACATAATATGCACTCATTTCCGATAATATGTGCCTGATTTCCCGAAAATCGAATAGACTTGACGGGACAATGACGGATACATTTATAGCAGTTTTTACAGTTGGATTTCTTAAGAGTAAGCCAGTTAGACATAATTTAATTCTTCCCTTCGTCTTGGAAAACCTTTAATACCTTTTCGGTAAAGAACTCTTTGAAATTTTCACGGGTGACTCCTGTGTGAATGTCATCATCTATCTGAACAGTAACACCTATTCGGTTGCATTTTCCTATGCAGAAGCTTCCCGCAAGTGTGATTTCTCCTTCAAGACCGTGCTCCTGAATTGTATTCTGAAAAAGCTCCACGATGTCCGCAGAGCCTTTCAGGTGACAGGAGCTGCCTACGCAGACCTGTATTATCATAATTTTGCCTTGACCTCTTTCTCAAAGAAGTCTGTTACTGTATCAGGTGTTACAGAGAAGAATGCGTCATCAACAGTAACACATACACCCTGCTGACATTTTCCCATACAGAATGTTCCGCCCAGATCAACCTTATCTCCGAGATGGTTCTCAGCGATAAGATACTGAAGCTGTTCTACGACACTTCTTGAACCCTTGATATGGCAGGAACTGCCGATACATACTGTGATTTTCATTTGCATTTCCTCCTAATTATTCGTAGTCAACAACGTCCACCCAGCTGAGCAGGAATTCTCTTTCCTTCTCGTTTCCCTTTACAGACTGAGAAGCTGCAACGATGGGCATCCACTTCTGGACATACTGCTTTGCAGTGTTGCTCTTTTCACAGAACAGGTCAAGGTATTTGTGCGCACCATCGATATCACCATTGAGCCAGAAAAGCAGATAAGTTCTTGCAGCATCAGCGGATGCATTACCCTGTGTTGCATGTGCCCAGTCAAGGATAAAAGGGGTACCGTCTTCTGTGATGACAATATTGGAAGGGTTCAGGTCACCATGGCATACTTTGTTGTGCTTGGGCATACCGTCAAGACGGGTGTGAAGATCATATCTTGTGGTAGCATCAAGCTCACAGGCACTGATTTTGCGGTTCATTTTGTCCTTGAGTTTATTAAGAAGCGGACAGCTTCTGGACTGGATATCCAGTTGGAGATCCACCAGCATTTCGATATACTCGTTCTTCTTTTCAGGATTTTCTTCCATAAGCAGTGCAAGTGTTTTTCCCTTGATGTATTCAGAAACAATCGCCCACTTGCCATCAATGGTTGTTACTTCGAGGATCTTCGGAATGTTCAGTCCGGTTTCTTCGATTCGGGACTGATTAAGTGCTTCATTGAGCACATCCGCCTTGGAGTAATCGGCATTGAATACCTTTACGCAGGTGTCACCGTCACGATAGATTGTCTTGTTGTTTCTCACTGCAATGACTCTGTCAAGTTTCATTTTCATGTGCTCCTTTCCTTACGCTCTGTTACTCTTCTTGCCCTTGTTATAAGCAGCTTTTACGGTGTCTGCCTTCACATCACCAATGATTTCCTTTGCAGGCATTTCAGCTTCAACAAAATGCTGGCCATAGTATGCATTGAGATACATCTGCTTGATTTCGCTCATGAGAGGGTATCTCGGATTGGCACCTGTGCACTGGTCATCAAATGCCTGTTCAGTCATCTCATCCAGTCTGTCGAGAAAGTCCTTTTCATCAATGCCGTAGTCCTTGATTGTTTCCTTGATACCAACCTTTGCCTTCAGTTCGTTGATGGCCTTGATAAGATTTTCAAGTTTTTCTTCATCTGTCTTACCGCTAAGCCCCAGACAATCAGCGATTTCAGCGTAACGTGCAAGTGTGTGGGGGTGATCATACTGGGAGAATGTACCCATCTTTGCAGGAACTTCAGCAGCATTGAAGCGGAGTACCTCTTCGATCATAAGAGCATTTGCAACACCGTGCGGGAGATGGTGGAAAGCACCGAGCTTATGAGCCATAGAGTGACATACGCCGAGGAATGCATTTGCGAATGCCATACCTGCCATTGTAGCTGCATTAGCCATCTTTTCACGAGCCTCAACGTCGGTCTGACCATTTTCATATGCACGGGGCAGGTATTCAAAAATTGTCTGAAGAGCCTGCTTTGCAAGACCGTCTGTATAGTCCGTTGCAAGCATTGCAGCGTAGGCTTCCAGGGCGTGCGTAACTGCGTCAATACCGGAAGCGGCTGTAAGTCCCTTCGGTGCGGACATATGATAATCAGTGTCAATGATTGCCATGTCAGGGAGAAGCTCATAGTCAGCGAGAGGATATTTGACACCGGTCTTTTCGTCAGTGATAACTGCAAAAGGAGTCACTTCAGAACCTGTACCTGCAGATGTGGGAACTGCAATAAAATATGCTTTTTCACCCATCTTCGGGAATGTATAAACTCTTTTTCTAATGTCGATGAAGCGCATTGCCATATCCATAAAGTCTGCTTCCGGATGTTCATAAAGTACCCACATAATCTTTGCTGCGTCCATTGCAGAGCCGCCGCCGAGAGCGATAATTGTATCAGGCTGAAATGCTGTCATCTGTGCAGCACCTTCCTTTGCGGAAGCAAGTGTCGGATCAGGCTCTACATTGAAGAATGTGGTGTGTGCAATGCCCATTTCGTCAAGCTTGTCTGTAATGGGCTTTGTATAGCCATTCTGATAGAGGAAGCTATCGGTAACGATGAATGCTCTCTTCTTGCCCATAACATTCTTGAGCTCATCAAGGGCAACAGGCAGACAGCCTTTCTTAATATAAATCTTTTCAGGTGCACGGAACCAGAGCATGTTTTCCCTTCTTTCAGCTACGGTTTTAATATTGATCAGGTGCTTGACGCCTACATTGTCACTGACAGAGTTGCCGCCCCAGGAACCACAGCCAAGCGTCAGAGAAGGTGCAAGCTTGAAGTTGTAAAGATCACCAATGCCACCATGGGAAGAGGGGGTATTTACAAGAATACGGCAGGTTTTCATTCTTTCGCCGAACTCGTCGATCTTCGCTGTTTCTGTTACTTCATTGAGATAAATGGAAGATGTGTGTCCGTAGCCGCCGTCAGCAACAAGTTGTTCAGCCTTACAGACAGCATCCTCAAAGTTCTTTGCCTTGTACATTGCAAGTACAGGGGAGAGCTTTTCATGAGCGAATTCTTCGCTGATATCAACGCTTTCTACTTCACCGATGAGGATTTTTGTGCCGGCAGGAACAGCAACGCCTGCGAGTGCTGCAATCTTTGCAGCAGGCTGACCAACAATCTTGGCATTCAGTGCACCGTTGATGATGATGGTTTTCCTTACCTTTTCCGTTTCAGTCGGTGTAAGGAAGTAGCAGCCTCTTGCAGCGAATTCATTCTTCACTGTATCATAGATACTTTCCATGACGATGACGGACTGTTCGGATGCGCAGATCATACCATTGTCAAATGTCTTGGAATGAATAATTGAGCTTACAGCAAGTAGAATGTCTGCGGTATCATCAATGATTGCCGGTGTATTTCCTGCACCAACACCGAGTGCAGGCTTGCCGCTGGAGTAAGCCGCCTTCACCATACCAGGACCGCCGGTTGCGAGAATGATGTCCGCTTCCTTCATAACGGTATTTGTCATTTCAAGAGAAGGAACATCAATCCAGTCAATAATGCCTTCCGGAGCACCTGCTGCGACAGCCGCTTCAAGAATCAGCTTTGCGGCAGCGATAGTACAATTTTTAGCTCTCGGATGGGGGGAAATGATAATCGCATTTCTTGTCTTCAACGCCAGCAGACATTTGAAGATGGCAGTGGAAGTGGGATTTGTTGTGGGGATAACCGCTGCAACAACACCAATGGGGTTTGCAACCTTCTTGATACCAAAGGCCTTGTCTTCCTCAATTACACCGCAGGTCTTTGTATCCTTGTAGGCATTGTAGATATATTCAGAAGCATAGTTGTTCTTGATAACCTTGTCCTCTGCAATACCCATGCCTGTTTCTTCGACAGCCATCTTTGCCAGTGGAATTCTAGCCTTATTTGCAGCAGAAGCAGCAGCAAGGAAAATTCTGTCTACCTGTTTCTGTGTGTAGGTTGCAAAAACTTTCTGGGCTTTTCTTGTGCGGTTGATCGCTTCTTCAAGCTTTTCAACGCTGTCCACAATTTCATAAGTCGTGTTATTCATGGTATCCTCCTAATTACAGATATTTCATCCATCGGATTTGCGTTTGATTTCCGACTTCGTTAATATTATAACAAACTTTCCCTGATTTGTAAAATATAAGATAGTTATACGGGGGTTATCGAAAATGATATAGAGGATAATTAGCTTAGAAACGAGAAAATGCTCCGATTCTGTAATCGGAGCATGGATATTGATATTATTTCAGGTTTCTTCGTCTTGAACAGCACAATTCTGTAATGAATTTCTTGTCAAGATCTGTGAGCTTATATCCTTTTTTATATATCAGGATATCCTTGTAGATTTTTGTATTACTCTCACACCTGCGTTGGACAAGATGGTATTTGTCAAGAATATTCTGCGGTGCAGGGGACACCCACATAAAAGTCTGAGGGTTTTGAGAAAGCAGATCGAACTGGCTTGCTCTTTCAAAGATATAGATACAGCGTTTGAAATCATCCGGAAGTTCTTCACGCACCACCTTTGCGACTGAAAGCGAGGGAACATAGGGATCAGCATGTGCAATCCGAATATAATCTGACAAATCATCAAAGGTGATTGTTTCTTTTTCTGCAAGGGGACAATCCTTGCTCATAATGAGCTGATATGTAAATTCTGCAACCATTTCGTAGGTCAGTCCTTTTTCTTCAAGCATGGATTTAAAGTATTTATCATAGTTTTCGGCATAACGAATGATACCAAGCTTGTAACCGGCATTAAGGATATTGCTGATCGTTCTTTGTGAGTTGGTTTCCTTGTAGAAGATATCAATATAAGCATCTGTCACAGATTTTGAAAATTCCGCGAATGCTTCAGAAATATAACAGGCTCTTGGAACGGAGATAGAGAATTTCTGCTTTTTGACTGCCCCTGCTTTATAAATCAGTTCGACTTGTTCAATATGCGTCAATATCTCTTTCGCATGACCAATAAATTCCTCGCCCTCCGGTGTAAGCAGCATTCCTTTTGTGCTTCTTTCAAAAATTTTAATTCCGACATCAGCTTCCAGTTCTTTGATAGAACGGCTTAAATTAGGCTGTGCAAGTATCAGGTTCTGTGCTGCCTGACTGAGAGAACCCACTCTTGCCACTTCCACTGCGTATTTTAAATGAAGGATATTCATATGCACACCACCTTTGTTACTATTATACCATTTTTTATCTTCAAAAGCAATATTCGAAAGGGATTTTTATGTGCGTTTGTACGCATTCCATCGGTTTAATAATATAGTGGAAAACAAAAATGAAATATTCATCGAGGTGGTGACTTTCGGTTCGTTCGGCATAACGAACAAGAAACCGCCAGAAACTTTGTGATAGTTTTTCGCAATGAAGAGTGGATTCTGAATTTTTTCTGAAGCTACTCTTTTGATTTTGTATTGTACAGATGTCACTCAAACAGACAAAAAATAACCATTTCTATACATTAGAAACGGTTATTTTGGAGCTTGTGACAGGATTCGAACCTGCGACCCGTCGTTTCACTTAGCGAAACAATCCTCATCCATTTCGCCAAGAAAGCGGTAATATATCTTCACCTTCTGCGTGTAGCCTGTGTCCGTTTTCACCTTGTCGCTCACAATGATCTTATCAATAAGCCTGTTGAGAAGTTCTCTATCAAGAGCATCTACGTCAGTGTATCGGCGAACTGTTTCAACGAATCTCGAAACATTCACCTCAATCTCGGTCTGTTGACTTAACTGCTTCTGAAGCTCGGTCAAACGAACATTCAGCTGTTCCTGTTCACTCTCACACCTGACTGCCATCTCCTTGAACTTCTTGTCTGAGATGAAACCCTCCAGCCTGTCATCATAAAGCCTGTCAAACTTTGCATCCAGCTCTTTCAGACGGGATTCAACGACTGTCATTTCTTTCTTGATACGCTCAGTCTGCTGACCTTTCGTACTTCCGAGTTTCTTCAGCACCTTTTTGACAAACGCATCCTCATTACGATGTACCACACGGAGCTTCGCACGGATGTCTGCCAGAACCATGTCATACAAATCGTCATAGCGTATGTAGTGAATGGAACACGCTTCCTTGCCTTTTCTCTTGTAAGTGTTGCAGCTGAAATAATTCCGGTGCCCCTGTGCATTGGCAATGGTCATAGTATAACCGCACCTGTCGCACTTGATGAGTCCTGCGAAAATATTCACGCTGCCGTTCTTGCTTGTTCTCTTGCGGCTGTTCAGACGCTTGTGTGCCGTATCCCAGAGCTGCTGTGAAATCAGCGGTTCATGGGTATTCTCCACCACAATCCACTTTTCTTCCGGAACATAAATGACACGTTTTCTCTTGAAGGACAGCTTCTTTTTGCGACCGTTGACTGTATGACCAAGGTAAACCTGATTGCTCAGCATCTTATTCACTGTTGTCAGATTCCAGTCATAGGGATCCTTGTCATAGCTCCGACCGCTCTGCTTTGCCTGATAAGCAGTAGGTGTAAGAATTTTCCTCTCACTCAGCACACGGGCAATTTTGTTATACCCATAGCCCTTGTATGCCACCATTTCAAACATCTCAATTACAATCGGTGCCGTCGCCTCATCAATTTCAAGGATATGCTTATCTGCGGCGGACTTCCTGTACCCATAGGGTGCGAAGGAGCCGATAAACTCTCCACGCATGGCTTTTGTCTTGAACGCCTGCCTTGTCTTTCGGGAGCAATCCGCAGGATAATACTGGTTGAAGATGTTCTTCATCGGAAGCATCAGATCAAGGTCGAGGTTCTCACGATTCGTGTCCACATCATCACCGATAGCAATGAATCGCACACCGCTTTCGGGAAAGGTTTCCTCAATGAGCCTGCCCGTTTCGATATAGTTTCTGCCAAGTCTGGATAAGTCCTTGACCACCACCATATTGATAATGCCATCCTTCACATCTGACATCATACGCTTGAAATTCGGTCGGTCATAGTTGGTGCCTGTAAAACCATCATCACAATAAAAATCGAACACATTGAAATTGTTCGATCGGCAATAGTCCTCCAGCACCTTCTTCTGCGTTTCAATGGAAACGCTCATGCCATCCTGTTCGTCATCACGGCTCAGCCTGCAATAACAAGCTGCTGTATATCTGCTCTGTCCATTAAAAATCATAACTTGATTCCTTTCCGAACAAAGCAACTGACATAATAAGTATAGCATACGCCGGAGTGTAAGTCAATCGCTTTTGTAAAAGTTTTACGCTGCATTCTCAAGTACATCCCCCTCTTTGATTTTGTCTGCTACATAGTCAGCGAGAATTTCATCGAGGTGCTGACTGCCAAACTCAGTTTCGATAATGAATTCGATGTTGTTCCTTTCGATTCGCAGTTCGGTGCGAGTGGTTTCTTTTGCTTCACTCATCCAATTCCTCCTGTCTGAAATCTTCTTTTGAAATAGAGATGTTCAACACTTGTTTCAACGCTCTGCCAGCCTTGAATACAGGTATTTTATCACCATTCAGATCAGTTACAATGCCAAAACTGCCAAACCCTCCAATTTCAATCTTTTCGCCCTGCATTAATACAAGTCGAATGGTATCCATAACAGCATTCACAGAACGATATGCCTGCAACTTGCTTATGCCTTTCTTCTTTGCAATTTCCTCTACAAACTCTTTTCTGTTCATCTGTCACTCCTCCGTTCCTGCAAATTCATAAATGAATTCAGCGGCTCCTTATAAAATGTAATGTAACGCTTTCTTGTTTTCCCAATACGTTTCTGAGGGCGATATCGGATTTCACCTGACAGAATCCAATGCACCTTGATCATATTCAGTGCAAAGAGATTTCGTTGGATCTTCCTCATGTTAAAGGGCAGACAGTTATGTCTGTGCAGCATAGTATTGGCTGCACCTATCACAACGCTTGGAATGAAATACACATACTCATCATCATAGTATCCCAGCAGCACCTTATCCGGCTGAACTGCCTCACTGTTGCTGACGGGTAAAAGATAGGTTTTGCCGCAGTTCACAAATCTGCATAGCAGGTTCATGAAGCAGCAGGTTTCTTTATCGTCAATCATCGTTATCCTCCTCTTTGGCTGCAGCACAGCAAGCCATTGCCAAAACTCCGACCGTTCCTCCGAACAGTGTTCCGAGTATAAACTGTATCATAATAGGTATCCTCCGTTCAGATTGCTCTGTGTCTGACTATGTGTTCATCAGCGGCGATTCTGTGAACACGGTCAGTGATCTTCTGAATGTCCATACGGTTCTGTTCAAACAGCTTACGCTTTTCCTGATCTGAACCGTACCGCAGGATTTCATCAAGATATTCAATGTAGTTTGTCCTTTGCAGACTCTCTGCAAACAGCGGGTGCAGTGCTTCCGTCTGATTGCTTGGCTGGTATCTGTTTCTCCACTCATAAAGCTTGTTCAGATACCTTGTAATGATACTGCTTGTCTGCGTCAGCCAGCGGCGATATTCTGCTTCGGGGTTCGCCTTGACTTGAATCGGAACAGCGATCCCGTTTTCAAAGAGGTTTAATCCGAAGTCATAACTGATACGCTTTGCAGCTTCAAGCTGGGGTATCCCAAAGAGCCTTGCGGCAAAATCCGTGCAGTCACCTGTAGCATGACAGCCAAAGCAATAATAATGGTCATCATAAATTTTAAGGCTTGGCGTTTCATCCTCATGAAACGGGCAGCACGCCATACCGGAACGGTTCACATTCAGTCCGTAGAACCTTGCGGTGTCCAGCATGGATACCCTGTCACGCAGCTCACTGAAAATATCCTCCAAAAGCACAACACCCCTTTCAGGTCAATTACTGAAAGGGGTTCATCATTTTGGCAAGGTGCAGAACAATGCGGCGAACAATCATCCTGCGGGAATAGCCCCTTTCATAAGTTCCTACAAAAAGAGCTGATTTCGTAACCAATATCGCTCAACAATTTTTATATTCTACCTTTTGCACAAATACAGAAGTCTAAAACACAGCACATAGTAGAAGTTACTACGAATCTCTTGAAAGATGGTTACTGTTTCTAGGAGTCTTGTAGGAACTTATGAGGAGGAGTATCCATTTCTGCTGCTCACCGCCGCAGGAATAAATAATGGGTGGGTATGCCCTATCGGGCGAAAGAACGGTTTCTGCGGAAACCGTATTCTCTTAATCTTTGTATGTATAGCAAGCAGAGAAAGTACCGTATACTTTCGGATTTCGCCGAATTTCGAGTGCATACCCCCTCAAAAGCATCCATTCATCGCCGCTGAATGGATACGCTCATCCCTCTTTTTTTAGGTTGCACCTAAGACCGCTTATGAAAAGAACTGGAGGTAATAACTTTATGAGAAAGTACAAACAAGTAAAACGCAAGGAGGTTGTATTTGACCTCAACGAATGGAAGTCAATCGAAGAAAAGGCTGCATCTGTTTCACTCAAAACTGGCACATACATTAAGCGTATGGCACTGGATGGTCATATAACCTATTACAACATGAAGGAAGCATCTACCGTCGTAAATGCTCTGCGTATCATTGGCGGCAATATCAATCAGATTGCAAGAAAGGCAAATGAAACAGGTAACATCTACGCAAACGATATCGAAAAATTGCAGGAGGAATATAGTTCTATATGCCATATGTTAAATCAATTTCTATCCACTCTACCGTCAATCGCAGCTTAGCCTATATTCTGAATCCTGCAAAAACTGATGACTTGGTTTATACAACCTCTCTCAATTGTATGACAAATGCAAAGGATGCCTACCTCGCAATGAAGTCAGTTTATGAGCATTATTCAGGAGAAAAATTTAACGCTCCCATGCCTATAAAAGGCAAGGGGAGCGTTAAGGCGATTCACTATATCCAGTCCTTTGATCCAAATGAAAATATCACACCGGAACAAGCACACCGTATCGCAAAGGCTTTTGCAAGAAAAACCTTCGGTGATGATTGTCAGATCGTCATTGCAACACATCTTGATAAGGGACATCTGCATAATCACTTCATACTGAACACCTACTCCCTGACAGGAGAAAAATTCAATGACAACTGGACAACCCGAAAGAAAATACGGGAGTATTCAGACAGGGTATGCCTTGCTTTTGGTATTCAGCCAATTGCCCCAAACAAAGGGCAAAGCAGAAATATTGCTTACAATGAGTGGGAGCATAAACAGAGGGGGACATCATGGAAGCAGCAGATCCGTCTTGCAATTGACAGCCTGATCAGTTCGGTAAAAAATCTTGATGAGCTGCTCTATGAACTGGAGCTTCAGGGATATAAGGTCAGGAAGGGCAAGTACATCTCTATCAAGGCTCCCGGACAGAAACGCTCCGTTCGTACCAAAACATTGGGAGAAGACTACACAACCGAGAGCCTTGCTTCCCGTATCCTTTGGCGGGATGTGGGTGCAGGAGTCGATCTGTCTGATTATGAGCCTTCACAGCTTCGTGACGCATACCAGCTGGTCATTGGCGATGTGATGCAGCTTGCAGCCGATGGAAGAAAGGTTCAGCGCAGGCGTGATAATCAATTACCCTACTCTCCGAAGAATGATATGGATGTGTATAAGCTGTCGGCACAGCTCACTATTATCAATCGTGACCGTATCCACTCTATCGGTGAACTAGAGGGTAAAATCGAAGCACTGAAAGCAGAGTATGAAAACGCAAGACAACAAGTGAACACTCTGACATCACAGCACGAACGGCTGACCACCCTACTGCAGCAGGCTGAAACTTACTTTGCCCTTATGGACAAGCCTATGCTTACCGAAACGGAACAGCTGAAGCTGAACTTTTGCAGGCAGACCTTGCAGAACAACAATATCAACAGCCGAAGCAATATGGAACATCTGCAAGCTGTCCAGCGTGAAACGGGCAAAAAAATGACAGCCCTCAAAGAAAACTTTAAGAGCTGTCAGCAGCTTTATGAGGTATACTCCGATATTGCTAAGACTTATTATGATATTTCTAAGGGAGACTATATCTCTAAGCTTGTGGAGGAGGAACGTAGGAGTAAAAAACAAGAGTTTCAACTGAAAAGGAGCAAAACCATTTGATTTTTCCAGAGTCAATCCCGAATTCTGTGTAAACGTAAAATAGCGTAATAAAAGAGTATATGATGAGACCGAATGTTAGAGCAGTCGGTCTTATCTGCATATTAGCACATGATTAATCGATTGTCAAGATAAAAATATTATTCAGGTAT
>JAFSBM010000066.1 GCA_017437285.1 Ruminococcus sp. | reverse complement strand
TCCCCTACGGTTTTCCTCTCTGGGCTCTCCTTTCCCTTTCCCCTTTTTCCCTCCCTTTGCTGACTTTTGATGAGAGAGGATTTGAATAAGAAAAAGGCAAGTCCTTTTCTTCGTGTCAAATGGTCTTTTCAAATGATTTTCATTTAAGTCCTCTACCATTTGCTTTTATAAAGTTCTTTTTATATATAATTTTAGGTGTTACAAGATAATACAAAATATATCTACCGCCAAATTAGCTAATAGCTAATGGGGGCGGTGAATATTGCGGTATACCGTCAATCTGTGTAGGGGCGGATATTATCCGCCCATATATCAGCACACATAAGAAAAGACGGTAATCGTAAAGACTACCGCCCATAATTCTTAATTCTTAATTCTGAATTCTTAATTAACTTGCCGTCCTAAAAGCTAACGGCTAACGGCTGACAGTTAACAGCTAACGGCTTGTAATTAATACATTCCGCCCATACCGCCTGCCGGCATTGCAGGAGCAGGATTAGCCTCTGGGATATCAGCAACAAGGCTTTCAGTTGTAAGCACCATAGCTGCAACAGATGCAGCGTTCTGGAGTGCAGAACGTGTAACCTTAGTTGGGTCAACGATACCAGCAGGAATCATATCTGTGTAAACCTCGTTGTAAGCGTCAAAGCCGTAGCCTGCCTTGCGTGAACGGCGAATCTTGTCAACGATTACGCTGCCTTCAAGACCTGCATTTGCAGCAATCTGACGAACAGGAGCTTCAAGAGTTTTAAGAATAATCTTAGCACCTGTCTTTTCGTCACCGTCAAGAGTTGAAATCATCTTCTCAACAGCAGGAATAGCGTTGATGTAAGCTGTACCGCCGCCTGCTACGATACCCTCCTCAACAGCTGCCTTTGTAGCTGCAAGAGCGTCCTCAATGCGGAGTTTCTTTTCTTTCATCTCGATTTCAGTTGCAGCACCAACCTTGATAACTGCTACACCGCCTGCAAGCTTAGCAAGTCTTTCCTGAAGCTTTTCACGGTCGAAATCAGATGTTGTAGTTTCGATTGATGCACGAATCTGAGCAACTCTGCCCTTGATAGCGTCCTTATCGCCTGCACCGTCAACAATGATTGTATTCTCTTTCTGAATAACAACCTGCTTAGCCATACCAAGCTGGTCAATTGTAGTTTCTGTAAGTTCAAGACCGAGTTCAGAGGAGATAACCTCACCGCCTGTGAGAACAGCAATATCCTTTAACATCTCCTTGCGTCTGTCACCAAAGCCGGGAGCCTTAACAGCTGCAACCTTGAATGTTCCACGGAGATTGTTGAGGATAATTGTTGTAAGAGCCTCGCCCTCAACGTCCTCAGCAATGATAACAAGCTTCTTGCCCATTTTTACAATCTGCTCAAGAAGTGGGAGGATTTCCTGAATTGAAGAAATCTTCTTGTCTGTGATAAGAACGAATGCGTCATCGTAGACAGCTTCCATTTTGTCTGTATCAGTTACCATATAAGGTGAAATGTAGCCTCTGTCGAACTGCATACCCTCTACAACTTCGCTGTATGTTTCAGCTGTCTTGCTCTCCTCGATAGTGATTACACCGTCAGCTGTAACCTTTTCCATAGCCTCAGCGATAAGCTTGCCAACAGCCTCATCAGCTGAGGAAACTGTACCAACTCTTGCAATATCCTCAGAACCCTCAACAGCCTTTGAGTTGTCAACGATATTCTTTACAGCAACATCAACAGCCTTAGCGATACCCTTTTTGAGAATCATTGGATTAGCACCTGCTGCAATGTTCTTCATACCCTCGTGAATGATTGTCTGTGCAAGGAGAGTAGCAGTTGTTGTACCGTCACCTGCTGCATCGTTAGTCTTTGTAGCAACTTCCTTAACGAGCTGAGCACCCATATTCTCGAAAGCGTCCTCTAACTCAATATCCTTAGCGATTGTAACACCGTCATTTGTGATAAGTGGAGCACCGAATTTTCTGTCAAGAACTACATTTCTGCCCTTAGGTCCCATTGTAATTCTAACTGTATCAGCAAGCTTGTCAATACCTGCCTGTAATGCTTTTCTTGCGTCCTCACCGTATTTAATATCTTTAGCCATAGTAAAATTCTCCTTTAATTCTTAATCTGAGCCGTCAGCTGTCAGCCTTTAGCTTTTAGCTATCCACGACATTCTGTCGTGGTGACTGCCAAAGACAGCCTCTATAAATAAAATGTATAACCGCAAATCTGCCGCTTCCGTCAGCTAATGGCTAACGGCTTAATCAACAATTGCAAGAATATCTTCCATGCGAACGATGATGAACTCCTCGCCCTCTAACTTCACGTTAGTTCCTGCATATTTAGAAATAAGAACCTTATCGTTCTTCTTAACTTCCATTTTAACCTCAGATGTACCGGGGCCTACCTCTAAAACGATAGCTACCTCAGGCTTTTCCTTAGCTGAACCTGAAAGAATGATACCGCTTTTTGTAGTTTCCTCAGCCTCTGCCATTTTAACAACTACTCTATCCTGTAATGGTTTGATGTTCATAAAAATACCTCCTGTTATTTCGTATGTGTTAGCACTCTAATAATATGAGTGCTAATTATATTTTACCACCTTTTTCCATAAAATCAAGGGGTATTGCACATTTTCAGAATGTTGCATAAAAGTTTTCAATATATATCTGCATAACTGTGGAATAATAAATGTAAAAAGCCCTTATCTTTTAGCCTTTTTAAAGCCGTTAGCTGTCAGCCGTTAGCCATTAGCTTTTTTTAAAGCCATTAGCTTTTAGCTTTTAGCCGTTAGCCAATAGGTGCGGCAAATATAGTGCGTAGGGGCGGATATTATCCGCCCGATTATGTGCAGCATTAACAAAAGCGTATACCATTTTTTGTGCAAAAAGAAGATTGCAAGGTTGCAATGTGTGTGGAAGATTGCAACCTTGATTTTATTTTGCATTCTTGAATATATAAAGCCGTTAGCCATTAGCTAATGGGTGCGGCAGAAAAAATTTCCACCGCCCTTTAATTCTTTTTTGTATTAACTCGCCGTCCTAAAAGCTAACGGCTAAAGGCTAATAGCTAAAAAAGCGGATATTATCCGCCTACCAACAGCTAATGGCTAAAGGCTAACAGCTAAAGGCTTTAAAATACAAAAATGGACGGCAGAAAAAAATTCCACCGTCTACTTTCTAACCTCTAACCTCTAAACAGCTAACGGCTAACGGCTGACAGCTCTTTAAAGAATTATTTAAATCGGTGCAATGGCAGGGATAAAATTCCGCAGAACATAGTACACCATAAACAAGCCGATAACTGTGAGCCAAATCCACAGCTTACGAGGAAGAATTCTGATTTTTTTGCCGCACAAATCCGCCGCAAGCTCGATATACAGGCACAAAAGCAGAAATGCCAGAAAGGGAATCGTTGCATTATTCCGCACCGCAAGGAGCAAATCGCCGTTAAGCAAAGCCCTTACGCTTCGGGTATTTCCACAGCCTGGACAATGAATTCCCGTTAGCAGATAAAAGGTGCAGACTCCAAGATACGGAGCAATTCCCAGTATCTGCTCCTTAAAAATGCATATTAAAATAACTGCCGTGGGAGCTGCTACTGCCACGGCAATTTTTTGTTTTTTATTCATTACTTAATTAAAAGCTGAATTGCACTTTCAAGACCTTCATTAAAGCCTTCCATAAATGCATTGTAAATATCATTTGAACCATTTTGAATATTAATAAAGTTGATAATTGTCATAATAATGCCGGCAACTGCACCGATACCGCCGCAGATAGTACCTGCAATAGCCATACCCTTGCCTTCACCGTTCTTCTTGATTTCAAGAATACCGAAAATAACAGCAAGCACACCGCAGATAATACCGATGTATGTGCAGCAGCATGAAAATACGAGAGCTACGATACCAAGCACCAATGCAGCGATAGCCTTGCCTTTGCCCTGTGGCTGCATATCATTTCCATACTGATTGTAGTAATCATTTGACTGTGTAAAGTCGGTGTTGTAACCGTTATCTGATGTACTCTGATCAGAATTAAAGTTGTTGAATTCGTCCATTTTTAAATCCTCCAATAAATATAATTAGCATATATATACGCCCATATTGATATTTTATCACATTTCTCTGCAAATGTCAATATGCAAATCGATATTTTTACATTAAACGGCAATTTTTCTCAGGCAATCCCCCACAGAACCTGTGAGGTGCAGCCTTTATTCAACAATAATTTTGCCGCCTTTCCAGTTTTCAAAGACGTATTTTTCCATAGACTTATCCTGCTCTATATTGGAGAAAACATCGCCCTCAATGTACATAAAGTCCACGGGATACTCTGTGCCGCTTTCGGCATCGTCGGGAATTTCAAAGTAAAATGTTACAACATCACCGTCAAGACCGTAGTTAGCATTGAAAATCTCTGTGAAGAAAATTGAACCCAGCTTATTTGACGTAAGGTATTCAGTTTTATTATTTACCCATTCCATAGCAACAGAACCGTTGTTGAACTCCGACGCAGGACCAAGCTTATTTTTAACGATATTATCCTCTTTCATTGCCACAACGGGTTTGAGGATATCGGGATATGTTATGTGAAATCCGCACATATTCCACTTTTCTTCGGCATTTTCAATGGAAATCGTCACCTCAGCTACTTCTCCTGCCTTAGCCTTGACATCATTGATAAAAAGTCTTGGACCGTCCTTAGCGGCAACTACAGGCTCTGTAGCCTCTGTGACAGCAGCCTCAGTTGCATCACTGCTGTAGTTCTTTTTTTCCTCTGTAGAACCGCCTTTATTGTCATTGCAGGCAGTCATTGTGAACATCATCATTACAGCCGCAGCTGCTGAAAAATATCTGCTGAGCTTCATTTTATTTCTCCTTTTTTATTACATCGGCACAAATTTCGCCGTCCTTTACGGTAAGGGCAATTCCCTCTGCATCATAGCCGTTGTTTATGATTATATCGGCAACTCTGTCCTCAATCTCCTCACGGATAACACGGCGAATATCTCTTGCACCGTAGGATTTGCCGTAGGATTTTTCTGCAATAAGTTCTGTAACCTCTCTGTCGTATGTGAGAGTAAGCTCCTTTTCCATGAGAGGCTCTTTCATCTCGTCCAGCATAAGTGCGGCAATATCCGCAAAATCGGTCTTATCAAGAGCCTTAAACACTACGATTTCATCAATTCTTGCAACAAATTCGGGACGGAGGAATTCTTTAAGTCCCTTCATTGCCTTATCCTTGGAAATCTCAGTTTCTGTGCGGTTGAATCCCACACCTACGCTCTTATCCATAGAACCTGCATTTGAAGTCATACAGATAATTGTATTTTCAAAGTTGACAGTTCTGCCGTGGGAGTCGTCTATTTTACCCTCGTCGAGAATCTGCATAAGGATATTCATTACATCAGGGTGAGCCTTTTCAATCTCGTCAAAGAGAATTACGGAATACGGCTTTCTTCGAACTTTTTCCGTAAGCTGTCCTGCCTCGTCATATCCCACATATCCGGGAGGTGAACCAATCATTCTTGCTACGGAATGTTTCTCCATATACTCCGTCATATCAAGGCGGATAAGCGGCTCAGTTGAATCAAACAGTTCCTCTGAAATCGCCTTTACAAGCTCAGTTTTACCTACACCTGTAGGGCCTACAAAGATAAATGACGCAGGTCTGCGGCGTTTGCTCAGCTGAACTCTTGTACGCTTTATAGCCTTTGTGAGAACTGAAATAGCCTCGTCCTGTCCCACTACACGCTTTCTCAGAGATTCTTCAAGGCGGGCAATTTTCAGGAATTCAGTTTCCGCAATTTTGCTTGCGGGAATACCCGTCCACAGTTCCACAACCTTTGTAACATCTTCCTCAGTTACCTGTATATCGGCAATTTTTTCTTCAAGGGCTTCAATATCCTTTCCGATGCGGATTGTCTTTCCACGCATTTCTGCAATTGCCTCGTAGTCGGGTTCTTCCTCTGAGGATATAGTTTCAATCATTTCTTCAAGAGTTGCAAGCTCCTTTTTAAGCTTTGCGTGTTCGCCCAGTTCGGGAGTGCGTATGCTTGCATATGCACAGCTTTCGTCCACAAGGTCAATAGCCTTATCGGGGAGGAATCTGTCTGTAATATAACGCTCCGAAAGAACAGCACACACACGTACAAGATAATCCGAAATGTGAACTTTGTGGTATTCCTCATAGTACTTTTTAATTCCCGAAAGAACAGCTACTGTATCTTCAATTGTAGGTTCTTCCACGGTAACAGGCTGGAATCTTCTTTCAAGGGCGGAATCCTTTTCGATATACTTTCTGTATTCTCCGAATGTAGTTGCACCGATTACCTGCACTTCGCCTCTCGACAGAGCAGGTTTAAGAATATTTGCGGCATTCATAGAGCCTTCGGAATCTCCTGCACCAACGAGATTATGCACCTCGTCAATGAAAAGGATAACATTCCCCTCGCTCTTTACCTCGTCCACAAGACCTTTCACACGGCTTTCAAACTGACCTCTGAACTGTGTACCTGCCACAAGTGCCGTAAGGTCAAGGAGATACACTTTTTTATCCGCAAGATTAAATGGAACATCACCTGCGGCTATACGCTGTGCAATACCCTCTGCAATGGCAGTTTTACCGACACCCGGCTCACCGATAAGGCAGGGATTATTCTTTGTTCTTCTTGAAAGAATCTGAATAACTCTTGCAATTTCCTCATCTCTGCCGATTATGTTGTCAAGCTTGCCTTCAGCTGCTTTCTGTGAGAGATTTGTGCAGTAGCTGCCCAAAAATCGCAGTTCCTTTTTCTTCTTGTCCTTTTTGTCCTTTTTATCATTTTTGCCCTTGCCGAATAACTTTCTGTCGGACTTTGAATTATCGGAGATTGACTCAACCTCCTGAAAATCGTCCATACCGCCCATTCCGCCGAACATCTTCGACATAAAATCGGGCATAAGTCCCGAACCGCCCATTTCAAAAGCGTCACCGTCAAGGAGATTTGTCATCTGCTCGGAAATCTGCTCCATTTCCTCATCTGAAATGCCCAGTGTTTCCATATACTCTGCCACCTGCGGAATATTTGAAGCCTTGGCACAGGTCAGACAGTAACCCTCATTCTTCTTTTCATTGCCTTTCATTGATGTTATGAACACAACAGCCGGTCGTCTGTTGCACTTACAGCACATTATCATCAGTCAAATTCCTCCTGTTAAATTCGGGCATTACCGCCGTTATCACAGCGGTATCGCCTCATACTTACCCTTTCTTCCGATACACTATATGTATCAGCAAATCTTCATTACAAAATCATAAAAATACTTGAACACATATGTCTTTTCAACAGCGTCATTGTTGAAAAACAGCATTTCGTTATTGCCTGTAATTGCGGATATTTTCACCCATACAGCAATTGCAAATACAACGAAAACAGCCGTAAACAGACCGAAAATTCCGCCTGCAAAGTGAGATACAGCACTTATTGCCTCGACCTCTCGTCTGCTGAAAAATGCGTTTATACCGCATATAAAGCCAAGTCCGAGAACAACAAAAAGTATGAGATATGACACAAGTCTGCCAATGATATTATATGCAGGAGCAGCGAAATTTTCCGAAATATAATGTGCTCCGTCATAAATACTTTCCTCATCGCAAATCATAGGAATAAGCTCCAGCATCATTTCAGGCTTTTCGCTTATAATTTCCTTTGTTTTGAGAGCTGAAAATTTATTAAGTGAGCCTTCAACGATTTTGCTGATAATCTCTGCATAGCCTTCGTGCATTTTTTCAATAAGCACTTCTTCCTTGTCAAGAGCGTGGCCGTTGACGCTGTTGAGATAAAATGCAACAGCCTTTTCCATATCTTCCTCAGCTGCAAGAGCAGTTTCAAGCTTATTTCTGTCAACGTCTACGCTGTATCCCATATTTTCAAGATAATCAACATACTTGTTGATGAACGTATCTTCTTCAATGGTTTCCGCAATCTTCTTTGCATTGCTTTCGCACACAAGTCCGCTGCTTACGGTATCTCCGATTGTTATGCTAATCACAAATGAAAGAACTGCCGCAACAGCAACTGCCACAAAGCTGAAAACGCCTTTCATTACTCCTTTTCGGCTGCCGATGAAGATACACACAAGTGCCACTGCCGCTACAATAACATCATAAAACCACCAATAATGTGAACCCATAATTCAATACCTCAACTTTCATAATTTATTCTATCAATTTTTTCAAAACCTTTCAGATACATATATCCCTCAGCACGGGCAAAGCCTGTGTAGGATTCGGCTATCTGTGCCGTAGACCTCAATCCCCCCGAAAAGTCGTATGCCTCAATACTGCTCTGACGCATAATATATGCCAGCCCGTCCTGCACCGTAACATCTACGAGAGGACTTTCAAAGTCAAGAATAAGAGGCTCTTTTCCGCCGCCGTCAAAGAGAACTGCGGTATATTTTCTTGTTTCTCCGCTGTTGATAATAACGGCTGTCTTGCCGTTTTCGCAGGCACCGCCTACAAAATCACCGTCATAGTGATACATAGAAGTGATATTTCCGCTTTCGTCAACATATCCGCAGGCATCAATGCCGATAACAGCTGCACCGCCGTCAAATCCGCTTACCTGAATTCCCGAAGTATCAAGACCTGCGGAATTCCACTTCTCCTGACTCTCCGTAAAGGCAATTTCCTGAACAGATGTAACCAATGAGCCGTTTTCAGCGTATATGTAGCTTACAACACAGCCTTTGCTTTCAGCTGTAAAGCTTATATCGTTTACTCTTTCAACGCATTTTCTGTTGTAGATAAGCACACCGTCACGGTCAAATACGCTTATCTCACAGTCATAGTCGTCGGAAGATGTTACAACTGCCGAATAGCCCTCGTTGCTGATACGGACAAACATAATATTTTCCGTAAAATTCTTTGAGTAGATTATATCAGTTCTGTCCTCTACGCTGAAACGGTTTCCGCCGCTTTCGTAGAGAAGAACTCTTTCCCCTGCCGTTTTCATTACAGCACTTGCATAGGCGTGCTGACGCTTTTTTATCAGACTTCCCTCGCTGCTGTAAAAATAAATATTGGCATCGCTGAGTACACACAGGATATTGTCTGCACAAGCCATTTGAAAGCTTTCGCTGTCATTTATTTCTATAGGGAAATTTCCCTTTGCAAGCTTTCCGTCATTTACAATGGTGGTGTACTGTTTGCCCAATCCACGCAGCTTTGGCAGCCATATGTCATTGGTGGCATACAGAGCCACTCCCACAGCTGCCGCCGCAAGAATTACGCCGAAGCGTATTAAATTTTTCTTTCGTTTCGCTCTTTTCTTTTGTTCAACTATGTCGTCGGTTTCGTACATAGGCATGGTAAAAAATCCTCCGATTACCGATTATTTTTTCTATCACGTACCACAAACACGGTTAGCCGTGTCACTGAAAAATAAATGCAGTTCAGGGCGATGTAGGCATCGCCCTCTGCAAAATCAATAATAAACTTTATTAAGATAAAGTCCATGAGCCATGGCAGTTCTGCCTGCTCTCAATCTGTCTTTTGCTTCAAGAATTGCAGGTATATCATCGGGAGAAAACCGCCCCTCGCTTACGTCCATAAGCGTTCCTGCAATTATCCTAATCATATTATACAGAAAACCGTCACCTTTTACAAGTATTATCACAGAAGTTCCATTATTTTCTATGTCAAGTGAATATATTGTTCTTACCGTTGTTGACACAGATGTACAGTCAGCACAAAAGGATGCGAAGTCGTGAGTGCCTACAAGATAAGCTGCCGCCCTCCTTGCCGCCTCAACATCGAATTTTCTGCGGTAGTGACAGGCTAAATCCGTGCCGAAAGGGTCTTTTGATTCGCTGCAATGCATTTTGTAAATGTACTCCTTGCCCTTGCAGTCAAATCGTGCGTGGAAATCAAGGGGAGCGTCCTCACAGCTTAAAATTGAAATATCATCGGGCAATTCTCCGTTGACTCCCCTGCAAAAGCCGATATTTCGTATATTGCTTTCGGTTTTCACGTTGAAGCAGAACTCATTTGCGTGAACTCCCGTATCCGTCCTCGAACAGCCGATAATGGTAACAGGCTCGTTCAGCACCTTTGAAACTGCCTTTTCCAGCACTTCCTGCACCGTGAGTGCGTTATTCTGCCGTTGAAAGCCGTGGTAATTAGTCCCCCTGTACGCTGTCAGGACTTTCAGATTTCTCATTGATTTCCTCCGAAATTTCAGTTTTGTCAGATTTCTCTGCAATTTCCTGTGTGATTTCCTCTGCGTTTTTTTCAGCAGCCTCATCCACTTCCTCCGCTTTGTCATTATCCTCCTTGACAGGGGAAATATTTGGAGCAAAGCCAAGGTCATTGACAGCCTTTTCATCGCCTAAATCTGCCATTTTGCCATTGTCATCAGCTGTGGCAGCAAGTGCCTCGGCAGGAGCTTTCTTTTTCTTAGCTTCAAGAACTGCAAACAGTACAAAGAGAAGAACTGCGGCAATGCTTGCCATAAGTCCCACATAGAAGCCGTCGGGAGCATATTTCAGCTCAATTTCGTGTTCCCCTGCTGATACGTTAACACCCATCATTGCGTCAATAACAGGGAAAGTTTCAGTCTTTTCGCCGTCAACATATACGCTCCAGCCCTTTTCATAGGGAATTGAAAGATAGAGAATACCTGCATTAAGAGCATTTACTTTTCCCTTGATTTTTGTATCGGAGAATTCCGTAATTTCAAATTTCTCGTCAGCAATACGGCTGTACATCTCCTTGAATACTTCCTCATTGAGAGAATATCCAACGATTGTATATGAGCCGAAATCGGAGTCGTCCTCGAAATTGAGAGAAACCGCAGCTGTTTTGCCCTCGTTGAAATCACCCATGGGGAATGAAATGCTGTAGCCCTCAGAGATAATTCCGCTGTCAACGGAAAGAGGTCCGTTCATTATATCAAGATTTTTAACGCCATTTCCTCTGAAATAGCCGTAGAGATGACCGCCCTCAACGGGAGCGAATTCATATGTTACCCTTGAAGTTTTATCTCTGTCGTCAATGCTGTAGGAATATTCGCCGTAGCTTTGCTTTTCTGTATAAATGTTGTCATTGCTTACAGAAACAACAGGCTGTGCGGTGAACAGGTCACGGTCATATCCCGTAGCACAGCTCATAACATCATTCTTGTACTCAAAGGGATTTGCTCTGTATTCGTTGGACATATGGAGAATTCGCTTATCTGCCATAAATCCGAGAGATGAAGGATATTTATTCTTGTAAAGCTTTATATTGCCCTGAGATTGCTGAAGTTCAAGAAATGCGGAATCACTTTCAATAGCACCTTTTTTTGACACAATGTAATTCACATCAAGAAGTGTATGAACAACAGGGTCAGTTATGCGGTAATAGAAGCGGTTTCCTGCCTCGGAGGCATATAAACCAAGCTTCTGGAACATCTTTGTAACAGCAACATTGGCTGATGAGGAGAACTGTGAAAGTCCGTTGTAGCCATAAAGTGCGCTGTCATTGAGGGTATATGTGGCTGTCATTTCCGTGCGGTAGAACAAATCGTCCTCAGTATTACGCATTTCTTCAAGGAGAAGCTGTACTTCCTCATTGCTTGCGGGATAACTGCCGAAGTTGGAGCTGCCTACGGTTTCTACACCGATAACAGCATTTGCACTAAGCTCCACGCATATTACACCTGTAATGACAACATTCATAATTCCCGTATGCAGTTTCTTATCCTTTATGGGGATAAACTTCATACATACAATAATGAGTATATACGCACCTGTTATAAGCAATGAGCTTTTCAATGCTGTATCTTCAAGATTAAAGACTTCTCCTGCCGCCTTTTTGGAGTAATATGTCACAACTCCGATTGCCGCAGGTCCGATGAGAAGCATTGGGAGATGATAGAGCTTTATGCCCTTGTCGGTTAAAATATCATATGCACGATAAGCCATTACAGCAAGTATAAAGCTGAAAATAAAAGCAAATCTGTATGGCAGCTGATTTGTTTCGTGGAAACCGTGCCAGATATAGTCAAGCTTGTTCATATTACAGCTTACGGCAATAAGTCCGAGAAGAAGTACAGCTGAGATTTTCTCACGGATTTTTATGCCCCCTGCAAGGAGAAATACGCCAATAAGGGTAATTGCAAGCATACCGCAGGCAAAATTGGGAAGTCCCTCTTTTGAAGTAGGCTCATTGTAGGAAATGAGGTTCGCAAACATATCAAGCCAGCTGTTTTCCCAACTGATATTCTGCGGCATAGAGCCTGTTACGCTGTGGGTAAGCTGTAATGCCTTATAGGCTGGAATAAGGATAAATCCGCCCATAGCAAGTCCGATTACAGATGAACGGAAAATAAGCCATAATCTGCCGAAAAATGCCTTTATTCCCTGCCATTCGATAATTGCGGAAGCCGCAAACATAAATACGGTGAATATGCAGGTGAAAAATCCGATGTAGTAGTTTGAGATAAGAGATAAAGCAAGAGCGATTGTGTAAAGCTTCCACTTTTTCTCACGGCACATTGCCACAACTCCCAGCATAACAAGTGGGAAAAGTGCAATTGTGTCAAACCACATTACATTCCAGTAATAGCCGAGAGTATAGCTGCAAAGGGCAAAAATTGCGGAAAATCCCACAATTGAGAAATCCTTGCGGTTGAATGTGTATCTGAGGAAACAGCTGAAAAATGCTCCGCAAAATCCAACCTTTGCCGCCAGAATATACATAAGGGCATGACGTGTATGCTCATCATCAAAGAAAATTGACAGCCAGTTCAGAGGGCTTGCGGCATAGTAGGCAATAAGGGCAAGGAAATTCGTTCCCATACCATTCTGCCACGAATAGAGGAATGAGCCGCCTGTGAGAAGTTTCTCCCTCAGCACACGGAAAAAGGGATAATACTGGTGCCACAGGTCAACAACGAGGAACTGCTCACCGCCTACTTCCTGCCATTTTCCGTCATGGAACCACAGCATATTGATATTTTCCTCATGAAAGCCCATAAGCATTATGACAAAGGGAATTATAAATGATAAAACAAAATAAAGTATTCCCTTTTCATAGAAAATGTCATATAATTTCGAATTTTTCGGCTTTGCCACAGGAGCAGCGCTTACTTTTTTCTTTCCCATAATCTTTCTCCTTTTGGTTATTTCGTCATTATACCGACTGTTATATTTATGCCGTAGAAAATTAATGAAACTGCAAGGGCAATGTAGTCCCTCGGTGCAGATTTAAGCTGTCGGAGTCTTGTTCTTCCCTCTCCCCCACGATAACAGCGACATTCCATAGCCGTTGCAAGTTCGTCTGCACGGCGGAATGAGGACACGAAAAGGGGTACAAGAATTGAAACCATATTTTTCGCCCTTGCCATAAAGCTTCCGCTGTCGATTTCAGCACCTCTCGCCTTCTGTGCCGACATAATTTTCTCTGTTTCCTCAATAAGCGTAGGAATGAAACGGAGGGCAATTGACATCATCATTGCAAGCTCGTGAACAGGCAGTTTCACCTTTTTCAAAGGGGATAAAAGCCGTTCTATGGCATCGGTAAGGGTAATGGGTGAGGTGGTGTATGTCAGCAGAGAACTGCCCATAATGAGCAGAACAATTCTCACAAACATAAACACGCTTATGCTAACCGCCTCGTTGGTGATTTCAATAAATTTCCACTTGAAAATCACATCTCCGCTTTTTACGAATATCAGATTGAAAAAGGCTGTAAGAAACAGAAACGGCACAAGAGGTCTTATTGATTTCAAAAACATTTTAAGGGGAATTTTTGAAAGAATAATGGCAAACAGCGTAAATACCGCACCTACGCCAAGGCAGATAATGCTGTCCCCTGCAAAGAGCATAAGAATGTAAATCAGGGTGATAATCAGCTTAAATCGTGGGTCAAGGCGGTGAATTATGCTGTCACCGGGGAAATACTGTCCGATTGTTATATCTTTAAGCATATCAGACACCTCCCCTTTCGGAAAGCTTTTTCAGCAGCAGATTTTTCGCATATTCCATTGTGTATACGTCCTTGCCGAAATCAAGCCCCTGCTCCTTTAATTTCAGGAAAATCTTCGTAACCTGCGGAACATCAAGACCGATTTTTGAAATTTCCTCTGCACGGGCAAAGACTTTTTCCGTTTCATCAAAGCAGAAAAGTTTCGCCTTGTTCATAACGAGAATTCTGTCTGCAAAGCCTGCAATATCCTCCATACTGTGTGAAACAATAAGAATTGTATTTTTCGTTCTCTCGTGGTATTTCTTGATATGCCCCAAAATCTTATCTCTGCCCGCAGGGTCAAGTCCTGCTGTAGGCTCATCAAGAATAAGCACTTTCGGATTCATCGCCATAACTCCTGCAATGGCAACTCGTCTTTTCTGTCCTCCCGAAAGGTCAAAGGGTGAACGCTGCAAAAGTTCCTCTTTAAGACCTAAATCGTTGGCAGTTTCAAGAATACGGCGTTTTATTTCCTTGTCGTCAAGTCCCATATTCTTCGGTCCAAAGGCAATATCCTTATACACCGTTTCCTCAAATATCTGATATTCGGGATACTGGAATACAAGTCCAACCTTAAATCTTACATCACGGATTTTCTTTTTATCCGCCCATATATCCTCCCCGTCAAGGAGAATTTTTCCCGATGTAGGCTTTAAAAGTCCGTTGAAATGCTGGATAAGCGTTGATTTTCCCGAACCTGTATGTCCCATAACGCCTATCATTTCGCCCTCGTTTATTTTAAGGCTGACATTGTCAACAGCTGTTTTCTGAAAGGGCGAACCCTCGCTGTATACGTATGTCAGCTCCTGTGTTTCAAGAATAGCCAATTTTTACTCCCTCTCAAAAAGATGTTTGATTGCCTCGGCACATTCGTCCTCGGTAAGTATATCCTGCGGTATGTCATAGCCTGCCTTTCGCAGTTCCCATGCCAGTTCAGCTGCCTGCGGAACATCAAGACCGATTGCCTTTACGTCCTCCACATGGGAGAAAACGGCTTTCGGAGCATCGTCAAAAATGACATTTCCCTTGTCCATTACAACAACTCTGCCGCATTGTGCCGCCTCGTCCATATAGTGGGTTATCAGCACAATTGTTATGCCGTGTTCACGGTTCATACGCTTTATAACCGCCATAACCTCTTTTCTGCCCTGTGGGTCAAGCATAGCGGTAGGCTCATCAAGAATGATACATTCGGGCTTCATTGCGATAATTCCTGCAATGGCAATTCTCTGCTTCTGACCGCCCGAAAGCTGTGCAGGAGAATGATTGCGGTATTCGTACATATTGACATCTTTCAAGGCATCGTCAACACGTTTCCGCATTTCCTCATAGGGAACGCCCAAATTTTCAAGGGCAAAGGCGACATCTTCCTCAACAACAGATGAAACTATCTGATTATCGGGATTCTGAAACACCATACCTGCACGGCATCGCAGGTCAAAAATCTTCTCCTCATCGGCTGTACTGATACCGTCAACAGTAACAGTTCCCGATGTGGGGAGAAGAATACCGTTTATATGCTTGGCGAGAGTTGATTTTCCTGAGCCGTTATGACCGAGGATTGCCATAAATTCGCCTTTTTTGATTTCAAGATTGACATTTTTCAGCACCTGCACAGGGGTTTCGCCCTCGTCGGCAGGATAGCTGAAACACAGATTTTTAATTTCAATTATATTTTCCATTTTTATCCTTTTTAAAGCCTTTAGCTGTCAGCCGTTAGCTTTTAGCTAATACCGACAGCTTATATATTGTGTAAACAGACTATTTTTTCATCAGGGAACTTCTATGATTAAAAAGCTAATGGCTTGCAAAATAATTACGCATTACCAAATGGCTAATAGCTAACGGCTAACGGCTAATAGCTATTAGCTAACGGCTAACGGCTAAAAGCTAACAGCTTACTTTTCCCATATAGCCGTAGAACCGCAGGGCAATGTCATACCTGTGGATTTTACGGGAAGTCCGATTTCGTCAAAGGTTACCTTTCCCCCGAATTTATCCGTCAGCACAGAGCCGAGGATATATCCCATAACAGAGGGAGAAAGTCCCGTTGTATAGCTGTTTATGAGGAAAAACAGCGGATTGTCGGAAAGCACTCCCGAACAAAGCTTCACAAGGTCATAGATGCAGTTTTCAAGCTTCCATACCTCTCCTCCGGGGCCTCTGCCATAGCTTGGGGGGTCCATAATTACAGCGTCATATTTTCTGCCACGGCGAATTTCACGGGCGATAAATTTTTCACAATCATCTACAATCCAACGGATTGGCTTCTCAGAAAGCCCCGATGCTGCGGCATTTTCCCTTGCCCATTGAACCATTCCCTTTGATGCGTCAACGTGACAGACAGCTGCACCTGCCTCAGCACAGGCAAGAGTTGCTCCGCCTGTGTAGGCAAAGAGGTTAAGCACGCTTATCTCTCGTCCTGCATTGCGTATCCTGTCAGCCATATAATCCCAGTTTACCGCCTGTTCGGGGAATAATCCCGTATGCTTGAAGCCTGTGGGCTTTATATTAAAAGTGAGATTTTTATAATTTATCTGCCAGCCGTCGGGAAGTGAACGTCTGAATTCCCATTTGCCGCCGCCCTGATTTGAACGGTGATAGTGACCGTCGGCAAACTTCCACCCCGACTCCTTTTTATCAGTTTTCCAGATAATCTGCGGGTCGGGACGGACAAGGGTAATATCTCCCCATTTTTCAAGCTTTTCACCCTCAGAGGTGTCAATTATAATATAGTCGTGCCAGTTATTTGCTGTTCTCAAAATCAAAACATCCTTTATATTTATTATTCAGAAAGCTGCTCTCTTATGGTATCCGCAAGCTGTAATGCCATATTGTTGATTGCAGTAAAATCCCTGCCCTCAATGCGTATGCGGATAACAGGCTCTGCCCCTATTTCACGGACAATAACTCGTCCCTCATCACCGAGCAGACTTTCAAATTCGTCAATCATACCCGTGATTGTGCGGTTATTTTTCCACACCTCACGGCATTTCTTATCAATGGGAACATTCAGCATAACCTGCGGACATTTCTCAATAATTTCCGCAAGTTCACTCATTTTCTTACCCGATGACTTCAAAGCCTCCAGCAGCTTTATTGCAGTAAGCTGTCCGTCAGCGGAGGGCATATCATAGGGGAAAAGTATATGTCCCGACGGGTCGCCGCCTATGCTGAAATCACATTCAAGCATACGACGCATCATAGCTCTTTCGCCCGTGGGAGCAGCTGCCGTGCCTATGCCTTTTTCCCTTGCAAATCGGATAAGACCGATATTATTTGCGTGAGTCACAAGAATTGAGTTGTTGTGGAGTTTGCCCTGCTCCAGCATATAGCTTGCACAGGCGGCAATTATCACATCTCCGTCAACGTGTCCGCCATTTTCATCAACTGCAAGACAGCGTTCACCTGCACCGTCAAAGGCAATTCCGCAGTCAAACTCATTTGCAGCCATAAACTCCATAAGGCTGTCAATTCTCGCACTTCCGCTTGTGTTTATATTAGTTCCGTCAGGTGTATTTCCGAGAAGTTCCACTTCTGCTCCAAGCTTTGTGAAAATCTGCTCTGCTGTATGTGACGCACAGCCGCCTGCACAGTCAACGGCAATTTTCAAGCCGCTTAAATCGGTTTCCGCAGTTTCAAGAATATGTTCAATATATTCATCAATTGCCCTTTCGTGGCGGCTAATGCTGCCGTAGCGTTTAAGCTGAACAGGCTCGATTTCATCGGGAGCGTCAAGAATAAGCCTTTCCATTTCCTCCTCACGGTCGTCACGCAAACGGTAGCCGTATGAAGAAAACAGCTTTATGCCGTTGAATTCAGCACCTACATAGGAAGCGGTTATCATAATACCGCCCTGTGCCTCCTGATTTTTTATCTGCCATGCAAGACCTGCTGTGGGAATTTCACCTAAAAGCACAGCGTCTGCACCTGCGGAGCAGATACCCGCACATAAAGCGGCTTCAATTGTATCAGCTGAATGGCGTATATCCCTTGCTATGAGGATTTTTGTTCCACCGTTGGGAGATGCCATAAGCTTTGCCGCCGCCCTGCCTATCTGTATTGCAAGCTCGCAGGTTATTTCAGTAACTGCAAGCCCTCTTATTCCGTTTTTTCCGAATATTCTTCCCATTGAAATCACCTCTTTTTCTTTTTCTGAGCCGTTAGCTTTTTTAAGCCGTTAGCCTTTAGCTGTTAGCTTTTAGCTTTTTTAAGCCTATAGCCGTTATCTATTAGCTGTTAGCTTTTTAAGCCTATAGCCGTTAGCTATTAGCTGTTAGCTTTTTTAAGCCTATAGCCGTTAGCCATTAGCTGTTAGCTTTTATAAGCCAATAGCCATTAGCCGTTAGCTGTTAGCCGTTAGCTGTTAGCCGTTAGCTTTTATAAGGCGGATAATTTCCGCACCTATTAGCTAAAGGCTAAAGGCTGATAGCTAAAGGCTTTTTATAAAGGCTAATAGCTAAAGGCTTTTTATAATTACGCATTACACATTGAAAACCACCGCACCTATTAGCTAAAGGCTAAAGGCTGATAGCTAAAGGCTTTTTATAATTACGCATTACACATTGAAAACCACCGCACCTATTAGCTAAAGGCTAAAGGCTAATAGCTAAAGGCTTTTTATAAAGGCTGTATATAGCTATTATTCTGCAATTCTCGAACACCTTTTCCACGGTGTCAAACCACCTTTCGCAGGTACAGCTGTTATATCTGTTATACACTCTTATTCTGCCGCTTTCACGGACGCAGAAAACTGTATGAATTGTTGACAGAAAAGGCTTTCCCGTCCATGCGGACAGTATAAAGGCTTTTCCTGCGGAATTTTTATCACACCGCTTGCTTTCTATGCCGAAGTGCTTTAATGCACTTCCGATAAAGTAGGGATTACAGCCGAAAAATCCGAAAAGCATTGAATATCTGAACATATATTTCGCCACAGTTTTAACTTCCTGCGGCTTTCCGCAATATTCAAGGGCATTGCATACGGAAATCACCTCACAGCCGTTAAAGCTCATGGGGAATAATCCGTATCGGATTTTTGCCACATCTCCCATATTCTGTCCGTTTATCATAACTTCAGCTGCCCCTCATCGGCTGAACTCTGCTGTTTAGGGGGAACAATTCCAAGATGCTCATATGCAAGACGGGTGGCAACTCGTCCTCTCGGAGTTCGTCCAAGAAATCCCAGCTGCATAAGGAACGGTTCGCACACATCTTCAAGAGTAACCGATTCCTCACCGATTGCCGCCGCAAGAGTTTCAAGTCCCACAGGGCCGCCGCCATAGCCTTTGATAATCATTGTAAGCATACGCCTGTCAAGGCTGTCAAGTCCAAGCCTGTCAATTTCAAGTCGGCTCAAAGCTATAGATGCGATTTCCTTTGTGATACTGCCGTTTCCCATAACATCGGCAAAATCACGGACTCTTTTCAGCAGACGGTTGGCAATTCGGGGTGTACCTCTTGCTCTGCCTGCAATTTCCTCCGCACCGTCGGCTTCACAGGGAATACCTAAAATCATGGCACTTCTGCGGACAATATCCGTAAGCTGCTCCGTATTGTAAAGCTCCAGACGCTCTATAACTCCGAAACGGTCACGGAGAGGGGCGGAAAGCTGACCTGCACGGGTAGTTGCTCCGATAAGAGTGAATGGTCTTAAATCCATTCTTATGGAACGTGCGGAAGGTCCCTTACCTATTATAATGTCAATTACCCTGTCCTCAAGGGCAGGATATAAAAGTTCCTCAACAGGTCGGGAAAGGCGATGAATTTCGTCAATAAAAAGCACGTCATTGTCATTGAGTCCCGTCAGGAGCGATACTAAATCACCCGGCTTTTCAATGGCAGGACCTGTGGTAACACGGAGGTTTACCCCAAGTTCATGGGCAATTATTGAGGAAAGTGTAGTCTTTCCAAGTCCCGGAGGGCCATACAGCAGAACGTGGTCAAGGGGTTCGCCTCTGCCCTTTGCCGCCTTTATATATACGGCAATTTTCTCCTTGACCTTGTCCTGTCCGATATATTCATTAAGACTTTGCGGACGGAGAGTAACCTCCGCCTCGCCGTCCCCTGCAATATTTTCAGGTGACATTACATTGAAATTCCCATAGGTATTTCCTGCGGCAAATTCCATATCTTCTGTGTGTATCAATTTTATCTCCTTTTTGTTAATGCCTTTGGGCGGATATTATCCGCTTTATAAGCCTTTAGCCTTTAGCCTTTAGCTTTTAGCTATTGAGAATGGCTTTATTAACTATCAACGCTCAATTCGCTAATGGCTAACGGCTAATAGCTAATAGCTTTATAAGCCTTTAGCTTTTGTACGCTGATATATTGTGCAAGGGCTGCCTTTGGCAGTCCACAATTCACGCAAAATAGCCGTTATTCTGTGTAGGGGCGGATATTATCCGCCCGCAATTTCGGAACGAAATTCGCTAATGGCTAACGGCTAATAGCTAATAGCTTTATTAACTATCAACGCTCAAAATAACGCTTTTTACGTACATAAAAGGCATCTGTGACCTTTGCCGCCTTTTTGCCCATATCTTCCTCTTTTGAGATAAAGCACAGATTATCTCCTGCCTTTGTATAGCGTGAAAGATACTTTGAGAGAGGGACAAAAAGCTTTCTCGTACTGCCAATCATATCCACAACCATAAGCAGCTGGGGCTTTTCACAGCCCTTGACCATTTCCACAATATATGCCGCATCTACATTTTCCTGCTTTGCAAAGAATTTTGATGCCGCCTTTGTGATGTATCCCATAGTTCTTTCACAGCGATTATAGTTGATGATTTCCTCCTCGTTGTAGGAAATCGCCTTGATACGGAGATTTCTTGCAATCATAAGGATACTTTTCATCTCCTGTGAGGAAAACTCCTTGCCGTAGGAATTGGGATTGAGTACAGCTGCTGCCGACTGAATGAGGTCAAAAAGTCGCAGACAGTTGATTTTGTAATAGTCAACATATCTTTTTGCAAACTGCTGCAACGCTCTGTGGCTGGAGAAAAACGGGATAAACACATCACCACTGGGGTTTTTTATGGTGACAAGTTCAAGCTGAACTCCGCCCTCTGCACTGTTTCTTTCCTGCTTCACAGGATTTTTGCACATTACATAAACATCGCTTTTTATTAAGGTCTGGAGGAATAAAGAGCGTTTTGACGGATCTGTTATAGCCGCTTTCAACAGTTCGTCGAGGTTCATCATGAGAATATCATCCTTTCAAATGAAATAAAACAAAAATGAAATACCGTAACTCCACGGTTTAATATATATCGGGAATCTCTAAAAACCACCGTCACCGCTTGACTGCCCGTGTTCCGTTTTTAGAGAACCCCTTTTTTAATCACGGGAAGCCATTATTTTTAAAGCTTCCTTTATTAAATCCTGTGTGCTGAGAGCAGGGTCAATCTTGCGGAGTACCGCCGCCGCTTCTCCCTGTGAATAGCCAAGTACCATAAGAGCTTCAAGTGCTTCTCCTGCCGCTGAGGGTGTACCTGCCATACCTGTGGGAACTGCTCCCGATGATGTATCTGCGGATTTTCCGCCAAATGCGTCGGAGGAAATTTTATCTTTAAGCTCCAACACTATTCGCTGTGCCGTTTTTGTACCGATTCCCTTTGTTCGGGTGAGAGTTTTGCTGTCCCCCGATGCAACCACAAATGCAAATTGCTCCGAATTCATATCGGAGAGAATTGCCGTAGCCGCCTTTGGACCAACTCCCGAAACGGAAATAAGCAGACGAAAACAATTAAGCTCCTGCATATCTGCAAAGCCGAAAAGTTCAACTCCGTCCTCACGTACTGCAAGGTGGGTATAGAGCATAACCTCGCTGCCTGTTTCGCCTAATTTCAGCACCGTATTGTACGATGTGCGGCATCCATAGCCCACACCGCCGCATTCAATTACCGCAAAGCCTGTTTCCTTGTGGACAAGCTTGCCTCTTACGCTATAAATCATAACCTACCTCAAATCTGTCCACCTGATTGTATGACCGTGACAAATTGCAATTGCAAGGGCATCGGCGGCATCGTCGGGGCGTGGTATATCCGCAAGTCCGAGAAGATTTTTCGTCATCTCCATAACCTGCTGTTTTTCAGCCTTTCCGTAGCCTACAACGGCTGATTTTACCTGCAAAGGGGTATATTCCGAAACGGGAATATTTCTCTTTGCCGCCGACAGTACTGTAACTCCTCTTGACTGTGCAACATCAATGCCTGTTTTCTGGTTTGTGGTGAAAAAAAGCTTTTCAATTGCCATACAATGGGGCTGGTATTTGTCAAATATAAATTCTATGTCTGTATGTATATCTTTAAGCCGCTGGGGAAAAGGTGTATGTGCTTCTGTGAGGACTGCACCGTACTCCACGGGAGTGAATTTCCGCCCGTCATAATCAACTATGCCAAAGCCTACTATTGCATATCCGGGGTCAATTCCGAGTATTCGTATACTTTTCATAAATTCCACTCCACCGCAGGTTTAAAGATTAATTAAATTACCGAAAGGCAACAATTACCCATACTATCTCATACTATTTCACATTATATATTATATCACAAAACCACCACCATTGCAATACCTGTTTTATATAAAAATAATATAAATTTATGGTACTATTGACTGATTAGATTTTCAAGCCGTTAGCTGTAAGCCTTTAGCTATTAGCTGACAGATAATATCCGCCTTTGCACAATATATCAACCGAACACATAGCTAATAGCTAATGGCTAAAGGCTAATGGCTAAAGGCTAATGTCTAAAGGCTAATAGCTAACAGCTTTTTGGCAATAATTTTCAATAACTATTGCAAAAAGCTTCGGAATGTGGTAAAATAAAGTTGTACCTATTTTAGGAACAACTGAATTGCTGTACCTATTTTAGGAACAACTATTTTTAAAAGGGCGTGTAAAATATGTCTGTAAATTATGATGTAATTATAGCCGGCTGCGGAGTTGCAGGTCTGTATGCCGCATTAAACCTCCCACAGAGCCTTAATATCCTCATTCTCTGCAAAAAGGATTTGTCCCTCTGCAATTCTATGCTTGCTCAGGGCGGTATTGCAGGCGTTTATAATTCCGAAACCGACAATATCCAGTATCACCAGAATGATACCCTCATTGCAGGCAGCTTCAAGAATAACGTGGACGCTGTTCAGACTCTCGTAAGCGAAGCCGCACAGGATATCGAGCGTATCATCAATATGGGCGTTGAATTCGATAAAAATCCCGACGGAACTTTCCACCGCACTCTCGAGGGCGGTCACAGTCACCACCGTGTATTCCACAAGGCTGATTCCACAGGTAAAGAAATTACTACAACACTTCTTGAAAATGTCCGTAAGCTGCCTAATGTGACTATCCTTGAAAATACAATTATGTGTGAAACAAGACGTACATATACAGGCTATTCCGCACTTTTAAAGGATAAGAACGACACATATTCCACCGTTAACTGTCACTTTATGATACTTGCCACAGGCGGTATCGGCAGAGTATATCAGTTTACTACAAATTCCGCAATTGCTACAGGTGACGGTATTACATTCGCCTATGAAATGGGTGCAAAAATCAAGAATTTAAGCTATGTGCAGTTCCACCCCACCGCTTTCAATAACCGTACAACCCGTGAGTGTTTCCTTATTTCCGAGGCTGTACGTGGTGAGGGTGCATATCTCCTCAACTGCCACAAGGAACGCTTTATGCACAACTACGACAAGCGTCTGGAGCTTGCTCCCCGTGATGTAGTTTCCCATTCTATCGTCCTTGAATCAAGAAAGCAGAATTCCACCGATTTTTATCTTGATATAAGCTATAAGGACAGCGAATTCCTCACAAATCGTTTCCCGATGATTTACAAAAATCTCCTTGAACAGGGATACGACCTTACAAAAGAGCCTGTGCCGATTTTCCCATGCCAGCATTATTTAATGGGCGGAATTGACGTTGACAGCAACTCCGAAACAACTCTGCCAAATCTCTATGCCTGCGGAGAATGTTCACACACAGGCGTTCACGGCAGCAACCGCCTTGCAAGCAATTCGCTCCTTGAAGCCCTTGTATTCTCACGTAAGGCGGCTGAAAATATTGCTGCAAAGCTTGACACAGTATCCGAAAGCTTTGAGGAAGTGCAGTTTGACGCACATATGGGAAATGACCGCATACCCGCAGGTATCCGCACCGAAACAAGAAAAATTATGCAGAACAGCTACTTTGTAATTCCCGATAAAGAGGCGGCAGCCGAGGGATTAAAGCGTGTAACTGAAATCCGCAATGACCTTTTAAGCGGAAAATACGTGGTTGACGCTGACTATGTCCTTGCAAAGTCAATTGTTACAGTTGCGTATATCATTCTGAACGAGGTTATACAGTAAAGGAGAAATTTTATGAAGCTTTTACAATGCTATATTGATAATATAATTACAAATGCCCTTATGGAGGATATAAATTACATTGACGCTGCGGCTGATAATCTTATTCCCCCTGAACACGAAAGTTCCGCATATTACGTGGCAAAGGACAGCGGTGTTGTCTGCGGAATTGAAATTGCAAAGCGTGTTTTCGAGCTTTCAGGAGAAAATGTAACATTTAAAATCCTTATGGCTGACGGCACAAAGGTGAAAAAGGGCGATATTATTGCCGAATTGGAGGGAAGCACTCTCACAATGCTCAAAGGTGAGAGAACTGCTCTCAACATTTTACAGCATATGTCGGGAATTGCTACAGCTACAAATAAATGCGTTGAACTCGTGGCTGGCACAAAAGCTGCTGTTACCGATACAAGAAAGACTCTCCCGGGACTTCGTGCATTGCAGAAATATGCCGTAACAGTAGGCGGCGGAAAAAATCACCGCTATAACCTTTCAGATGCGGCAATGCTGAAAGATAACCACATTGACGCATACGGCGGAATTACTGCGGCTGTATCGGCTCTCCGTGAAAAAATCGGTCACACCGTAAAAATTGAGGTTGAAGTGCGTACTCTTGACGAATTGAGAGAGGCTCTTGACAACAAGGTTGAGATTATTATGCTTGACAATATGTCCTGCGAGGAAATGAAAGAGGCTGTTGAAATTACAAACGGCAGAGCGCTTCTTGAAGCGTCGGGAAATGTAACTGCTGAAAATATCCGTTCCGTAGCTGAAACAGGAGTTAATATCATTTCCCTCGGTGCGTTGACACATTCCGTTAAATGCTTTGATATTTCAATGAAGATTAAGAAGAAATAAGCCTTTAGCTGTTAGCCTTTAGCCATTAGCCTTTGGCAGTCCGCAAATCAACATAATAACCGTTTACTGTAGGGACGGATATTATCCGCCCGAAATTCAGGTTTTTCGACAATCTCTAGGGCATCTCTAAAAACTCGTTTGATTAAAGAAAAAACAGATAGGTATGACAGCTGCAAGGAAACCTTCCACAGGCGTGCTGTCGCACTCCAAGGGAGGTTGACGAAGCAGATGACGTGCATAGCTGTTTTTTCTCAAAAGGGGTTTTTAGAGATGCCCTCTAAGCATATCTTTTTTGTTATCCGCACATACTATTTTAAAAGGAGATGATATCTTGTTAAAAATATTTTTCGGCAGTCACCCCGATGAAATCTACAATACTGAAAAATACTATTCACACCAATATGATAAAAACTGGGTTATGGAACCATTTGCTCAGAAAATAATAGCAGACATTGACGACTCAACAGTAATAGCTCCCGATGTTATAAAAAATGACATTTTTGGTTTATTCGATTCGGATAATTTATCGGCAGGTGTAAAAACTCTTTTGCTTATCTACAACAAGCCGAAAATGATATTCAACATCTCCAACTGCGGTGATAACTGTGCTAAATATATTCTTGAAATGGCTGAAAACAGGGATATAACCGTATGTCTGCATCACCTCATGGATTTTGGCAATGATTTTTCATTTAAGGTAATCAACGACAGGCGAAGAAAAGTTATATCTGACCCCTTTGAATACCTCTCCCTTGCACATCAGTATTTAAGAGGTAAAACCAATGAAGGGTAAATTTAAAATATCAGTAAAAAACCGTTTTATTTCATTTAATTTCACCCTTGAAAGAAATGTAACAGTTTTAACAGGTGACAGCGGAACGGGAAAAACCAAGCTTATCAATATGGTAAGGGATTTTTCTGAATTTGGTAAATCAAGCGGTGTTACGCTGAAATGCGACAAGCCTTGTCTTGTATTAGAGGGCAGAAACTGGGAAAATGAACTTGAAAATACTCACGAAAGTATTATTTTTGTTGAGGAAAGTACACCGTTTCTCACTTCTTATGATTTTGCCCGAAGAATTAAAAATTCCGATAACTATTATGTACTCGTGACAAGAGAGCTTTTGCCGCAGATTCCATACAGCATTGACTCAATTAAACAAATCCGAAAAAACGGTAAAAAATCAACCTTTGAAAGTATTTACAAGAATATCCCCGTAAAGGATATATCAGATTTTCCTTATGAACTGGCAATTATTGAGGACAGCAAAACTGGTTTTCAGTTTTACACAAAGGCAAGTGAGGGAACTGATATGGAGTGTATCAGCTCCAATGGAAAAAGCGGAATTATAGATTTGCTCAATAAAAACAAGAATAAAAAAGTCCTTATAATAGCTGATTCAGCTGCACTCGGTTCAGAAATAAGAGAACTTGTGTACTTCAAGGAAAAATTACAGAATAAAACGGATTTCTTTCTGCCTGAAAGCTTTGAATGGCTTATTCTTCGCTCTGATATTTTCAGCGGCAGTACAGATATACAAGAAATCCTTGAAAATCCTGTGGATTATATCGACTGTCAGGAATATTTCAGCTGGGAGCAGTTTTTCACTATTCTGTTGGTAAATTCTACCAAAGGGAAAGCCAATCTCGAATATCCCAAAAATAAAAGTCAGCTTCCTTCGGGATATTTAAACGAAAGCAATATTGATAAAATATTGAACGCAATGAAGATTAAGAAAAAATAAGCCCTTAGCTGTTAGCCTTTGGCAGTCCGCAAATCAACATAATAACCGTTTACTGTAGGGGCGGATATTATCCGCCCGAAATTTCATTTCGGAATTACGAATACAACACACTATATCCGTTATACAATATAACACCACATTCTAAGGAGTATGATAATCTGATATGAGCAGCGAAAAAAAACAAAAATTAACTAAAGCAGAATTAAGAAGAAAAGAAACATTTGAAAAAATGGCTGAGGGACTTGCAGCTGAGGGATACACGCAAAAGATACTAAAACTCAATTTTGTGGAACTAAATGTCCTCACACTTCTTATTGCAATACCCTTTATGATTCCGTTTCTGGCAGCTTTCCGACTGTTGGGCAACGAATTCAACATAGAAAGAGGTACATCATTTATAGCCGTTATTGCATTTCTTCTATTGATAGTAGTCCACGAGTTGCTCCACGGCATAGCCTTTTCACATTTTGCAAGTGACGGCTGGAAATCCGTTTCTTTCGGCTTCAACGTAAAATATTGCTGCCCCTACTGCAATTGCTTACAGCCCCTAAAGAAAAAGCCGATGATTATATGTGCGTTGCTGCCCACTATAGTGTTAGGCTTCGGCTTCGGAATAGCAGCAGTAATCAGCGGCTCTTCCCTGCTTCTGGTGATTTCATGCCTCAATATCGCAGGAGGCGGCGGAGATTTATTCATCGTCCTGAAAGTGCTTCTTTACAAGACGAAATGTAAGGATGTACTTTTCATCGACCACCCCTACGAAATAGGCACAGCTGTATTTGAAAGATAAGGGAACCTCTAAAAACCTCCCCACGGTTGAATTTCTATGACAAACATAATTTAAAGGACGTTCCACAGCGGAGCGTCCTTTTTGTATTAAAACTCGTAATAATCAGCATTTACCGCCTCGCAGAAAGTCTTGTCATGCTCCACGATAAGCATTGAGGGCTTGCAGGCGATAATCAGTTCTTCAAGCTGTTTTCGGGAATACACATCAAGATAATTCAGCGGCTCGTCCCATATGTACAAATGTGCAGGAGTGCAAAGACTGGCGGCAATCATAACTTTTTTCTTCTGCCCGTCGCTGAAATCCTCAATATTCTTTTCAAACTGTTCCCTCGAAAAATCCAGTTTTCGGAGAATTGCCTTGAACAGACTTTCATCAAAGCCGTGATTTTCGGCATAGTCGGAGAGATTGCCCGAAAGTCCCGAAAAATCCTGCGATATACGTGAAATTTTCAGCTGACAATTCATGGAAATTTCGCCGCTGTGGGGAACATCTTCGCCGCAGATAAGCCTGATAATACTTGTTTTTCCGCAGCCGTTTTTCCCCGAAAGTGCAAGGATTTCCCCCTCATTGATGTCAAAGGAAACATTGCTGCAAACCACTCTTTCATCATAGCTTACGGATAGATTTCTCACGCTTAACAGCTTTTTGCTGTGGAATTTCAGAACGGGCAGCTTTAAAACTGCCGTTTTTTCGATATTTTTCAGCAATCCCGATTTCTTTTCAATATCTGCTTCAATGCGGTTTTCCATAGCCTTTGAGCGATTCATCAGCTTTTTTGATTTCCTTGCAATTGAACACCGTCTTGATATGGATTTTTCCGATTTATTGGGGTCAAAGCCGATTTTCGTACTTTCAATTCTGTCGGAATGTTCAGCGGCACGGCGTGCGGCGGCTTCAAGGCTTTTTATCTCCTTTTTCAGCCTGTCATTCTGTACCGCCTCGAAATTATCCCTTGCCGCCTTATTCTGCTCCCATGACGAGTAATTTCCCTGCTCAATCTCAATATTTGCCCTGTTGATTGACAGCACATGGTCGATACATTCATCAAGCACCGCACGGTCGTGGGATATGAGAATAAAGCCCTTTTTCCGCTTTAAATAGCGGCTTACGATTTCTCTGCCCTTTCGGTCAAGGTGATTTGTAGGCTCATCAATAAGCAGAAAACAGTTTTCACGGAGAAAGAGCATAGCAAGCATAACTTTAGTTCTCTCACCTCCCGAAAGCGTGGAAAATGAACGATACAGCACATCATCGCTTATTTCAAGGAGGGAAAATTCCCTTATAATTTCCCAGTTTTCGGCATTTGGACAAATTTCCTCCGCAAGAAACATAACAAGGGTATTTTCATCAGCTACGGGAAAGGGGAAATATTCAAAATCAACGCTTGAAATAATTTTTCCGCTGTATTCCTGTTCCCCCATAAGCAGCTTCATAAATGTTGTTTTACCTCTGCCATTTCGCCCTGTAAAGCCTAATTTCCAATCCGTATCAATACGGAAGCTTACATTTTCAAAAATATTATCTGCACTTCCCTCATAGCCGAAAGTGAGATTTTCTACACTTATAACAGACATATTATATACCTCCAACAATAAAAATAGCCGCAGGATATACTGCGGCTCATAACTTATACGTCGGAAGTTCCGCAGAATGGCAGAATATAGCCGTCCCACGGAATGACTGTATTTTATGAAAAGACCGTAATATTTCCTGCAGGGCATAACAAACCAGACGGTACTGCCGCCATAAATTTATTCGCCCGATTAATTATTAGCAGGAAATTTTACGCATCTTTCCACCTCAATTCTTTTATGATACATCAATTATAGCATACTTTTAGCTTTATGTCAAGACTGTATAAAAATTAAAGATTAAATTTGCTGTTTCCGTCAAATATATGAAGTCTTGAAACGTCCTTTGCTTTTTTCAGAAGTTCCTCGGAACTGTTTTTTACAGCAAACTCATATTCTTCACAGGTAATGGGAACAGTCCACAAAAGATTTACTCGTCCGCCGTCGAAATAGGGGTAATATTCGGGACTTTCCATTCCCTCCATGTATATGGGATTTACAAACAGTATCGCCGCAAATCCGTTGAGATTATAAAAGGGAACTGTATGACCGTGGTCAAGGAAAGTGATGTGCTGCCACGGGAGTTTCGCATACATTGAAAGATTTGCATACATAGGGCGGCAAATCTGTCTGAATTGTTCTTCTGCGGCAAATCCAAGTTCCATTCTTCTTGTGTTTTTCGGGTCCTCTGTGTGGAAACCGACATTCGGCATAGCAACAAGGCTTACACCTGCGGTAAGTCCGTAAACAACTCCGTCACGTGAACCCTCTGCTACAACTTTCATCGGGAATGTCAATTCTCCGATTTTCTTATCCTCTTTGTGGGCAATGTTATAGTCAAGTTCATGATTAACAATGAATTTTACTGCGTGGTCGTGCTGAATTAACATCCACATTTTCATATCCTGCGGATTTGCATTAGCCCAGAGCTTTTGTCCCCATTTCACACGTTCTCTCATATTGTCAATGGCACCTGTAATTTCCCATGCAAAAGGACCTATGCCTTTGGCATACTTTGCATAACCGTGGAAATCCTTATATCCGCTCCACCCTGGTATAACTGCAAGAATATCATCTCCGCAAAGAAGTGCGGCACTATCGCCCTCCTCAAACCATACGATTGAAAGCTTTTCATCGTCAAGTTCAATTCCGTTCAGGTCGTGAGATATGTATTCGGCAGGCATCATCGGACCTTTGCCGCCTTTCATATCGTCGGGATTAATCCTGTTGGGAGCTTTTTTTCTATTGCATACCCAGCAGGTTTTTACTTGTTGTTCTTCACTGAACGGGAAATAGAGGTAGAAGTAATAACAATCATTGTATTTCTCAACAAATGCCTGAGCGTCGCATACAAGTGAGTCGCTTTCCACTACTACTTCGCAGTTTCTTTCCTGTGGCTCATTATTATAATTGTCTGATGCAGTATTCTGAACAGACTGTGATTTTTTCTTAAATTTATCAAATATTCCCATAACTACTCCTTATAATTCGAATAATTTTAGCTTTATGTCAAGGCTTAATGTAATCCTTTAAAGATAAAGTTCCCCCTGTTGAGATATAGCTGTAATATGCAAGAATACAGCTTGCATCTGAGGCATCTGCACGGAAATCATTGTTGACATCTGCCGCAAACTCCTGTTCGCTTGTAAATAACGTCGTGCTGCCTGTGGATTGTCTTGAGTAAAATTCAAGAATACAGCTTGCGTCAGATGAATCTATAGTGCCGCTTCCGTTTACATCTCCCAATTCTATTTTGGGAGCAGATTTTATTGATACTTTTTTATACTGAATGGCATTTGAGTTGGCAACATCAAATGTTACAATTCCCGGATTGAGGTATCCTTTAGGCAAACTTGTAAATTCAAGGGAATATTTGCCTGCGGGTACTTCGTAGATAGTTTCACCTGTTCTGGGAATATTCGGAACACCGATGTTAATAAGATACTCCTTTCCTGCAAGAATATCCTTGCAGTCAGTTGCACAGTCCCTTGTGACAGTTCCGCTGTTAGTCTTGACTCTGTAATGCACTTCCGCATCAAATTCACGGCTGTTCTTTTCAACGTAAAATTCAATATTTCCGTTTGCATCGGGCTGTGCAACTGTAAGACAAACACCGCTTGAAATAACTACCACCGTACTTGTGTTTTTTCTGTCTTTTTTCGGGTCACAGACGGAATTTTCATCTATGAATGTGCCGTCATCTCTGAATTGCGGATTATCTGATTCTGTAAATATATCTTTAAGATTCATAGTCCACTTGACATATTCCGTTGTTGTACTCTGATATTTCAGATTGTTCAAAAGGGAACTACGCAAGCCAACTTTGCTGTCAACACCGATACCAAGCTCACTAATGGGATTTTTAGGGGAAATTACTTTGAGTTTGCCTATCATATCCTTTTCGGAAAAATATTTATTACTGCCTTCGCCGACATAATAATATCCCTCTCCGTCACGTGAACTCCACTTTGAATCAACAAATATGCCAGCTTTATTGGCTGGAATTGTAAATGCTGTAGTTTCCCCTGCATTTGTTGCAAGAATTTTCATCTGTTCACATTCAGAGGATTCGATATTGCCTGAAAACAGCACATTTACATTAGGGTTGTATTTTTCATATACACCGTATGATATTGATGAGGTAGGACTTGTGTTAACCACATAATCACACGCCATAACAGGCACCTGTGGTGATACAAGGTCACCGAAAGTTTTCATGGGAACTTCCCATTCTATATTGTCAGTTATGCTTGAAACCATAGTATTATCTTTATAAAAGTCTTCATTGCCGCCTTTGTAGGATTTCATGAAAATTCCCACAATCTGACCTGCTGAATTTCTGATTGTTGCGCTGTAATTGTCCATTACTGCACCGTTACTGTCGGTACAGGAGAAATTCACAATATTTCCACGTGAAAGCGTTATGAACTTGCTTCTTTCCATTTCTTCTTCTAAAAATCCGCCTAAGTCAAGTGCATTGGCTGTATTATTCATCAGACCGCCTGCAACCGCTGACGCTGAAATAACCAAGGCGGCAGCAGCAGATAATATTTTTTTGAACAAAAAAATCAACTCCTTTATATTTTTGCTTTTTTATTATACCATAAATAAAAATAAATTGCAATAAAGGGCATCTCTAAATTTTATTAGCACTCTTTTCGATAGAGTGTTAGCACTCTAAGTGTGAGAGTGCTAAATTTCATTTTATTTTCACATAATCATTAACAAACGAACATAAAACAGGGGTATTATAAATACAACGAAAGAGAAAGGGTGATTCCAATGGAACAGGAATATCACAGGGAAAAATGCATAAGATAACAACACATAGATATTATTTTGGAGGTAAATTATTATGATGTACGGATTAACACCATTCGCAAGAAACGCTTTCAGTATTCTGAACGCATTTGATGATTTTGACAAGGACTTTTTCAGCGGCACAATGCCAATGAATACCTGCCGCACCGATATTCGTGACGCAGGGGATAAGTATATTATGGAATCTGAACTCCCCGGCTTTGAGAAAGAGGATATTAAAATTGATATAAACGGCGATTATCTCGTAATTTCCGCTGAGAAAAAGGCTGAAAAGGAAGATACAGGAGAAAATGGCAGATATATCCGCCGTGAACGCACAGTCGGCACATTCAAGAGAAGTTTTGGCATTGCCGATGTAAATGCAGATGAAATCACAGCGGAGTATAAAAACGGAATTCTCATTCTCGGACTTCCCAAGAAAAAGCCTCAGGAACCCCTTTCAAAAAGACTTGAAATAATGTGATTTTACAACACTAAACCCTCGGACAAAATCCGAGGGTTTAGTGTTTGTAGAGGCGGATATTATCCGCCAGCTAAAGGCTAAAGGCTCTTTAATTTAACTTATGCTTTCTTTTTTCCTGCCGTTCACGCTTGATTTTGCGGATTTTCAGCCGATACCAGCGATTGTACACGAGGATTTTCCGCAGAGTTTTTTTATCCTTTGGGAATATCCGTTTCAGCAGAAAAATTGTTATAGCAAGAGTGAAAATCAGTTCAAAGCAGAACGGCGACCACAAAATGGCAAGATATGCCGCAGCTATGGCGGAGAGCCAGCCGATTTCATAATATGCACCTGCTCCAAGGCAGATGTATGCCCAGCCGTTTGTTATAATCCACGCTAAGGTGTAACAAAGTACAAGCTTTGGATTGAGAAAAAATTCCGCTAAACTTTTAAGTTTTTTCCGCACATTCTCTTTCATTTCTCACAACTCTTTTCACAATATTCCGAAGAATTCTTTTTTTAGAGATGCTCTTATTATATCCGAAAAATGTGAATTTTCTGTGATGTAGCTGAAAAAAGATTGTGTACTTATTCGCTGTATTCGGGAATTGGCATTTCTTCCATACCATTAATTTTCCAGCTGCCCTCACTTACCTCAACCAATTGGAGTGCAAATGTAGAGGGTTCACCGAAATCGTCAAAAACCAGTATTAAATCAACTTGAAGTAATCCTTCATCTGTCCATCTTTCAGCTACGCCTTGTATGTTTAATTCATTAAAACCGCCTGCTTTCGGGGCATAGTGAATATAAAGTCCGTTTTCTTTTTCAATGAATTTTTCGCTGTTTCTGTCTGTCAAAGCTTTGTATCGTGAATTTATTATTTTTATATAGTTTTCAGTAAAATATCTGTTCATAAAGTTTTCTACATCTGCTATTGTATTAAATCCGCTTTCAGTAACTTTCACGTAAAGCTGACCGCTTTCATCGGTGAAATTATCGTCCATATCGCAATCGAGTTCAACTCCGTTGGACATAAATGCCTCTGTTAATTTCAGTGCATTTATAAGTTCATCAATTCTTTCATCATCAGGCACATTAACAGAAGGTTCGTCATTTTCAGGCTGACTGCCCTTGCTTACTTTTACCTTAACGACACTTCCCTTATCAATAGTTGTACCTGCATTGACGGTTTGTGCTATTATTGTGCCGCTTTCGTATTCGTCATTATATTCGGGGGTCTCCGCAATTAATTGAAAATAATCCTTATATTCATCTTTTGAAGATTCATAGGATTTTCCAACGAGGTCGGGCATCTCAATACTTTCATTGCTCTGTTCTGTGGTTTCTGCTGCAATATTTGTTTCAGCTGTTGCTTCAACTGTAGTTACAGCGGAACTTTCAGTTGTTGTAGTATCTGTTGCAGCCTCTGTTGTTACATCGGAAGTCGATTCAGCATCAGAAGTTTCCACATTGCTGAGAGGGGGCATACTTTCAACGGGGTTTATATCATTATTTTTTCCGCCGAAAAGTGCCATAACTCCGCCTGTAACACCTGCAAGCACAACAAAGCAGGCTGCGGCAGTAAATGCAGGGCGGCGATACCACGGTATATTGCGGATTACTTCAACTTTTTCCTCCTCTGAAACTGCGTGATTGTTAACATTATTATTCTCTTTCATTTTCAATTTCTCCTCACATAATGCGTTGATTCGTTTTAATGCCGACTTGTCAAGGGCAGGATATTTTCTTGCAACTCTGCTTATTCTCCTATCATCGGCAGCCGTAAGCTCACGGAGAAAATCATATTCATTTTTATTATTCATAACTATTCTCCTTTGCATACTCTTTTTCAAGGATTTTTTTGATTTTCTGCCTTGCACGGAGGCTTCTTTTCTGCACCGCCGCTGCTGTCATACGCAATTTTTCGGCTATATCGCTTACTTTGAAGTCGTAGAAATACTGGTAGACGATTATTGACGAATCGGGTTCGCCCAATCCCTCCACGATTTCCCACAACCGCTGACGGAACAGTTTTTTCTGCACATCTTCCTCGGGATTATCAGCTGATACGGGAAGTTCTGTTTCCTCATCATCAGCCGACATAGTGATATGCTGTCTGTAACTTAGCTTGCGGTATGCGTTAATTGCTGCACGCTTGGAAATTACCGAAATATAGCCTTTCAGAGAGCCTTTGGAACTGTCAAAATTATGTATATTTGTAAACAGTTCCACAAAAACATCGCTGACGCAATCCTCGATTTCCTCGCTGCTGCACAGACTTCGGAGTTTGTCGATTACTACGGCATAGACATAGCCGCCGTATTCTTCAATGAGCATTGTATGAGCTTTTTTCGGCGATTTTTCAAGCAGTTCAAGCCACTTGTCGTCGGTCATAGAGTATTCCTCCGTTCTTGAATCGATTCACTAATACATTCAAATGAGGTCGCTGAAATAGGACAATGAAAATGATAATTTTATTATATAACAAATTTTTATGAAATGCAAGGGGAAGTATAATGCGTAATTATTTTAAAAAGCCATTAGCTTTTTTAAAAGCTTTTAGCCTTTAGCGGTTTAGAGGTTAGAGGTTAGAAAGTAGACGGTGGAATTATTTCTGCTGTTTAGAGGTTAGAGGTTAGATGTTAGAAAGTAGACGGTGGAAATTTTTTCTGCCGCCTAAATAGCTAATAGCTTTACCGATTTAAAGTGTTCAAGATGACATAATTCTCTATCAATGTCATCTTGTCATCTTGTCATCTTGAATTTTATAAAGCCATTAGCCATTAGCCGTTAGCTGTTAGCCTTTAGCTGTTTAGAGGTTAGATGTTAGAAAGTAGACGGTGGAATTATTTCTGCTGTTTAGAGGTTAGATGTTAGAGGTTAGAAAGTAGACGGTGGAAATTTTTTCTGCCGCCTAAATAGCTAATAGCTAAAGGCTAAAGGCTAATAGCTAAAAAAGCGGATATTATCCGCCCATATATCAGCACACATAAGAAAAGACGGTAATCGTAAAGACTACCGTCCATAATTCTTAATTCTTAATTAACTTGCCGTTCTATAAAGCTAATGGCTAACGGCTAAAGGCTAATAGCTTTTTACAATTTTATTCAGCTTTTTCAGGGAGAGATTTTATAATTCCTGCATCAAGCTTCTGAATTGCAAGGGCATCAGCAGCTGTAAGTCCGCTGCCAGGCTCGTAGCAGTCAGCATTCTTAATGCCGATTTCTGTAAGTGCGTACTTGTCAGCGTTGCCGATAGCCTGGAGAATAGCAGCAGCGTCTGCAATTGAAACAGTACCGTCATTGTTAGCATCGCCGTAAACTACATCCTCATCGGGAGGTGTTGTAGGCTTTGTTGTGGGATTTTCTGTAGACGTTGGAGGCTTTGATGTTGGAGGCTCAGTTCCGTCGCTAAGCTTACCGCATACAATACCTGCTCCTACAGTTGACATAAATACTGTGCCGAATTCGTCCATATCGCCTACGAGGAAGTTTCCGTTACCTGTGCCGCCGTAGAGGTTATCGGTATTAATGCAATCCCATGTCTTACCGCCGTCAGTTGAACGATAAATACCCTCAGCGTCAGTTGCAGCAGGTTTGCCGTACATGAATACAGTATTCAGACCGCCTTCCTTTTCGGAAGCACCATAACCTAAAGTCTTGCAGTAGAAAACATCGGTTTTCTCAATCTTTGTACCGCCCTCGGTAATGGAATACATACCGTTCCAGCCTACAGCCATAAGAATGTTATCTTCGCCAAGATATGCAAGGTCGCCTGTGTGGTCGCACATATCATACTTTGAAACTACAGTTTCCTTGAATGTTGCACCGTAGTCTGTGCTGATGTAGAATGAATAGTGAGATTCTTCAAGAGTAGGTTCTTTCTTGTTGGGGTCAGATGCCCAGTAGTCGTTGTGCTTTATTCCCGAACCGTAAACAACAGCAGGATTATTCAGGTCAACGAGAGGATAAGTTGTCTTTGAACCGTCAAGTCCCTCGCACTTTGTCCAGCTGCCGCCGAAATCGTCGGAATACTGGAGAGAGCCGTTGCCTGAGTCAGCCTTGATGAAACGGTATGAACCGTCTTTCAGCTTTGTTATAGCCATTTTTCCGCCGCCGTTGGGAACTTTAAGGTCTTTCCATGTAGCACCGGCATCAAGAGAATAATAAGCCTTGCCCTCGTGTTCGCCTACACGGCACATAACCTTTGTATCAGAGGGGCAGTATGCAATAGCAGATGTTGAACCGATATTCGGCTTGTACTGCTGTGGAATTTCGTTTATATCCTTGTGGATAAATCCGTCATAGTCACCGATTGCGGAGTAGTTTTCGCCATTTGGAACGCTTACAAAGTCAAGGCATACAACTTCCTCAACGCCGTCGGGCTGGAAGTAGAACTGAATACCCTTTTCGTCCCAGATATTATCACAGGCATAAACACCGTTACCTGAGGTCATTACAACTCTGTCGGGATTTCTTGGGTCAATCATCATACCGCTTCCCCAATGGCAAGCCTTGCCGTAAATCCAGTCATAGCCGTTTGTATCAATTGGGTTGGAGATGAAATAGTGGTTGTCGGTATACTGACCAGCCTGCTGACCGGGAGTGATATCCTGCCATGTAGCACCGCCGTCCTCGGAGCGATAGAAGTGGTCGCCCCATGCAATACTGTCATCTGTCCATTCAAGCTCAAACCACTGGTCAGACCATACACCGCAAGTTCTTGTTACAAGCTTATCGGGATTTTCTCTGTCAACTTCGATTTTACCGAAAGCGTTATTTGTAGGTGAAATGTCTGTAACCTTGCCTGTAGCTGTATCGTACTTGAATGCACCGCCTGCTGTACCGCTGAACGCAAGACCTGCAATATATGTGAAATAGAGATTGCCGTTTTTATCTGTGGAGAATGTGCAGGGGTAATTTGCAGTTGGCAAATCCTTTGAAAGAACGGAGAACTTATCGTCCTTTACGCTTGCAACGTGGATATTTGCCTGACCTGTAACGGAAGTTCCTACATAAACCTTTCCGTCCTCGATAAGGATACAGCCGATACCGTTCTGCTGATTGTATTCCTTATCCTCTGTACCTCTTACCATATGATTTGTCCACATGGGATATTTAAGCTCTGTTGTGAAAAGTCCGAGGTCGTCATATGTATCAACGGAATTCCATGTTTTACCGCCGTCTGTGGACTTTATAAGAGCTGATTTGCCTGCGGTAACATCACCGCCTGCATAAATTGTATCGGGATTATCGGGGTCAATGGCAATAGGCTCGATACACTCTCTGCCGTCACCGTTTCCGTGAACCTGAATAAGGTCAGTTACATCGGACTTTGTGAATGTCTTACCGCCGTCAGTAGTCTTGAAGATTACAGTTCTTGCATCGGAGAAGTAAGCGCATCCGCAGAGAAAATAAGCTGTATTGTCATCTGTGGGGTCAATTGCAATTCCCTTAACGCTGAGGTAACCACGGTCAGCCTCGTTAATGAAAGCGAAAATCTGCTCCCATTCGTTGATTTCGTAGTTGTACTTGTAAGCTCCGCCAACGTCTGTACGGAGATACATTTCCTTCTGACCTGTAACGATACCTGAAACGAAGCCTGCACCGCCTATTTTCACAGCTTCCCATTTCATATCGGCTGTAAGGTCAGCCGCATTTGCGTTATCGGGTGAAATAATACTGCCGGGTGCTAAGCAGGCAATACCGAGGCAGAATGCAGTTGCAGCAGCTGCCATTTTCTTGAGTGTTTTCATTTGAGAGTTCCTCCTGTTGATTTTTCATTGCACCGCCAATTGAATGACGGTATATAACCGTTTCCGTGTTTTTTTCTTTTGGAATACGGTTTTGTTTGTAATCGGGCGGGAAATTGTTGTATGTATTTCCCAATTTAAAAACAGTTAACTTTTGGTTAAATGTGTTTCACATATTCCCTTGATTATATTTTATCACTTTGGGAGGTGATTTGTCAATTGAAAATCATATCCTTTTAAAACGGATTGTGCTATTTTTGTGCATAGCATCTGAGGGGATATGCACAATATCAGCTTATACAAAAAATAGTATTTTCTATAGGCAAATTATACAAAAGCCTTTAGCTTTCAGCTTTTTTAGCTATTAGCTTTTTTGGACAGCTGATATAATTTGTAGGGACACGGCGTGCCGTGTCCGCAATTTATGTAATATAGTAGGGGTGGATATTATCCGCCCGTAAGATTATGGAAAAAACTGAATTTCGTACCGAAACTGCGGACACAGCACGCTGTGTCCCTACAAAAGACTTTAATCAAGAATGCAAAATAAAATCAAGGTTGCAATCTTCCACACACATTGTCACCTTGCAACCTTGCAATCTTCTTTTTGCACAAAAAATGGCATATGCTTTTGTTATTGTTGCACATAATCGGGCGGATGATATCCGCCCCTACAAAAATATCATCATACAAAAGAAAAGACGGCAGAAAAAATTTCCACCGCCCATAATTCTTAATTCTGAATTCTTAATTCTTAATTCTTAATTAATTTGCCGTTCCAAAAAAGCTAACGGCTAAAGGCTAAAGGCTAATGGCTTTAAAAAATAATTACGCATTAACAATAATTGGTCTTAACTGAATACCCTTGAAAGCTGCAAGGACGGCTTCGGGAATAAGCTCGAACTGTGCTACAAGAGAGGCAGGCTTTTTTATAATATCATCTTGCAGCATCGGCACAAAATAGTAATTCTTCCTGTTGAAAAGCTCCCCGATATTTTTCGCTGACGCAAGCAAAGAGTCGTTTGACGCAATGGCAAGAACAACAGGTTTTCCGCTTCTCAGGTGGGATTTCACCGCCATTGTCACTGCTGTGTCGGTAATTCCCGATGTAAGCTTTGCCGCCGTATTCGATGTACATGGTGCAACCACCATAATATCTGTCATATTTTTCGGCCCAATCGGCTCTGCACCTGCAATATCCGTTATAATCTCCCTGCCGCAGATATCAGCAAGACGCTTTTTATTTTCCTCAGCTGTGCCGAATCGTGAAGAAATCCCTGCGGCATTTTCGGACATAATCGGGACAAGCTCTGCACCTGCCGATACGAGATTTTCCGCCTGTCTGAAACATCGCTCAAAGGAGCAGAATGAGGCGGTCATTGCAAATCCTATGCGTTTTCCTGCAAAATCATCGGTCATATGCAGTTCCCCTTTCATTAATAATAGCTGAAATTGTGTCGGCTAAATCATAGCCTGCGGTTACGGGTGCTTTTTTGGCAGGCAGTCCCGATGCAAGTATGATTTTTCTGTTAAGCTGTTCGCCCATTTGAAAATCAAATCCGTAGGGCTTTGAAGCAAGCTCGATAAATATGGTTTTTTCGGAGAATTTCCGCAGTTTATCTGCTGTAAATACAAGATTCGGTGCGGTATTGAATACCAATGGAAAATCCCCTGAAATATCCTCTGTAAATATGGATTTTACCCCGAAAATTGCGGCTTTTGCCCTGCCACGGCTATTCCTCACCGCCACGGTAATATCTGCCCCGAAGCCTTTGAGAATATTCACAAGAGCCGAAGAAATCCGCCCCATTCCCACAATGAGAACAGGCAAGCCGCTGAGTGTTACGCTTAGATTTTCAAGAGCCGTCATAACTGCTCCCTCAGCTGTTGATATGGCATTTTTCAAGGCGAAATCCTCCTGCTCCGTGTAGGAAATCACCGTAAAATCGGGGAAGAATTCCGCTGTTTTTTCGGGGTGTATACCTGTGAAAATTACTGCATTATCCGTGAGATATTTGGAAATATCCGCTGTGAAAATTTTCTTGTCACTAAAGGGTGCGGATAACTCCCCTGCTGACATAGGCGGAGAAATGGGAAGCAGAGCATAGCTACAGGATTTTTCATCAGGAATTTTCGGCTGTATATCGGCATTTTCAAAGCCTATGAAATACACATCGGCAAACTCTGACAGCTTTTCTCCGCAGTAAATCTGCCTCACATCGCCGCCGACGATTAAGATTTTTCTTTTGCTCATAGTTGTTGTACTCCTTGAAAAGTATTCCACGATTTATTATATGGCACAGGAGGATTTTTTGTTAATTCATAATGGCTAACAGCTAAAAGCTGCTAATACATTGTAATATCTTAAACTTTACTTTTTTTCTAATTATAATAAATACAAAAGGGTGATTTATCACCAGAGAGGAACACCTACGGGGCAAAAGGGAGGGAAAAAGAAAACTGGTACAAAAGTCGACATTTCCCTCCCTTTTTCCCCTACGGTTTTCCTCTCTGGGTTCTCCTTTCCCTTTCCCCTTTTTCCCTCCCATTGTCGACTTTTGATGAGGGGATTTTTTGTATAAGAAAATTTCAAGTCTTTTCATTCGTGTCAATTAGTCTTTTCAAACGAGTTTCATTTAAGTCCTATACCATTTGCTTTTAAAAATTCTTTTTTCTAGTTTTTACAGAGTACCATAAATAATAACAGTCGCCTACAAAGCTAAAGGCTAATGGCTAACGGCTAACGGCTAATAGCTAAAAGCTAACGGCTAATGGCTAATGGCTAACAGCTTTAAAATAAAAAGACGGCAGAAAAACTCCACCGTCCATAATTCTTAATTAATCTGCCGTTCAAAAAAAGCTAACGGCTAATGGCTAACAGCTAAAAGCTTTAAATATAGTCTTTATACTGCGGAATACCATTGGGCCCTACGTATTGTGTGGATTTGTCAAATCCCATAATAATAAATGTTATACCGCTGAAAAAGATTGACAAAACACAGAAAGTAATGGATTTTCCATAGGCTTTTGCAAACATATAATAGATGTAGCCTGCCATAATGCACATAGGTATCAGAAGTATCAGCAAGGCAAGATACGCTATGATAACAAAATAAATGACGGTATCCTCTGTTGAAAACATCATGATGAACGGAATGAAAAATGCACTTATAATATACAAACCGCTGAAAGCAAGATAAATCCATGCAAGCTTATATGAACCCGTGGCAATTTTAATCATCTTCATGAAGCCGTATACGGGAATAAGCACATTCCACCCAGGCTCTCCTGCCTTGTCGTATAATTTCCATAATGCTACAATCTGAACAATGGTTAATCCAATAGAAACAAGCCAGATAAAGAGGTAAAACAGCATTAGCAGAACATAAACAGAACCCATAAAGTCCGCCCCCCTTAAAGCTTGATTATTTCAGTTCCCTGACGTGTTTCCTTTACTTCATAGCCAAGAGCCGCAATCTTATCACGAAGTTCATCGGCAAGGGCAAAATTCTTTTCCTTACGTGCAGCCTTACGCTGTTCAACAAGTTCCATAACCTCAGCAGGAATATCGCTTGTGTTATCAGCTGTTTCAAGGGATTTCTTTGCAGTTTCAACCATATCAAGTCCAAGCACCTTGTCAAATTCATTGAGAAGTGCAAGCTTTGTGGAAGCGTTTGCTGTGGATTTCAGCACATCATAAACAGATGTTACTGCAAGAGCTGTGTTGAGGTCATTGTCAAGAGCAGAAACAAATCCGTTCATAAGGCGGTCATACTCAGCCTTGTCAATTTCCCCTGCCGCCTCAGTTGTAAGAGGTGCAATTTTTGCAATAAGCTTGTTGTATGTAAGCTTTGCATTGTCGAGATTTTCCCATGAGAATACGAGATTTTTTCTGTAGTGGGACTGTAAGCAGAAGAAACGATATACAAGCGGTGAATATCCCTTTTCTTCAAGAAGTGAAACTGTGAGGAATTCGCCGCTGGACTTGCTCATTTTTCCGCTGTTTGTATTGAGGTGGTGAACGTGGAACCAGTAGTTGCACCACTCATGACCGATATATGCCTCACTCTGTGCGATTTCGTTTGTGTGGTGTGGGAATGCGTTGTCAATTCCGCCGCAATGGAGGTCGAGATATTCGCCTAAATGCTTCATACTGATACATGAACACTCAATATGCCAGCCTGGGTAGCCTATACCCCAAGGTGAGTCCCATTTAAGCTCCTGGTCGTCAAACTTTGACTTTGTAAACCAGAGAACGAAGTCAGCCTTATTTCTCTTGTTGGAGTCCTCCTCAACGCCCTCACGGACACCTACAGCCAAATCCTCCTCCTTGAAATCGTTGAAGATGTAGTATTTGTCAAGCTTTCCTGTGTCGAAATAGATATTTCCGCCTGCCTCGTAAGCATAGCCTTTTTCAATGAGTGAGGAAATTACACGGATAAACTCGTCAATACAGCCTGTTGCAGGCTCAACTACATCGGGAGTCTTGATATTCAGCTTTGCACAGTCTGCAAAAAATGCGTCAGTATAGAACTTTGCAATTTCCATAACTGTTTTCTTTTCACGCTTTGCACCCTTGAGCATTTTATCATCGCCTGTATCGCCATCGCTGGTGAGATGTCCCACATCGGTGATATTCATAACACGCTTTACGTCAAGACCTGTAAAGCGGAGATGTTTTTCAAGGATATCCTCCATAATGTAGCTTCTGAGATTGCCGATATGTGCGAAGTGATAAACCGTAGGGCCGCAGGTATACATTGAAACCTTGCCTGCCTCACGGGGAATAAATTCTTCTTTTTTTCTTGTGGATGAATTATAAATCTGCATAAATCATAATCCTTTCAGATAAAGTTCCCTTATATTATATCACGGCTGTGGAAAAATGTCAATTGATTTTGTTGACATAGGATTTTTCTTATGTTATAATGTAAGAAATGAAATGAAAGAGGTTATGCTATGAAAAAACTTACAACGATTTTAACAGCTGTCGTTATGTGTACGGCTTTAGGTTCGTGCAGTAATAAGGATAAAAAAGAAAACAGCGTCAGCAGCAGTATTCCCGAAGCCACAAGACCTACCGACCCATATATTGATGACGCTGTTGAGGCAAAATCAGGAGAGGTTTATCTCGCAGTTGCCGATTCGCAATGGAAAGCACAATATCTCGGCACAAATGACGGTATCGGCACTTCAACTTTAAGCTATGACGCAGGTGTTGTTGAAATCACAGGAAACGGCGATTATACCGTAAGCGTAAATTCCGATACAGAGGGATTTCGCTATGCTGTAAGCGGGAATTCGGATAATAAAGAATTCGTGCCAAAGGGTATGGAATTTATGGCTGTTATGATTAAAGAGGGCGAAACTAAATTCCCCGATGCCGTAATTACCGTAAATGAAATCAGAGTTGACGGTACTCCCGTTGAACTTACCGCCAAGGCATATACTTCCTCCGATGACGGAATCAACACAAGGGCAAATCTCATAAACAAATGGACAAGCAAGCCCTCACCCGATGCAAGATGTGCTGACGGTGCGTTATATGACGGAAACGGTGAGCCACTTGATATTTGTGCGGAATACTCCCCTTGCATTGTCGAAGATGAAGCCTTTGCCCAATGGACAGAGGTTGAGGTTGATATAACCATAAGCGGAATTAAATAACGAACGAACCCCGTTGCACTATTGCAACGGGGTTTTGTAAATTATTTGATTAAGAACACAATTCTGAATATATCTTTGCTATTTATCAGAAGTATATACTATATTACTTGATGAATCAGATGTTATCAAATTATATTCCTTATTGATATCATTGAAAGTCAATGTTCCATTGTAATCCTCATTTGCTTCAAGTGTTATAACTGTATTATCTTCATATATTCCATATATTCCGACAGTTGTATTGAAAATCGCAATATCGCCCTTTTGAAGTGCGTCATTCAGAATAGGTGCATAGCTTTCGCCGCCGTAAAAAGACGGCTCGCCCATTTCGGGATAACGTACATCGCATTTTATAAAACCAATAAAGGATTCATCGTGAACAACAGGAAACTGCCATATATTAAGCGGAGCAATAACCCCCGACTCGTCAACAATAACTGATTTAAAAGGCTTTGCAACGGCTGCATCTTCATACGTTCCGCCTTTAAGCTGTAAAGGATTAGCTGTATCAGTATAACTTTCATACGAATATGAAAACATTTCCATATTCATAACTTCTTCATAGGGTATTTCTTCCGACGAGCCTACAAGACTTTCAGCAGATATTTCCGATATCGTTCCCGAATCATTTGTTACACTGTTACATGAACATAAAACACAGGCGCTGTACACACACATCAAAGTCAAAATATGTTTTTTCATAATATTTTCGCCTTTCTTGTTATCATATTATTATAGAATTTTCCCAGTCATAAATTTGCGTATCATTTGTTCTAAAGGTATTTGAACCGCCTTCAAGATATCCGCTAAACATTATAGAATTAGTTGCTGGATTCATATAGTAAATCATAGAAACACTACTTGAAGCTGTAGGCGATTTATATCCCATAAGAGCGACAGCATGACCGCCAGACGAATTTCTATCACCTCCACGGATATAAACTGGAAAACCCGCATTAATCTCTATTTTTATTTCGTTGGAAGTTAAGCAACCTTTCTTTGTAGGTGAGTATTCTGAAAAGATATATTCAATTGTATTATAAGCCTGATTATAAGTAGCACCGTCCCAATCATAATCAAATAAGTTGGATGAATTATATGCATCAATAACATCGTTTATGCTGTATCCACCATATACATAATTCGCCATCGAAAGAATTGAATATGCCCAACATTCAGAACTTGATTGAAGATACGTCGGATAATTTGTTAGTTGTTTAACATAAAACGCGTTTGCAGATTGTGAAAAATTATTATTAATCACAAACAAACATGATAAAAGAACAGGGACAATGTTTTTCACAATTCTTCTCATTTAAATCACTCTCCTTATTTTTGTGGATAAAATCTCCACATTCACATTGTAGCAAAAATATTCTAATATGTCAAGTACTTCTGTTGATTTTGACGAACTTTTTTTGTATAAACAAACTGAAAAAACAACTCTCCCACTGCCAATCGGCAATGGGAGAGTGTTCACTTTCCATATTTATCGCTGTCTATTAATCGCCCTCTTATTTTTGGGTAAAAGGGCGAAAAAACTCACAACCGCAGATATTGCCGTAAAAATAATCCCCAATGCGATATTATTAAATATCACAACCCACATAACAGCTATAATCAGAGCTGTAACTGCATAAACAGCCATACCATTAAGATTGTTTTCATTTTTCATAGCATTTCACCTCAAAAATTATTTAGAGCTGCCCTTTAGACATTCCCCTTTAGGCAAATCCCCTGCCCTATATCATCAATTCCCTTTTCTATACCTTATACCTTCGCTCATTTTGTCATTGCGGAACTTCACCCCTGAAATTCCGCCTTTATTGTCTTTCCCCTTTTGTCAATCCCAATTATACCTATATCGTTACCCCTTAGAGTTTCCCCAAACCCTATATCTGAGGTTTGTCGCTAACCTGATGTCATACCCCGCTGCCAATAATCCTATGTCACGTTACCCCTTATGTCGTTGCCCATTTTTCCAATAACCCTATACCATTTAATTCCTTCCGTCACTTAAAGTTCGTTATAAATTATGTCTATATAAAAGCTTACCCCTAAGCTGTTATATCTTATTTGAGAAATCCGTCGTTGTTATTGTTGTGATAGCTGCTGTAATCATATGAATTGTTGTAGTCGTTTCCGCCGTAACCATTGTTGAAACTATTGAAACGTGGAACACCGTTAGGACCTACATATTCTGTGCTGCTGCTGAATGCCATAATCATAAAGATAATGGGAGCAAAGAAAATTGAAAGAATACACATCAATGTAGACTGACCGAATGACTGTGTGTACTTGTAATATACATAGCATGATATTACAAGCAATGCCAATGAAACGAGTAAAGCTATCGCCTTAAATGCTCCGTTGTCATCCTTTATCCGTCCTAAAACAAAGTCCACAATTGATAAACCTACAAAAGTCCAACAAAGAGTCTCATTGCCTGTGCCGATTTTTGCCATCTGATAGCTGCTGTAGAAAGGAATAATTGCTGACCAACCCGGCTCTCCTGCCTTTTCAAAGAGTTTCCAGTTCGCAATTATTGTAATAACTGCTAATATGATTGTAATAACTAAAAGAATTACTAAAAACGCTGCCATTCCTGCTAATATTTCTTCCATAATAAATAACCACCTTTTTTTAATTTTTTTGATTTTGTTTGTGTTGACTTTCCCCAAAGTCGTTATATCATATATAGCAAACGACAAAATCTTTTGTCTTTTGGCGTTTGCTATTTGCCGAACCGCAAGGAGCAAACTTTAGTTTGCGGATGTGCGAGGCACTATAATTTCGTGCTGACTAAAAGTTTTAGATACGTCTGTCCTTTTTCTTTAAAAGAGCTTCGGGATTTCTAACATAACTTCTTACAACACTTCCGCAGCGTCTGCAAATGGTATGATACAATTCTTGTCCACGCCATATGTTTTCAACACCCATAATGCCGCCTTGATACGATTGCATTGCTTGAATAAATTCAGTATTGCCGCAGTACGGACATCGTTCATCTTTTATAGGATATGCCATAATATTCACCTCTATTTCGGACTGCCAAAGGCAGCCCCTACAAAACTTTCCCATACCATTAGCTAATAGCTAAAGGCTCACAGCTAACAGCTTTGATTTAAAATCCCTTATCATATATTCACGGAAGATTTTCATGATATGCAATCAGCTAAAATCTCTAATACACATTCAAGTAAATCTGCCATAAATTCACCAATTGAAAATCCGTTATTTTTATAAAATCTCATATCTGATACCCCTATCATTTAAGAGTTTTATTCTGTTGTGTCATTCTGAGTTGTCGGCTGAAATAACCTTTTTTATATCGAAAATATAACAGTTTATTTCTACTTTCCAACGCCTATTGCTCTAATGTCAATAACCTATTGACTAATTACCAACTATACTTGTCAGTGTAACTGTATCTGACTGTACGCTGTTGCCATTTTTATCAGTGATAACACAGTAAATCTGTCGACCATCTCTTGCTTCACTCATAGTTGTTTCATAAGTGTCGCCTGTAAATGTTTTTGTATAAAGGAATTTTGTTTTATCGACATCTTTATAATACCACTTATATGTTAAGTCGTTTCCTGTTGCTTTTACAGTTGTTGAAAATTTCTTTCCAATTTCTGCTGATACATCAGTTGGCTGTTTTGTAATATCAATATTTGATTCGACATTTAACGTAAATTCCCCTAAACTCTGCCAATAATCATTAACGCTATATTTATAAGTAACAGGCTTATTAATATCGTTTACTGTAAGTATGTTACCTTTTACAGTGGCATTGCTCCAATCTGAAGCTTTATTCACATCAAAATTACCTGGCAATGTACTTAAATCAAATTTTGAATTAATAGTGAAAATATTATATGACTGAGAATACCAAGATATATCCACAAAATTAAATCCTTGAAGATCAAGAGATGTCAAATTATTTTCATGTAAGGTAAGCGTATATAATCTTCTATTCCAATCCAATTTACTTATATCAAAATATGTTAATTTATTATTATGACACAACAACGTGTTTATATCGTCATTAATGTCTATTTGTGATATTTCATTATCAAAGCAATATAGATGACGCAAACTTGTACATTTACTTACATCAAGTTTCTTCAACTTATTATTGTAACAATACACCTCGTACAATGATTCGTTTTCACCTAAATTTAAACATGACAATTCATTATTCTCGCAATGTAAATATTCTAATTTTTCACAATTACTAACATCAAGTTTCTCGAGCTTATTATCATTGCAATATATCCATAGCATTGAATTAGGTAGCTTTAAAGATGTTATTTGATTATTTTGTACTTCTAAATACGCAAGCTCTGAATTGTAACTTAAATTAAGATCTGACAATCTATTATCGTTACAATACAGATGTGTCAGCGATTGATTATTCGATAAATCCAATGAAGTTATTTGATTTTCATAACAATATATATGTTTTAAATTAGTGTTTTTGCTAACATCCAACTTTCGTAGTTTATTTTTACCACACGACAACGTTTCTATTTTAGTGAAATATTCAATACCTGAGAGGTCCTCAATACCTTTTTCATCTACGAATATTCTTTCGACATAATCACGTTCTTCTAACGACAAGGAACCATTTTCGTTATTATCCAATTCACTTACATACGCTCTAAATACTGGATCTGGAAAGTTTATTTTATTAATATCAACATTCAATACAACTGGAGTTACTATATCGGTTACCGCAGCTTCGCACTGTGGCTCACATACCCCCGCAGAAAGCATTAACGCTGACATAATGCCTGTTAAAAGTACTTTTTTCATAATTTTATAATTCTCCTTAAACATATTGATATAAATTTTTACCGAAAATTCTTTTGGAGTTTAACTACTACCATTTTTTCAGTCATTATATATTTCAGATATTACTCAATTTGTAGAAAAATTCAACCTACAGACTCAAAAAAATCTCATATCTGATACCCCTATCATTTAAGAGTTTTATTCTGTTGTGTCATTCTGAGTTGTCGGCTGTGTGGGAGGAACGTAGGAAGAAGATTTTCCTAAATCCTCCGGGTCAATGTTGATAAGCATTCCGTTGCTGTCACCGCTTACAACCTTAGGCATTTCGCCATTCCACTTTGTAATCTGCTCATAAGCTATAACCTTGTCGGAAAGGGACGCTTCAAGAAGTCTGTTAGCCTCAGCCTGTGCCTCTGCCTCTTTGAGGATTGCGTCAGCATTTGCCTCAGCTGCAATAACTTTCTGCTTAGCCTGTGCTTCGGAAATAGTTATTGCCTGCTCCTGCTCGGTTTTTGTTTTGAGCAAATTCTGTTCAGCCACCTGCTTTGCTTCAATAGCTGTGTTGAATTCAGCGGAGAAATCAAAGTTTACGATGTTGAACTTTTCTATATAAATACCGTAGCTGTTAAGCTTTGTATCAAGAGCCGCCTTGATTTCATCACCAACAGCTGTACGCTCTGTAATAAGCTGTTCAGCGGTATATTTTGCTGTTGCTGATTTCATACATTCCTGCACCACAGGGGAAATAAGTACTGTCTGATAATCCGTGCCGACATTCTGATACATATCAGCTGCCTTGTCGGCTACAAGTCTGTAGTTTACTGCAATGTTTGAGCTTACTGTCTGCAAGTCCTTTGAAACTGCCGATGCAGGTGTTTCATAGACCTGAATTTTGTTTGACATTTTTTCAACTTCCTGAATAAACGGTACTTTCAGATGAAAGCCCTCGGAATAAGATGTATTTGAAACCTTGCCGAGAGTAAGAATAACACCTGTGTGACCTGCGGGGACGATTGTAAATGAGCTTGTGGCAACTATAATTGCCGCAACTGCTGCAATACATCCGCCTACGATTTTACCCGAGCCGCTTTTCTTAACTGTACCATCTCTTCTGATTTCCTGATAAGTTCCCATAATTTTCTCCTGTTAGCTAATGTGTAGTTCTTTCACTGAATGCCATAATATACCCCTTTTTCTGCGGAACGATACCCCTATCGCTCCGCAGTTAAAAACCCTTGATAATCCCTGTATATTTTGCTTAATCAAGTTTTTCAAGTTCCTCGGGTGGAGTTATAACAGGCTTACCGTCCTTGCCAAAAAATACTGTAAGACCGCTATTGGAAAATTTACCGTCAAAATAATACAGATAATTTACACCTGTTTCTTTGTCAATCCACAGTTCTGTTGTTGTCATAAGTGTTTTCTCCAATTCCTTTTTGAAAAATCTGCTATTTCCCTTTGCCATAATAAAAACCTCTTTCTTTAAAATATTTCTCCTTTTTGTAAAGCGATACCCCTATCGCTCCGCAGTTAAAAACCCTTGATAATCCCTGTATATTTTGCTTAATCAAGTTTTTCCAGTTCCTCGGGTGGAGTTATAACAGGCTTGCCGTCCTTGTCAAGAAGTGGTGTAAGACCTCCTGCATAACCTCCTGTACGGAATAAGTAATTCACACCTGTAACTTTATCAATGAATACTATAAAAACCTCTCCGAACCCATTTTCCTTGTGTACCTCAATAAATCTTTTTTCCTTTGCCATAATAAAAGCCTCTTTCTTTAAAATACCCCTTTTCTGCGAAGCGATACCCCCTATCGCTTCACAACTTCTCCAATAATTCCTATATCATTGCCCCTTGTGTCATTTCCCTTGATGTTGTTCCCAATAATCCTATATCATTGCCCCTTGTGTCATTTCCTTGATGTCGTTCCCAATAATCCTTAATCATAACCCCTTGCGTCATATCCTTGATGTTGTTCCCAATAATCCTTAATCATAACCCCTTGTGTCATTTCCTTGATGTTGTACCCAATAATCCTTAATCATTGCCCCTTATGTCATTTCCTTGATGTTGTTCCCAATAATCCTTAATCATAACCCCTTATGTCATTTCCTTGATGTTGTTCCCAATAATCCTTAATCATTGCCCCTGTTTGTCCAATAACCCTAAATTTGATTTCCCCTTAAATCCTTATGTATATCCTTGTAATCCCTGCACAATCCAATCAATGCACCGACTGTTGTTCCTAATGTCATTCCTGCACATACCCCTATGAACAGTCCGAAAGGAAAAACACACCCCGTCAATGCACCAATACCAAGCCCGATGCACAACCCCTTTGCTGCACCGATATCGGTATTTTCAAGCGTTACCCAATAATCCATATCATCGCCCCCGATTCCCCGAAATTCCTATATTTTTTCCCCTTTATTCTTTTCGGTTAAAGAATTTCTATCTCCGCTAATCCCTTTTCCATTTCGTTTTTGAGGCAGGAACTTCTGTAAGCCATTACCATAATGTACATAGCCTTTGAAAGCTTATCCTCACCGAAGTTGATTTCCGAAGCACAATCCACAAGCTCTTTTGCAATAAGCTCTCTTATGTGGTTCGGTTCAAATGCACCCTCGTCAACAGCTGTGAAAATAATTCTGCACAAGATGTTATAAAGTTTCACATCATCAATGATGTCATCTGAGGTATCTTCAACATCGCCATTGATATATGTCATAAGATTGGCAATCTGTTCAAGCCTCATAACACCTTTCAGCATATTGATAAGAATAATTCGTATAACCTGCTTTTCGGTATACTTTTTTCCTTTCGGAGATGATACCCAGCCACGCTTAATCCAGTTCTGGATTGTGGAGCCTTCAAGAGCCGTAAGCTTTGAAAGCTGTGAAAGTGTAAGACCTCCTGTTGCGTCGAGTATGGGAGCTATCAGCGAAAAAGCTGTATATCTGCCTTGCTCTGAAAATGTTATTGATGTACCGGGAATTGTTTTTAACATTGTCACACCTCTTTCTCAACCGATGATATGATTATATTACAAGTTCACGTGAACTTCAAGTGCCATCTTAGGACGTTTTGATGTGTTTTATAGTATTTTTTTGAGTTTATCTCTCTTTTTCATCGTTTTTCATATTTTTTCAAGATTTTTCAAATTATTACAAAACTGTAAAAATTCGCTTTTTTCTCTTGACAAATCGACATTACTGTGATATAGTTATTTTACCGTGATAAATCAGTCATATATCACGGTAAAAATATGATATAGGTATAAATATAATATCTAAGAAAAGGAGTATTATTATGGCGGATATGGATTACAATTATTCAGGCGATGTGGTTTCAGGTGTTGAGCCTGCCAAAAAGCATACGGGGGCAGTTATAGGCGGAGTTACCGCAGGTGTTCTTGCTGTGGCTGTAGGCGGCGGAATTGCTGCATATAATATGTCTGACCTCGTGAAAAATCAGGTCAAGCTTACTATCAGCAAGCCCGATGAATACTACTCATGGGTTTTAGAAAAAAATTCAAACGAAGCGGCTTCACAGATTTCAGAGGCTTACCGTGAATATATTGAGGAATATAAAAACGGTTTATCCTATGATTTAAAATTAAAGTACGATATTTCCGATGACGCAAAGGCATTGCTTGACGAGGAAACAGATAATATGCTGCCCGATTTTAACAGCGTAACTCTGGGCGTTACATCTGTAATTAAGGATAATATTTTAAGTGCAGATATTTTTGCTGAGGTAAATGATAAAAATGTTATCTCCACAGAAATGGCGGCAGACTACAGCGCTTATGATGTTTTCTTCCGTTTGCCCGGACTTTCAGAACAATGGATTATGAGTTCATCTGTTTTGAATGAAACAGAACTTGAAGAATTAAATGCACGGGCAACTAATCCCGAGGAAATTATCACTCCCGAGGAACTGGAAACTCTTATTGTAAAATATACAAATCTTTTTAGTGAATGTGTTTCTGATATTGAACTTGAGAAAAAGGAAGAAATTGCAATCAGCGATATTACTGTAAAATATACAGTAGCTGAAATGACTGTCACAGAGGCAAAAGCCAATGAAATTGCAGAAAAATTCATTAACGAGATTAAAAATGACTCACTTATCAAGGAAATCGTAGTTGACCGTACAAAGTTAGCTACTGCTGAGGATTACGATGCAAGTCTTGACGAAGCGCTTAATTCATTGAGCGAGGAAACTTCCGATGAAGCTGTTACAATCAAGACATATATTGACGCAACAGGCTCTGTCCGTGGTATTTCCGCAACAGAGGACGAAGCTGAGGGCGAAAGTATGCGTCTTATTTACGGCAAGCAGGAGTCTGAAATCCGTGGAGAATTTGTTACAGTTGAATATGACACAGATGCAGAAGCACGTATGGACATTGCTCTTTCCGAAAAAAGCAAAAATTCCTATGACGGTACAATTACCGTTCTTGCAGAAGATGAAAAAGCTGTAGTAACTCTCGACAACATCACAGTTGTAAACGAGAAAAAGGGCTATGTTTCAGGCAACATCTCATTTGAAGTTGAGGAGCAGGCTTATAATCTTGCACTTACAGCAGATGAAAATTCACAGACTGTTTCAACTGATATTGTTGTTGAGGGCGTAAATTACGGAAAAATCACAGCGACACTCTCTGTGGGAAGCGGTGAAGCACCTTCACTCCCCGACAAATCCGCAGCATATGATATTTACAGCGAAGACGCTGACTTCCCAAGCGACTATGTTGAGCAGGAAAAAATGGTTGAATTCGCAAAGGAAGTCCTTATGAATGTTGGTCTTGACGAAGCTACGGCCGATGAACTTGCTGTTGAATTCGGTGACAGCATTTACTACACCTACGATGCGTGGGAGGACGACTACGGCTGGGATAACGAGGAGTTCGACTTTGACGAGGAGTATTACGACTGGGACGAAGATGAATTCATAGATGATTCCGATATTTACTGGGATGAAGAATTCTCAGATGATATGGACATTTACTGGGACGAGGATTTTGACATTGATATGGATGATGTTGAAATTCCCGAATTTGATACATCAGGTATTGTAACTTTCTCTGATGTGGATTTATCATAACTCTAAAATTAAGCGGTAGTTTTGCGACTGCCGCTTTTTCATATCTGCGGCAAAAACCTAATGGCATCTCTAAGCTTTTTTACAAAAAAACTTGATTTCTACGTGAAAAACTGATATAATAAAAGTGTGTAACTAATTTCAAGTGGAGGAAATTATGGATTTAAAAGAACTTCGCAATAAAATAGATGAAACAGATGAAAAGATTCTCGCCCTTTTTATGGAGCGTATGGAGTACTGCAAGGGCGTTGCAGACTATAAAAAAGAGCATAATCTCCCCGTATTTCAGGGAAATCGTGAGCAGGAAGTCCTCGACCGCATAAAGGCTCTCACCAATGACAAGGAGCTTGAAGCAGGTACGGCATCTCTGTTTATGTCAATTATGGATATATCCAAAATTTTGCAGAATAAGAAAATCCACAGTTCAACTGAAACTGTCTATGATACCCCCGATTTTGCCAATGCAAAGCGTATCGGCTGTCAGGGTACTTCGGGAGCAAATTCCGAAACTGCCGCAAAGCTTATTTTCGGCGATATTCAACCGATTTTCTATAAAACCTTTGAAGATGTTTTCGCTGCTGTTCAGTCGGGGGAACTCGACTACGGCGTTCTCCCCGTCCACAATTCAACAGCAGGCTCGGTAAGCAGTACATACGACCTTATGGCGAAATACAGCGTTTACAAGGTGAAAGAAGTATGCGTTGAAATCAATCATTGCATCGCTTCAAAAAATGCCGCTTCAATTGACGAGGTAACTACAGTTTATTCCCACCCGCAGGCAATTTCACAATGCTGTAACTATCTTACGGCTCACGGCATAAAAACTGCGGAATACGGAAATACTGCCACAGCCGCTGCTATGGTTGCCGAGAGCGGCGAGAAAATTGCCGCTATCTGCTCTGTTGACTGTGCAAAACAGCTTGGACTTACAATTCTTGCGGAAAATGTTGCCGACTGTGAACTTAACCGCACACGTTTTATCTGCATTTCACGCAATATGCAGATTTCTCCCGATGCAGACGCTATTTCGGTTATGCTGAAAATTCCCGATACAGAGGGCAGTCTGTACCGACTTCTCACAAAATTCTGCGTAAACGGTATGAACCTGCTCCGCATTGAAAGCCGTCCACTCAAAGACGGCAGCTTCAATGTTATGTTCTACCTTGACTTTGACGGTCATATTGACGAACCAAGAGTAAAAGCGTTAATGAACGATTTAACGGAAAATCTGGAATATTTCAGATTTATCGGCACATTCAAGAATGAATAAACAGGTGATAAACATATGAATGATAAATTTTATGAACTCCTTGACCGCACAGGCTTTGTATTTCTTGACGGCGGTTTTGGTACAATGTTACAGGCAACAGGTGTTGAAATAGGGCATAATCCCGAATTGCTCAACATCACAAATCCCGATGTAATTATGAATATCCACAGACAGTACGTGGAAAGCGGCTCTGATATCTTCTGTGCAAATACTTTCGGTGCAAACAGCTATAAGCTGAAAAACAGCGGATATACCGTGGCTGAGGTAGTTTCAGCAGGTATCGCAATCGCTAAGAAAGCGGCTTCTGGAAAGGCTCTCGTTGCCCTTGATATCGGTCCAATCGGTCAGCTTTTAGAGCCGTCGGGAACTCTCACTTTTGAGGAAGCCTACGAAATCCACAAGGAAACAATCCTTGCAGGTGCTGACGCTGATATTATCATTATCGAAACAATGACCGATTTATACGAGGTCAAAGCGGCACTTCTTGCGGCTAAGGAAAATTCCGACAAGCCTGTTCTTGTAACAATGACATACGAGGCTAATATGCGTACTTTCACAGGAGTTTCCCCCGAATGTGCAACTGCCGTTTTAGAGGGACTTGGTGCTGACGCTGTTGGTGTAAACTGCTCCCTCGGTCCCGATGAGCTTTTGCCGATTATTGAGAAAATCTGTACCAACACAACTCTCCCTGTAATTGCTAAGCCTAATGCAGGACTCCCCGACCCTGTGACAAATAAGTTCAACGTAACTCCCGAACAATTTGCACAATCAGCTGTGAAGCTTGCGGAACTGGGAGTTAAGATATTCGGCGGCTGCTGCGGCACAACTCCACAGCATATATCCGCCCTTATAAATGCTCTCGAAGATGTGGAGTATGTTCAGCAGGAAATTGAAAGAAAGCCTGTTGTATGCTCTGCGGTTAAATGTGTTGAAATCAATCAGCCGAGAGTTATCGGCGAGCGTATTAATCCTACGGGCAAAAAACGCTTCAAACAGGCACTTGCGGAAAATGACATCGGGTATATTCTCGGTCAGGCTATTGAGCAGATTAATGCAGGTGCGGAAATTCTTGATGTAAACGTGGGTTCTCCCGAAATTGACGAGGTTGAAATGATGAAATCCGCTGTTAAGGCTATACAGGGCGTTTGTGACGCTCCCTTGCAGCTGGATTCCACCCGTCCCGATGTACTTGAAGCAGGACTTCGTGTGTACAACGGAAAGCCTATTGTCAATTCAGTAAATGCGGAAGATGAGTCCCTTAATACAATTCTTCCCCTTGTTAAAAAATACGGTGCGGCAGTTGTGGGACTTACCCTTGACAAAGACGGAATTCCCAAAACAGCCGAGGGACGTTTCAGACTTGCTGAAAAAATTCTTGATAAAGCCATTGAATACGGAATTCCCAAAGAGGACGTATATATTGACTGCCTTACGCTTACGGCATCAGCTGAGCAGGAGGCGGCAATGGTTACTCTTAACGCTTTAAGCCGTGTCAAAAAGGAACTTGGACTTAAAACTGTCCTCGGAGTTTCAAATATTTCATTCGGACTCCCCAACCGTGAAACAATTACACGGACTTTCCTTACAATGGCACTTCACAGCGGTCTTGACCTGCCAATTATAAATCCCAATATTGAGTCAATTATCGGTGCGGTGAGAGCATATCGCCTACTTGCCTGTCACGATAAGAATTCTGCGGAATTTATTGCGGTATACGGTCAGGAAACTGCTCCCCCAAAGGCGGCTGCCGCTGATGCAGGAACTGTAGATGTGCGGTATTCCGTGGAAAACGGACTTAAAGCAGATGCAGTAAAGGCTGTAGAAAAGCTTATTGAAACAACTTCACCAATGGAAATAATAAATAATTATCTTATACCTGCTCTTGATACCGTAGGCGGAAAATTTGAAAAGGGAACAATTTTCCTCCCTCAGCTTATTATGTCGGCAGAAGCGGCTCAGTCCTGCTTTGAGATTATCAAGGATAAGCTTGCGGTATCGGGAGAAGAATCCGTATCAAAGGGAAAAATCGTACTTGCTACCGTTAAGGGAGATATTCACGATATAGGCAAAAACATAGTAAAGGTACTTCTGGAAAGCTACGGCTTTACAGTTATAGATTTGGGAAAGGATGTGCCGCCTGAAACTGTTGTATCAGCGGCAATTGAACACAAGGTAAAGCTTGTGGGCTTATCCGCACTTATGACTACAACTCTTGGAGCAATGGCGGAAACTATCGCCCTGCTCAACGAAAAATGCCCCGATTGCAGGACAGTCGTGGGCGGTGCAGTTCTTACCGAAAGCTATGCGAAAAAAATCAATGCGGATTTCTATGCAAGAGATGCTAAGCAGTCGGTGGATATTGCGGCAGAATTGCTTGGTTAAGTAATGGCATCTCTAATGAGATAACTATTTTTGAAATGGGGTGAATCTATGGCACAATTTGAAAACGTATTTTTTGGTTTCGTACTTATGTTTCTGGTACTGTATATATTTATTAATCTTTTCAGCAGTGCACCACCTCCCTATAAAGACGATCCCGATGAAACTTCCCAAAGAAAATTTGCAAGAGATATTCTCCGTGGCAATACAACTGAGGAAGATGTTGCAAAGGACAATAATTTTGACCCCGAACACGTTAAAAATTGGGTTGAAGATTACAAAAAGCTTGCCATAGAATACGCCCTTAATGCTGATAAACATACCCACGAACTGGAAATAAAAGAGCAGGATCTGAAATGGTTTGAAAAGGCGTGTGAAAAATATATCGGTGATGACTGGAAAGAAAAGACGGATTACGAAAATCGCCGTGTTTAATATTTTCTCAACAGCTACTTGTAAATTTTTTCATTTTGTGATATAATTACTAAGAGGGATTACCCAAAATCAATTGAAAGGCGGTGCGGTTATGAATTCCGACCCTTATGGGAACAGTATGAATAATATGTTTATGGGATATATTCCGCACCTCTGTATCTGCGTATAAGCTGATTCTCCGTGCCTGTATATCCCGATAACAGGCGAAAGGAGGAGTGTCTGCATTGCAGGCTAAGCTTTGCTATGATTAATTTTTACACATACACTAACGGCAAAATGACTCTTGACGATAAATTTTCCGAGGGCTGCTGGGTATCTGTTGTAAGCCCCACTCCGCAGGAAATAAAGGAACTTATCGAGGATTACGGCATTGACAGCGGCTTCGTAAAATCCTCATTGGACGAGGAGGAGTCATCCCGTATCGAGCGTGAGGACGATCAGACCTTAATTATTATCGACACACCTGTATCAACTACCGATAAGGACGATACAAAAATATTTTACACAATGCCTATGGGTATTATCATAACGGAAACAAATGTTTTTACTGTTTCCCTTAACAATGCCCAGATTATCGAGGAGGCTGTCCGTGGAACTATCCGCAACCTCCGCCCCGAATTCAAAACAAGATTTGTTTTACAGCTTTTGCTTAGAATTGCGGCAATGTTTCTGTATTACCTGAAACAGATTGATAAAATTTCATCATTGGCTGAACAGCAGCTTCACAATGCTATGAAAAATGAGCTTTTGATGCAGCTCCTTGCTCTTGAAAAGTCTCTGGTTTACTTTTCAACATCTCTGAAAGCCAATGAGGCGACTATTGAAAAAATCTTCCGTGGCAGAGTTGTAAAACTCTATGACGAGGATCAGGATTTGCTTGAAGATGTGCTGATTGAGATGAAACAGGCTATCGAAATGGCGAGTATATACACGGGGATTTTGTCCAGTATGACAGGCAGTTTCTCGTCGATTATCTCAAATAATCTGAATATTGTGATGTGGCGGCTGACTATTGTCACCATTATTATGCAGATTCCCAATATGATTTTCGGTTTCTACGGTATGAATACCGCTGGGCTGCCCATTCCATATACGTGGTTTCCCAGTGCATTGGCAATTATTGTCACGGCAATTGCGGCGTTTATATTGTTGAAGTGGAGAAAGAAATAAAATAAGAGAGGCGATATTTTTGGATTTAAATAATCTGAAACCAATTGAAGTATATCCTCCAGCCACTGAAAAAGAAATTGGACTTGCAGAACAAAAAATATCAAGAATTATTCCGCAGATATACAAGGATTTTCTGAAAATAACTAATGGTATGATTCTCGATAACTGTGTGCTTTATGACACTGAAAGTATAGCTGAGATGTATAAAGTCCAAGAATTTTCAGAATATGCTCCAGATTATATCAGCGTTGGAAATGATAACGGTGACAGGGAAATTATAATAAAAGCTGAAAAAGACGCTGTTTTATGCGGACTTTTAGACGCAGGTTCAATCGGTACAGATGAGCCAAATTGGTTCGATTTTGCAGAATGGCTTGAAAATGGCTGCGAATTCATCGAAGAATACGAAATTGACCTTGCACGAAAAGGAAAAATCTGTATTGTCAGAATTCCTGATGAAAAAACAAAGTTTTTAACCGAAACAAAAAAAATATTCTCACTTGCTGTAACGGCAAGCGAACTTATGAAAGGTGTAAAAACTTTGCCGTATACTATCGTGGAAGATATAACCGGTGCAAGGGCTCAGAAATTAATAAATCAAACTTCTTTTCGTGAGTGTTATAAATTCTTATAACGCACGGCTGTGGCGGCGTTTATCCTGCTGAAATGGCGAAAAAAATAATTCAGAATTAAGAATTATGAATTAAGAATTAAGAATTAATTATGTGGACGGTGGATTTATTTCTGCCGTCCTTTTTGTATGCTGATATATTTCGTAGGGGCTGCCTTTGGCAGTCTGCATTAAATAACGACTTATTCTACAGACTGAGGATACGGTTCGCCGTGTCCTTTTTGCGTAGGATTCAACTTGTGATATTACACAAAATTTATCAGCAGACTTTGTAAAACTAACCAAACATATAACTAACCTCTTGACGATTAATTGATAATGTTGTATAATGCATATATGGTTGTCCGCATTGGCAACCAATCATTTTACAATATTATTTAAAAAGGGGTAAAAAATTATGGTAAACGGAATTTGGAAAGCAGAGTATAACGGACATACTATTGAGATAGTCAATACTCTCTTTAAAGCCACACTTAAAATTGACGGAGTAGTGCAAGCTATATCAAAAGAATTCATAACTGGTTTATTTATGGCAAAATTGCCTGAAGGTGAAGATATAATAGCAGTTCTTGAATCCAAGTTTATTGAATTTGAATCACATTTATTAATTGGAAACAGAGTTGAATTACAAACTGTTGATAGAGGAAACTGGAAAGCAGAATATAATGGACACACTATAAAGATAAAAAATGGACTTACAAAAGCCATTATTGAAATTGATGGAGTTGAAACGGATAAAACAAGAAGCATTATAGACGGCATATTAAAGGGAAAGCTGCCTGAGGGTGAAGATGTAATGGCATTTCTCGATTCCGAGGCACTTGGTGTTGGTGCATATTTAATTGTCGGTAACGAAGTAAAAATGACAAAAGAAAAATCCTAAATAATCTTTTAGCAAATATACATTTTACAACATAATGATTTATAAGGACACGGTTCGCCGTGTCCTTTTGTTTTGTGGAAAAAATTTCAAGGGATAATCCGCCCGTATTCTCTGCACACAAAAAAAGACGGCAGAAAAATCCACCGTCCATAATTCTTAATTCTTAATTCTTAATTTAATTACGCATTACGAATTACGCATTACGAATTAAATTAAAGTGCTGTCTTTTCTTCAAGGAACTTAACGAGATCGTCAATAGCAACACGCTGCTGCTCCATTGTGTCACGGTCACGAACTGTTACGCAGTTGTCCTTTTCAATTGTGTCAAAGTCAACTGTAATGCAGAAAGGTGTGCCGATTTCGTCCTCACGACGGTATCTCTTACCGATTGTACCTGTTTCGTCAAAGTCACACATAAACTTCTTGGAGAGCATCTCATAAATCTCCTCAGCCTTTGGAGTGAGCTTCTTCACGAGAGGAAGAACTGCACACTTGTAAGGTGCAAGAGCAGGATGCAGACGCATAACTGTACGTGTTTCTCTCTTTTCGTTGCCATTCTTATCTGTGGAAACAAGCTCCTCCTCGTCATATGCCTCAGTAACAACAGAGAGGAAAAGTCTTTCAACACCGAGAGATGGCTCAATAACATAAGGAATGTATTTCTCGTTTGTTTCAGGGTCAAAGTATTCAAGTGACTTGCCTGATGTGTTGATGTGCTGTGTAAGGTCGTAGTCAGTTCTGTCAGCTACGCCCCAGAGTTCGCCCCAGCCGAATGGGAAAAGGTACTCGAAGTCAGTTGTAGCCTTTGAATAGAAGCAAAGCTCCTCAGGGTCATGGTCACGGAGGCGGATATTCTCCTCTTTAAGACCGATTGTAAGGAGGAATTCCTTACAGAAGCTTCTCCAGTAGCTGAACCATTCAAGGTCAGTACCCGGCTTGCAGAAGAACTCAAGTTCCATCTGCTCGAACTCACGTACACGGAAAATGAAGTTGCCGGGAGTGATTTCGTTACGGAAAGACTTACCAATCTGTGCAACACCGAAAGGAACCTTTTTACGTGTTGTACGCTGGATATTAGCAAAGTTTACGAAGATACCCTGTGCAGTTTCGGGACGGAGGTAAAGTTCGGACTTGTTGTCCTCAGTTACACCCTGGAAAGTCTTGAACATAAGGTTGAACTGACGGATATCTGTGAAATTCTTCTTGCCGCAGTTAGGGCATACGATATTCTTTTCGTTGATGTAGTCAGTCATCTGCTGATTTGTCCAGCCTGCTACATTTGTGCCGTCAAAGTCCTCGATAAGGTTATCTGCACGGTGACGAGTCTTGCACTCCTTACAGTCCATAAGAGGGTCGGAAAATCCGCCGATATGACCTGATGCAACCCAAGTCTGTGGATTCATAAGGATAGCGGAATCAAGTCCTACATTGTACTTGTTTTCCTGCACGAATTTTTTAAGCCATGCGTTCTTGATATTATTTTTCAGCAGAACTCCGAGTGGGCCGTAGTCCCATGTGTTAGCAAGTCCGCCGTAGATTTCAGAGCCTGGGTAAACGTATCCCTTGGATTTACAAAGGTCAACGATTTTATCCATTACTTTTTCGTTATTTTTAAGCATAATTCTATTCTCCTTTAAATAATAGTTATCTATTCTATTTTACAGCATATCAGCGGATTTGTCAAGGGTTTTTGGAAAAAAGCATCTGCTTTGCATGACAAAAACAGCAGGATTTCTTATCTGAAACCCTGCCGTATTTTTTATGCGTTATTCAGTTGCAAATTCCATATTCAGCAAATCGAATTTCTTCGGATTAACAACATCACATGATTCATCCCAATTTAAATGAGGATATTTCTGATTTAATGCCTTTACATCGTTGATATACCATTCGTCTGAAAGAAAATCCCCTACATTTTCGCAATGTAAAATATCGCATTTTACATTCAGCTTATCTGAAACGAATGCAACTTTGTAATAACGATGAACAAGACAGCAGATATCCTCGTTTTTATCGAGTATTCTTAACCACTTGCAGCCCTCGTCTATGGAATTTGGATAGCAGGTGAAAGAATTGGGAATCTGTGATAAAATCTCCTTTACCGCCTTTGATAATGTTTCTTCATTTTCGTGGGAACCTAAGTTCATGCTTTTTTCCAATACAACCTCAAAATCTTTCATAATAAACCTCTTTCTTTTTGCCTTAAATTGCGTCTTTATACTTAAGAGCATATATTTTTTATATTATACCATAGTATAGCAAAGTATGTCAAGCAAATTCGCTATAAATTTTCAAAAAATCACATTTGCCGCCATACAAAGGAGAATTCCCACCGCTGTGGGGATTGCCATAGCAGCTGCCGTCCATTTCAGACTGCCTGTTTCCTTTTTTATAGTAAGGCAAGTGGTGGCACAGGGGAAATGACAGACCGTCAGAATAAGCATACTCACAGCCGTTCCCATTGTCCAGCCGTTAGCGGTGAGAAGTTCCCGAAGTGACGATATATCGCCCATTTCCACCAAACTCCCCTGACACAGATATGTCATAAGAATTATGGGAACTACAATTTCATTGGCAGGAAATCCAAAAATAAACGCCATTAAAATAACACCGTCAAGTCCCATAAGTTCGCCCAAAGGATTGAGGAATTCGGAAATAATCGACAAAATCGAACTATCACCGATGTATATGTTAGCTCCCAGCCATATGAGAATTCCGCAGGGAATAGCCGCTGTGCAGGCTCTGCCAAGAACAAATACCGTCCTGTCGAGGAATGAACGGACGAGAACACGTAAAATCTGGGGTTTGCGGTAGGGCGGCAATTCCAGCGTATACGACGAGGGTGTGCCTTTGAGAATGGTTTTCGACAGCAAAGCCGATATGCCGAGAGTAACCGCAACTCCGAAAAGTATCACTCCAAGAAGTGCCGCCCCTGACAGAAAAGTTCCCCCTATGCCGCCGCTGCTGACGAAAAACAGGGAAATAACGGCAATAATTGTGGGAAATCGCCCGTTGCAGGGAGTGAAAACATTTGTGAGAATTGCTATTAATTTTTCACGTGGGGAGTCGATAACACTGCATCCCGTAACTCCGCAGGCATTGCAGCCAAGTCCCATAGCCATTGTTATTGCCTGTTTTCCACAAGCTCCCGAACATTTGAAACAGCGGTCAAGATTAAAGGCAATCCTCGGTAAATAGCCGAAATCCTCCAAAATTGCAAACATTGGGAAAAATATAGCCATAGGCGGCAGCATAACGGAAATTACCCAAGCAACCACCTTGTAAATCCCCTGTATCAGCAGGCTTTCCACCCATTCAGGGGCATTAACCGCAAAAAGTCCCTCCGACATTTTATCCCCGAGGGAGAAAAGCAGGCGGCTCAAAAGCTCCGATGGATAATTTGCACCAACTGCCGTAATCCACAGAATAACCGCAAAAAGCAGCAGCATAATGGGAATTCCCGTAGATTTCCGCAGAAAAATCCTGTCAAGGCGGCGGTCGGTTTTATCGGGTTCAGTTTTTGAACAACTGACGGTGAGATTGGCGATTTCAGCGGCTTTTCGGGAAATATCCTCAATTGTATCAGTTTCGGAAATAGCGTAATGGGAGGTTTTCGGGGAATTTTCCTCTGTGAGGATATTTTTCATAGTGCGGCAGAGTTCATCAAGTCCACGTTTGCTTCTTGCTGACGTAAAAACAACAGGAACGCATAAAAGTTCGCTTAATTTATCCCTGTCAATTATGTAACCCTTTTTCTCCGCCTCATCAATGAGATTAAGGCATAAAATTGTTTTCGGCACGGCACTTATAATCTGCAAGGCGAGATACAAATTCCGTTCAAGGCACGATGAATCGCAGACTACCACGGCACAATCTGGATTTTCCGTGAGGATAAATTGTCGGGCGGTTTCCTCCTCAGCCGATGCCGCACGGAGGGAATATGCCCCCGGAATATCGGTGAGAGTTACGGATATACCGTCATATTCAAGCTGTCCCTCAGCACAGGCTACAGTTTTGCCTGCCCAGTTTCCCGTGTGCTGGTCAAGTCCCGTCAATGCGTTAAATACGGTGGATTTCCCCACATTTGGATTACCTGCAAGAACAGCGGTAAATTGTGTTTTTTCGTTCATAGCAACCTCCAATTTTCGGAATATTACTATTATATGTGCAGCAGGCTTTTTTAATTCGTAATTATTTATTGAGCCATTAGCCGTTAGCCGTTAGCTGTTAGCTATAAAACAAAACGGACGGCAGATAAATTCCACCGTCCATAAATTCTTAATTCATAATTCTTAATTCTGAATTCTTAATTGAACCGCCAGCTAAAGGCTAAAGGCTAAAGGCTAATGGCTTTAATACGGCTAACGGCTAAAGGCTAACGGCTAACGGCTTTCATTGTGCAAACTGCTGTGATTTAGTATATGCTAACTGGTTATTTCGCTGAAATTTCAAAAAACTTTGACTTTTTGAGCCTCTAAATACACTATGTTATAGAACGTTAAAAAACGTTAAAATTTACCGCCAAAAAGGAGGACTTCTTATGAAGAAAACTTTATCATTTTTAACCGCCCTTATTGCCCTGTGTACCGCTGTTTCCTGCAATTCGGACAAGCCTGCGGAAACGTCACTTCCCATGAATGAGCCTGTTTACAACGAGGAGGGCAAGCCTGTTATAACCGTAGGAACTATGGGGTATATCGACCCGCTTTTCAACGACCACCTCAACAAGCCAAAGGATTTTGATATAAAAATTGTTGACTACACAAAGGGAATTGAAGCAGATTATTCTTCACAAGAATCAGAAAACCAGTATTATGCCGCTGTCAACAACGCCCTGAATACAGCACTCCTTTCAGGAGAAGCCCCCGATATTATCTGTACAAACGTGACTGATATGCAGAATCTTGACAAAAAGGGCGTACTTACCGACCTCTACCCTCTTATGGACAAGGGCAACGCACTTACCCGTGAGGAATTCCTCCCCTGTGTTTTAGAGGGACTTGAAGTTGAGGGCAAACTTCCTGCTGTTATGGAGGGCTACCACATATACACCGCTATGGCGAAAACAAAGTTTATTCCCAAGGAATACGAAAACTGGACAGCAAATGAGGCTATAAGCTTTTACGAAAAATACAAGGGACAAATGGATTTTTACGAAAGTACTGCCAATACCGACCTTGCGAATTTTATGCTTAAAATCGAGGGATTAAATTCAATCGACCACCGAAAGGCAGTCTGTGATTTCGGCACTTCATTCAAAAATACTCTGCAATTCTGCCTTGATAATCCCGTTAAAGTTATACCACGACCAAATTCCGAATTTGCAGACGACCAGACAATGAATGACTATTCCAACGACCAGCTGACAAGAGGACTCAACGACACACAGCTTGTATTTGACCTTATCATAAATGGCTTTGATTCGCAATTTGGACAGCATACATACGGATTTTTCAACAAGGAAGATGTAACATTTGTAGGCTATCCCTCGGAAAACGGCACAGGTACCTTTATACGCTCCGCTAATCCCCTTTATGCCATAACGGAACAATGCGGAAACAAAGATGCTGCATGGGAACTTTTATCCGCTGTAATAATCCACCAGAAAAAGCTTGAACCATATATGCACGACGGCACACGAGGAATTCCCGTCTTAAAGGAGCAGTTACAGCGTGACTATGACCGCCCCTCAGATTATAATAACTCCATAAATAACGGTTTTATGTGGAACTGGAACAATCACGGAGAGGAAGAATTTATCACTCAGGAATACAAGGATATGCTTTATGAGTACATTTTAAGCGTACCTGCCAACCCATATTTTTACAACTGGGATTTACAGAATATCATTGATGAGGAAGTTGAATATGCAATAAACGGCGACAGAAGTGCCGATGATACCGCATATATCCTCAATGACCGCCTTGGAACGTATCTCAGCGAAAAATCTTAATCGAATATTAATTAATTAAGTGATATTTTATACAAGTTAGCTAAAAATCAAGCTTAAAATTCTACAGCAATAAACACAAAAACCCTTGACCTTTTTATTGCAATGTGCTAAAATTAAAGTAGCGAAGCAGATTTCCTGCACTAAGTCTGTGCCGCTATATGAAAAAATCATTTTGGGAGGAATTTAAAATGGTTATCAAAAAAACCAGAATCACACGCTTTGTAAGCAGTGCCGTTGCTGCGGCTTGTCTTGCAACAGGTCTTAACTTCGCACCATTTACAATGGAAATCGAAGCTGCCGACCAGCTTACTGCATTCGAGATTACAGAGGCAATGCAGATAGGCTGGAACCTCGGCAACACACTTGACGCTTATATGTCAAATGCTAATCAAGAACCCCTTGACAGCTACGGTCTTGAAGCTGAAACCTGCTGGGGCAACCCCAAGACTACACCTGAGCTTATCGCTGCTGTAAAGGCTAAGGGATTCAATACTATCCGTGTTCCTGTAACATGGTTCCAGCACGTTGACAAGAGCAACGGCTATAAGATTGATGAAGCATGGCTTGCACGTGTAAAGGAAATCGTTGACTACTGCTATGAACAGGATATGTACGTTATCCTCAACCTCCACCACGAAGAACCATATGTAAACCGTTCTACTCTCGGTGCAGATTATGAGGAACTTACAGGGTATGTTTCTTCACTCTGGAAACAGATTGCAGAAACTTTCAAGGACTACGACCAGCGTCTTGTATTCGAAACTATGAACGAGCCTCGTGCTAAGGGTACAGACCACGAATGGTGGGGTCCTACAAAGGAAGAAACTGACACAATTAATAAAATCAACGCTGACGCTCTTGAAGTTATCAGAGGTACAGGCGATGACAACAACGACACTCGTCTTGTTATGATGCCAGGCTACTGCGCTTCAAGCGACACTTCAATGATGTCAAAAATCGTTGTTCCCGATGATGAATATGTTGCTGTATCTGTACACGCATATTCACCCTACAACTTCACAATGAACGCTGAAGTTAAGGACCACAGCACATTTACAACAGCTTACGCTACAGAGCTTACTTCTATCCTCGACGGTATCAGAAAGACTTTCGGCGATAAGGATATTCCTGTAGTTCTCGGCGAATTCAGTGCTTCCAACTTCGGAAACACAGAGGCTCGTGTAGAGTGGGCTAAGGCCTACATCTCACAGACTAAGGAAATGGGTATTCCCTGCGTTCTTTGGGATAACAACGTAGAAAAGAACAACGGCGGTGAGGCTCACGGCTATATCAACAGAAGCAATCTCACATGGTACGAGGGTTCTGAAACTGTTGTTGATACTATGATGGATGTTATCAAGGACGATTCAATCGTATGGGGCAGCGGAAGAAAATCTCCTACAATTGAGCATGATGATATTGATTCAGGCTTTATCGTAAGCGACGATACACATGAGCTTGACGCTTCTGTAAAGGACGGCAACTGCACTCCCGGTCTTAACGCTACATGGAAAGAACTTGAGGGCGGCGATGTTGCTGTTCAGTACACAGGCGACCAGCCCGTTATCGCAGTTGTAAATTCCGATTGGGATAACTGGACAGAAATCAAGTCTTATGACGACAAGGACGGTATTGCATACTACTCCGCTAAGCACATTGCTGCTGCTTGGGGCGAAGATAAGGTTGACGAAATCGCTCACCTCTTTGTACGTACAAACAGCACAACAACTGTAACTAAGATTGCTATTATCGGCGAGGGTAAGGGCGAAATCGAAGCTCCCCCTGAGGATACAACAAAGAAGTATGAAGTTGATTTCGCTAACAGAGGCGATTCCAACACTCTCACATTCACAATCGAGGGTAAGGCTGGTTCTACAACAAACGGCTGTGTCGGCTACATGGGCGACGAGTGGACAAATATTGAATGGGACGGCAAAATCGGTGCTGACGGAAAACTTAATGTTGAAGTTGATATCAGCACAATTCCTGCTTCCGTTAAATCAGCACAGATTCAGATTTGGTGGTGCGATGATGAAAACGGCGAAATGACAGTTTACAACTTCAAGTCAGCTGAGGTTGTAGAGCCTACAACTGAGCCTACAACAGCACCTACAACAGCTGAACCTCAGCCTACAGAGCCTACAACAGCTCCTACAGAGCCTGCTGTTCCTGTTAAGACATACGGTGACGCTAACAACGACGGTACTGTAACAATTGCTGACGCAACTGCAATTCTCCAGTCTATCGGCAACGCTGACAAGTACGCACTTTCTGAGCAGGGTGCTGCAAATGCTGACGTTAACGGCGAAACAGGTCTTACAGTTGATGACGCTATTGTTATTATGAAGGTTGACGCAAAGCTTCTTGAAGCTTCTGCACTCCCTCTTAAAGCTTAATAATAATTGAGTAGGACGGAATGAACCGCCCTCTCACACCACCGTACGTGCCGTTCGGCATACGGCGGTTCAATTCAAAATTAAATATGTACTAATGAATAGTAATCTGAAATACTGACTAAGCCACGCTTTGTCAGTATTT